>JBILLV010000376.1:0-8334 GCA_044375895.1 Polyangiales bacterium | reverse complement strand
ACTCCTGCATCGAGCCCACCGCGTGGCACGACGTGCCGAGGCCGACGAAGTACTGCGGGTCGTCGTCGCGCCGACGGATCGCCTCGCGGAAGTTGGCCACCGCCTCGACGTGGATCCCCAGCGCCTGATTGGCGAAGCCGAGGCCCGCGTGCGCCTCGTGGTCATCGGGGGTGATCCGAACCACCTCGCGCCAGTACCCGATGGCCTCCTTGTGGCGACCGAGCTTCGCGAGCAGGCGCGCCATGAGCCGATGGGTGGAGGCCCGGTTGGGGTCGAGCTCGATCGCGCGGCGCCACTGGAGGAGCGCGTCCTCGGGGCGGTTCTGGCACGCGAGGGAGTCGCCGTAGCGGTGGAGGTCTTCGGCCGTCCCCTTCTCGACGGCGAAGAGGTGCTCGTAGGTGCGGGTGGCCTCGGGGTAGCGCTGGACGCCGTGGTACGCGAGGGCCAGGTGACGCAGGATCTCCAGGTCGCCCGGCCGCTGGTCGTTGGCCTTCTCCAGGAAGGGGACGGCGTCGCGGAAGTCGCCCGCCTGCACGTGGACGATGCCCACCTCGGCGGTCGCGGCGACGAAGTCCGGGCGGAGCCGCAGGGCCGTCCGGTAGGCCTGGGAGGCGTCGGTGAAGTGCTTCTCGCGGGCGAGCGCCTGCCCGAGCTTGTACCAGGCCTCGGCGTGGTCGGGCTTGAGGCGGACGGCGCTGCGCAGGGCCTCGATGGCAGGCTCCCAGGCGTTGGAGCCGGCGTGGGCGAGCGCGAGGTTGTAGTAGGCGTCCGCGAAGTTGGGGTCGATCGCGATGGACCGCTTGTGCTGATCGATGGCCTCCGCGAAGCGCCCGGCGTTGCGAAACGCCACCCCGAGCTGGTTGCGCTTGAAGGCGTCGTTGGGGCGGACCAGGAGGGCCGTCTTCAGGTTCTCGATGGTCTTCTCAAGCTGGCTGTCCATGTTCGGCGCGGATGTTCTCGCAACCGGGCCGAGCGTGTCACGGGCGATCGACACGGAGGGTGCCCGCGGGAGGTGACGAAACGCCCAACCGCCCACGCCCGGAGCCGTAAGTGCGCCGCGGGCTTCACGTACTCTGTGACCCCGATGCGCACCCCAGGCCGCCTCGCAGCGCTCCTCGCGCTCCCCTTGTCCGCGTCGGCCTACCCGAACCCGGTGGCCGCGCGGCCCGCGGCCCCCTCTGGCGTGGCTGTGACCGGGGAGGCGACCGTGCGCGACGCCCGGGTATCCGTCCGCTGCGAAGCTCTTGTCCTCACCGAAACCCTCGCGACCTGCCGCGTGGAGGCGAGCTTCGAGGTGGTGACCCGCGCCGGCGCCACGCTCACCCCCGCGGCCCAGAGCCGCGACACCGTCCGATTCAACGGCGCTTCGGCGGTCGTGCGCACGCTCCCCCCCGGCGGATCGGTCCGTGTGACCGTGAGCGCGACCCGAGACCTCGCGACGACGTCGCGCCTTGGGAGCGGCCCGTGGGTCATCTCTCCCACGATCGTCCGCCACCCGTTCCTGGGCGAAGCCGCGGGCGAAGGTCACCACGGTGAGTTCACGTCGGTGGCGCTCTACGTGGGCGAAAACGTCACGCTGGAGGGCTCGATCGCGCTGGATGCCAACGGCGACTCGGTGGTGCAAGTGGCCGCAGGCGAAGACCTCACCACCTACGACCCTCGCCCCAATGCGCCCGGCTACCCCCGAACCGTCGAAGAGGACGCCGACGCCCCGCGCGTCACCGTGCGCTACGCGACCGTATCCCTGGGCGTCCCCGGGCGCGCGGCTGCTCCGGGTCCGCTGCGCAACGGCGGCCCCGTGCTCGCCTTCGGGATGCGCGGACCGATCGACGCGCAGCTCACCCGCGGCGTCTTCCGGGTGGGCTGGGAGGTGTCTCTCTTCGAATACGGCTTCGTCCAGGCCGCGATGGAGATGGACGGCGAGTCGCTCTTCGAGTCGCTGGTGGTGGACGTCTCGACCCCCGAGATCGCGATCATCATCCCGAGCCTGCGCCTCGGTGTGGGCGTGGTCGCGCGGCAGCTCGGCCCGCGCCCGGCGGACTTCGCGCTCCGCCTCCGTGTGGGGGCCAGCCTGCTCCCCATGGGCTTCGACGCGGACTTCGACTACTGGCCCGCGGTGTCGGGCTGGACGCTGTCGTTCACGGGTCGCATCAGCCCGTAGCCGCGCTACAGCCCGCGCGACGACTCGGTGCGCAGATCGATCCGACCGTCGAGCGCGGCGTCGAGCACGCCGAGGATGCGCGAGCGATCGCGCGGCAGACGCCCGCCCAGCGGGAGGTGGTTGGAGGCGTGATTCGTTCGAAAGAGGGCGTCGGTGGGGGCGGCGAGCTCGACGAAGGTGCGCAGCTCACCGAGCAACGAGGGGACGGCGGGGAGCTCGAAGCGCCCGCGCCGGACGAGCGTCGCGAGGGGCGTCTCCGGCACCACGGTGAGCGTGAGGGCGGCGAGAAACGCCGGGTCCATGTCGGTCGCGAGGCTCGCCGACGCGCGGGCGTGTTCCTCGCTCCGCGCCACGCCCCCCGCGCCGAGGAGGAAGATCACCGACAGCGCCATCCCCGCCTGCTTCGCGCGCCGCGCGGCTTCGACGTGGGCGGCGCGATCCTGCCCCTTCGCGATGCGTCGGAGCGTCTCGTCGTCACCCGACTCCGGGCCAACATAGAGCAGCGAGAGGCCCGCGGCCCGCAGCCGTGCGAGCTCGTCGTCGGACTTCTCGAGGACGTTGCGGGCCATCGCGTAGCACGACACCCGCCGCAGCGAGGGAAAGGCCGCGCGGCACGCGCCGAGGATCGCCTCCCAGTGCGCGACCGGCATCACCAGCGCGTCGCCGTCTGCCACGAACACCTTCTCCACCTTCGGACCGAAGCGTCGCGACGCGAGGGCGATGTCTTCCAGCACGGCGCTAAGGTCGCGCACGCGGAAGTCCTTCTCGCGGTACATGTCGCAGTAGACGCAGTGGTTCCACGAGCAGCCGATGGTGGCCTGGAGGATGTAGGCGTCGGCCTCGCTCGGCGGGCGATAGAGCTTGCCTTCGTAGCGCATGGCGACGAGCGAGAAGCGTCAGGAGTTGGACGCTTTGGATACCGGGCGCGCGGCGCGGCGGACGACGACGCCCGACCGGCGCGACGCCGTCCCGAAGCGCTCGCACAACGGACCGAGCCCGAGCGGCTTCCAGATCACGGTGCCGAGCGCGTGCGCCCGACACAGCACCGACGCGTCCGTGCCGCCGGTGGCGAAGGTGATCTCCAGCTCCGGCAGGTGCGACATCAGCCGCTCCGCGAGGGTCGCGCCGTCCACATCAGGCAGCACCAGATCGATGAGGGCGCGCCGCCACGAGGCCCCACCCTCCACCGCCGACAGCGCGTCGGTCGCCGTGGCGAAGGCATCGACCCCGATGCCCCGCGCACGAAGCGCGCGCACGATCGCAGCCCGCAATGACTCGTCGTTCTCGACCAGAAGGACCCTTGCTCCCATGTGTGTACCTCTTCACCGATCGTGACAGAGCGCTCCGACTGAAACAAGACCGCACGCCGTCTTCAGTGCATGAATCATCCCGTCACGGCACGCGATGAGGCGAGCGCGAGCGCGAAGCCGAGGAGGGTGAGAATCACCACACCTGTGGCGATGCGCCCCACGTCCTCTCGACTAAGCCTTCGCATGCCGTCCACGTCGTCTCCGACATCGCGGAGGCCGAGCCCGAGCACGAGCGCGATCTCCGCGGCGATCGACACCGCAATGCCCAACCACGCCAGCGAACGAGCGCGCCCCACGCGCACGGCGAGCACCCGTCGAGCGCGCGATGCCCCGTCGAGCGCGACGCCCACCAGCGGCCCTGGCGGCGCCGCGGTTCGAACTTCGTACCATCGTCGCGCGCTCCGGTCGTCGACGCACGGAGGCGGCGTCGCGTCCCAACGCAAGGACGCCGACGCGTCGTCTCCGAAGAGCGCGTCGGTCGAGGCGCGCACCCACGTGAGCCCCTCCGGCAATGTCACCACCGCGCGCGGGCACACGTCATCCGCCGTGACGCGCGTCGCGCTCCACCACCGCGCGCCGGCCGCGCCGCCCCCCACGAGGTGAACCACCTGCCCCGCGAACGCGCCGCGCACCGTGAGCGATCGTCCTTCGCGCGCGAGGGAGACGCCACCGGGCAGGAGCGGGAGGCGGACATGCGCCCTCCGCTCAGGTCCACTGGCGAGGCTCGCGACGAGGGTGACGGGCGCGCCCATCCCCGCCACCGTCACCTCGAACGCCGCCACGTCGCACCGCCCGACCGTTGCCTGCGCGGGCACCACCGTGACGCCTTCAAACTGCGCGTCGATGCGCACCGTCGTGGCGCCAGGCGCGCGCACGAGCACCGTCCCCGCGACCTCTGGCAGCAGGTACCCTTCGGCCGCGGCAAACGCGATCGGTCCATCCGCGGGTGTGGGCTCGGGTGCAGGCGATCGACCGACGGGGAGCGAGAGGTGCGCACGGAGCCCGTCGGCGGTGACGTCGAGCTGCGCCCTCCCCTCACGCAAGCTCGTGGGCACCACCGCGGTGACCGCCGCGAGGCCCTCTACCCGTTGCGCTGTGACCGTCTCTCCCAGATGCGTCACGGCGAGGTCGCGCGGCGCGCTGAGGACGCCATCGGAGACGCGCTCGACCGCGACGCGCAGGAGGACGACGCCATCCGCCGCGGTGACCGCCTCGATGCGGAGCCCACGTTCGAGATCGGTGGTGGTGACGGGCGGAGAGATGGCCGCGAGCGCGAACACCGCCGCCGCGACGGCCGGAGGGATCACCCAGCGGTCGACGTTCACGCGACGACCGTCCCTTAGCGCGCGCCGCCGAAGCGGAGGGGATAGTCGACCTCGACGTCGCCGCCCTCGGGCCGTGGGTAGCGCCACGCGCGGATGGCGTTCTGTACGCAGGCCTGGAGCCCGGCGTTGTGGGTGCTGTCGGACACGATGCGGGTGCGGCTCACGTGGCCGTCCGCCTCGGCGATGCGCACGCGCACCACCATCACGCCCGACACGTCCGCGCCGCGCGAGGCGCTCGACCAGCACGACGCGATCTGCGACTGGTAGTGCCGGTACACGAACTGAAACGCCGCGGGGTCCATCGTGCCGGTCGCGTCGGTCTCTTCCCCCTGGCGGAAGCCTCCCTGGGAGGTGCGCGGGCCGCGCTCGATCACGCCGTTCTCCGCGGGCGCAGGGCCCGCCGGCGCGGCCGCGTCGGGTGCGCCCGTGCGATCGAGGCGCACGAGGGGCTGACCGTCGGGCCCTGACACCACCATGTTGCCGTTGCTGTCACGGCGAACGGTGTTGCCCGACGGCGTCGTCGTCGTGGTCGAGCCAGGGTCGTCCGCGGGCGGATCGTCGGTCTCTGGAGCCGTAGCCCCGCCAGCCCCACGCGCGGGCGGGGTCGTCGGGCGAGCGGTGGGCGCGGTCGGGCGCGGGTTCGGAGGCGGCGCCACGGCGGGTGCAGGCGCACGCGCGCCCCCTCGCGGCGCGCGTGGGCTCGCCGGCGGTGTGACGACCGCGACGACGGTGCCTCCATCGGTCTCGACGGTCTGCGGCGCGGTGACGGCCGCGGGGTCGCCGAGGAGCCCGACAGGGCCCAACGGGGTCACGGGCGGCGCCGGGGGCTGCGCGGTGGAGCGCCACGCCACGACGGCTCCGAGCGCGATGCCGATGAGGCCGATGGTCACCCCCGCCGCCGCCATCTGACGCCGCGAAGGCCCGGTG
This sequence comes from Polyangiales bacterium, assembly GCA_044375895.1. GTDB lineage: Bacteria > Myxococcota_A > Polyangia > Polyangiales > CAISKJ01. The sequence goes on along the minus strand of JBILLV010000376.1, from coordinate 2,611 downwards.
ACCATGGACGCGGCGATGTCGTGGGTCGACATGCCCGAGAGCGTCCCCTGCCCCGTCCCAGTGCGGCGCGCGGGGTCACTCGCGCCCGTGATCGTCCCCGGCGGAGCGCCGCCGCCACCTTGCATCGTCGGCGGCGCCACGCGCGCGCCACACTCGTTGCAGAACTTCGCCTCGTCGGGGTTGGGCGCACCGCAGGATGGGCAGAACACGCCTCGAACCTAGTACACCCGCGCGTAGGTTTCGAGGAGCTTTCGTCCATCGGCGTCCCTCGCACGCTGTGGTAGCGTCGCCGCCCATGACATCCGCATCCATGGAGATGAGCGCCTCGGCGCGCAGCAAGTCGTCCACGGGGTTTGAGGCCATCGACGCCGACCTCGCGCTCCTCAAGGACAAGGCGCGTGAGTTCGCGCGGCTCTCGCCGAGCCAGCGCGCGTCGCTCCTGCGCGAGTGCATCCCGCGCGTGGTGGCCTGCGCCGAAGCCTGGGCGCGCGCGGCCTGTGAGGCCAAGGGGATCGCGTTCGACAGCCCCGCGTCGAGCGAGGAGTGGCTCGCCGGGCCGATGACCACGGTGCGCAACCTCCGGCTGCTGGCCGAGTCGCTGGAGTCCATCGGCCGCACCGGCTCGCCGGGCCCGGCGCCCGAGCGCTTCGGCCGCACGCCGCTCGGGCAGTCGGTGGTGCAGGTGTTCCCCAACACGCTGGTCGAGTCCGCGCTCTACGGGGGCTTCTCCGCGGAGGTGCGCTTCCTCGACGGCATCTCGCCCGACGACGCGCAGCGCAAGCAGGCGTCGTTCTACAAGCAGCGGTCGCCCGAAGGGGGCGTGTCGCTGGTGCTCGGCGCGGGCAACGTCGCCTCCATCCCCCCGATGGACGCGATCTACAAGATGTTCGTGGACGGCAACGTCTGCATCGTGAAGCTCAACCCGGTGAACGAGTACCTCGACCCCTTCTTCAAGGACGCGTTCGAGCCCCTCATCACCCGGGGCTACCTGCGCTTCGTGATGGGCGGCGGCGACGTGGGCTCGCACCTGAGCTACCACCCGCTCATCGCCGACGTGCACATCACCGGCTCCGACCGCACTCACGACCTCATCGTGTGGGGCCCGCCGGGCGCCGAGCGCGACCGCCGCCAGGCCGAGAACGATCCGCTGTTGAAGAAGCCCATCTCCAGCGAGCTCGGCTGCGTCACCCCGGTGGTCATCATCCCCGGCCCCTACAGCGACGACGAGCTGGACTTCATGGCGCAGAACGTCGCCACCATGATGACCAACAACGCCTCGTGCAACTGCAACGCGGGCAAGATGCTCGTCACCTCAAAGCACTGGCCCGCCCGCCAGGACTTCCTCAAGCGGGTGCGCGACGTGCTGGCCACGGTGGCCCCGCGCAAGGCCTACTACCCCGGCGCCTTCGACCGCTACGAGAAGCTCATCGGAGGCCGCGCGAAGTCGGAGAAGCTCGGCGACGCGACCGAAGGTCAGCTCCCGTGGACGCTGGTGTTCGGGCTCGACGCGGCCGACAAGTCCGAGGCGCTGTTCACCACTGAGCCCTTCTGCCCGATCCTGAGCGAGGTGGCGCTCGACGAGCACAGCGGGGTGGAGTTTATCGACGCCGCCACGCGCTTCTGCAACGAGCGGCTCTGGGGCACGCTCAGCGCGGTGACCTTCATCCACCCCCGCACGATGGGCGACCCGTCGTGCGCCGACGCCTTCGAGCGCATGCTCCGCGACCTGCGTTACGGGGCCGTCGGCGTCAACCAGTGGAGCGCGCTGGCCTACGCCCTGGTCACGACGCCGTGGGGCGCGCACCCCTCGTCGACCCTCACCAACGTGCAGGGGGGCCTCGGGTGGGTGCACAACACCTTCTGCCTGGAGGGCATCGAGAAGGTGGTGGTGCGTGGGCCGCTGACCATGTTCCCGAAGCCGCCGTGGTTCGTCACGCACAAGAACGCCCACGAGGTCGCGCGCCGCATGGTGGCCCTCGAGGCCGACCCGTCGATCTTCAAGGTGCCCGGCGTCGCCATCGCGGCGATCAAGGGCTGAAGCCCCCCGCTACATCCACCGCACCCACGTCAGGCGCCCGCTCCCCGCGGCATCGGGCGCCACCTCCACCCGCCACTCCGAGCATCGCCGACCGTCACCATACGGCGGCGTCAGCACGTCGATGAACACCGCGTCGACCACGGCGCGCACGCGGTGGATGTTCGCGCGGTCGGGCAAGAGCGTGAGGGCCGTGTCCCCCTCGTGCACGAGCGACTCACCGACGTGACGGGCCGCCCGCGAGGTGCCGGCTGCGTCGAGGAGATCCCACGCCTCGACCGCCACCGTCCCGCGGAGAACGCGCTGGTGCACCGTCATCCCGGGGTGGTCGTGGAGGGGAATCTCCTCGCCCGCCGAGACCGCGAACACGGCCACTTCGCCACGCTCCCCATCGACGAGCGTCGTGGAACTCCAACGTCCGTAGCCGTCGCGATGGCGGTGCTCGAGCTCGTCGAGGGCGTCGAGGAGCTCGGGGTCGTCGGCGTCGAGCGCGTCGAGGTCGTCCGCGGTGACGGTCCCGAGCTCCGCGCGGTCGAGGAGCTCGTCGAGGGTCACATCACGCCCCGCATCGTCTCG
>JBILLV010000375.1:0-8380 GCA_044375895.1 Polyangiales bacterium | reverse complement strand
CGGCGCGCGCGGTTCTTCATGACCTGTGCGTCCTACGTTGTGCCACGGGCGCGTCTCGTTCAACAAGGCGAGCGCAACGCTCCCTCCCCGCCGCGGTCAGCGGATAGGGAAAACGGCTCATGGGCTGCTCGGGGTGAAGGGGCCGAGTAGCCTGCGCAGGAAGCCGAGGAAGTCGCGTCGGTCGTTGTGAATGCCCTCGTAGAAGGCGAGGTAGAGGCACCACTTGCTGACGCCGCGGAAGGGTCGGAGGTAGTTCCGGAGGCCGAGCCAGAAGCCCTCGATCGTGTTGGCGTGGACCTCGCGGACGCGACGGCGTCGCCGAGCTGGCTCGACCGCGCTGCGACGGTGCGCGGGCTCACCCTCGTCGGTGCTTTCGACGCGGCGCGGTCGCGGTCGCGGGCCTTCGTACCGTCCGAGGAGATCGACTGCGAGCCCGTCAACGACCGGACGACGCGGCGCGCGCGGACCGAGCTCTTGATCAATGCGGCGCGCGTCGCCATGCGCGGTGGGTCGCACGCGGAGGCGCGAGCTTTCCTCGCCGAGGCGCGCGGCGTGTGGGAGGGAGGCGCGACGCCCGAGCCGTACCAGGAGACGCCGCTTCGTCTCGCCCGCGCGCGCTGGGCGGCGGGCGAGTGGGATCAGGCCTTGCGGGCGCTGGCTTCGCTCGACGCCGACGTGCCTGCCGCCCTCGCAGGCTCCGATGTCCTGGGGTGGTGGGTCGCCTCGCTCGCGGAGGCCTTCATCGGGGTGGGCGAGTCGGCCGAGGGGCTCCGCCTCGGGCAGGCGCTGGCGCGGTCGCTCCGCGCCTGGACGTACGGCGACCCGGGGGTTGGCCGCGGCCCTTCGGCCACCGGCGGACGCGTCGTCCCTGCTCGCGCTGACGCCGGCGGCGCTCGCGCTCGCGGGGCGAGACCCCGACGGGCTGGAGGAGGTTCACCGCGCGCTCACGGCGTAGCCCGCGGACCGTACCCTTCGAGGTGTTGTCGGCGCCGCGGCTCGAAGGCCCGTCACCAACCTCACCGGACCACTCCAGCAACACCGCGCGCAGTACCGCGAGAGTCGAGCGAACATCCCGCATGCGACGCATCGGTCGGGCGACGGGTAAAGTTCTCGTCCAGGACGACCACCGGATGCCCGATCCGCTTCGCCGGACGCACCGGGCGTCGTCGCTCGTGCGCGCGCTTACGGCGCGGTAAGGATGTCTGTTGCGCGGGAACCCAAGGCCCCAATGGGCCTTGTCGCCCGTGAACTTGCCGCGCCGTTCGCAGGCGCGCGACGAGCGCCTCCGAGGCCCGGCGACGAAGCCCCACCGACGCCCCTGCCGACGACACCCACCTGCGCACGGCGTGGCAACCGCTGCTCGTCCTCCGGCTGGAGCTTCTGCTCCCCGGCGAACTCTGGCGGGTGATCGCCGGGCATGCCCTGACGCGCGAGCCGCGCCGCAAACACCTTGGCAGCGTGCTCGACCGCCTCGCGGAGCACAACATCGTCCACCTCAGGGGGCCACCGACGCGCTCGAACGCGCGGACGCACCGCAGCTCTTCTCGTGCGCCTACCGGGGCGTTGAATGCCCTATCCGCTTCGATCGCGCGGCGTCAACCCAATGGCCCTGGTCGATGGGCGTGGCGCCGTCCCGCTCGACGCTGGGAATGAACAACACCACGAGCACTCGTCTTTCGCCTGCAACGTCACCCGATCAACAGAGATCGGCGCCTGCGTGCGTCAAGCCGCAGTGGAGGGCGCCCCGCGACGGTGACGGAGGCGAGGCGGACGAAGGCGATCGCACGCGGGCCCTCGCGGATGGACTGGGCGACGCTGCGGCATCGGGTGTCGGACGTCGACGCGCTGAAGTGCCCGCGGCGGAGGTCGTCGCCGCGCCGGCCCGGCGCTGGGACGACACCAGCTGAACCGCGAGGGGGGCACCGAGGCGCAGGAGGCAACGAGCGAAGCGCTCGTCAGGGCGACGTCTGCCCGCCAGAGCACCGACCGCGGCGCGTTGGAGTCGGTCACCGCAGCGATACTGCACGACGTGCCGCTCGGCTCTACACACGCGGTCCCGAGCGAGCACACCTGCGGGGCGTGAGACGGGCGCTGCGGGGGTGCTTGACGGGCAGGGCCATCGGATGCTGTACACCCTCGCCGCCGCAACGCCCGCGCAGCGACGGGCGCGGGGCCTCAACGCAGCACGCCGAGCGCCTTGAGCGGGCCGCACACCTCGTCGACGTTGACGAGCGCGCCGAGGTTCACGATGAGCTGGCCGCCGCCGCGGAAGAACATCACGTACGAGCGCGCGACCCCGCCGCTCTCCACGCGGTGCGCTGGGCGCGGCGGCGTCGAGGTCGGGGCACACGGCCCACGGGATGAGCGGCCCGGCCACGTGGGAGAACCCCGCGACGACAGACGCCATCAGGCCCGCGGCCGGCGCGACCACCGCGGCGCGTCGGACGCGCGTCGCCTGCCGCGCGCGGGTGGCGCGGTACCACGCGCCGAAGCGGTTGAAGGCCTCCTCGTCGAGCGCGCTCATCCCGCCGAAATCCACGAGCGTGTCGTACGGGGGGAAGTCGCGGCGAAACTCGGCCTCGATCCAGCCGATCATCCGCTCGGCGTGGGCAGCGCCCATCAGGCCGGCGAACGTGGCGCCCCAGAGCGGCGAGCTCGCGCACGAAACTTCAGGGCGAGTCCACCACGCGCGTCTCGCGCAGCCACGCGAAGAGCGCGGGCAGCTCGCGCTCGGGGAGGACGTCGACGCCGATGGGCGGCATCCGCCGCGCGCTGCCGGGGCCGGAGCCCGCGCGGATGAGGCGCCGCACCGCCGCCTCACTGCGGCTCGCGGGGGAGAGCGTCCCGCCCTGGGGGACGCGCCACATCGCCACGTGACAGGGCCCGCAGACGCGCATGAACACCGCGGCCCCGGCGGCCCGCTCGCGCGCCTCCGGCGTCGGGGGCGCCGCGTCGACGGCCGCGGGCGGGCTCGCGTCGACGACTGCGGGGGGGCTCGCGTCGGGCGTCGCGGCCGCCGCGACCGGGGGGGGCGCCGCGGGGCGCGCGCGGGGCGGCGCCGCGCAGCCGAGCGCGACGAGCCCCGCCAGCGTGAGGGCGCGCGGGCTCACGCGTCCTCCCGCGGCCCGCGCGCCATGCGGGCGAAGGTGTCCTGCCGGTAGTAGTCGGCGAGCAGCGCGTAGAGCTTCGGCAGCTCGCGGGCGAGCGTCGCGGGCCGCTCGAAGAAGGACTCCGTCGCCACCGCGAAGAACTCCGCCTCGTTGGTGGCGCCGTAGGGGTCGAGCGCGCGGCGGGCGCGCGGGTCCTCGCCCTTGAGCGCGAGGTAGATGTCCGAGCACACCGCCGCCCACGTGCGCCGCGCGGCGCGGTCGGGCAGCGGCGGCGTGCCGTCGGCCCCGCCGTCGAGCAGGTCGATCTTGTGCGCGAACTCGTGGAAGACCACGTTGCGCCCGTCGTCGGCGCGCCGCGCGCCGCGCTTCACCGCGTCCCAGACGAGGATCACGGGCCCGCCCTGCCAGGCCTCGCCGTGCAGGGGGGCGCGCTCGTCCACCAGCTCCGGGCCGCGGGTGAAGACGCCGACGGGCCGCGCCGGCGGGACGACGGTGTTGGGGTACACCAGGATGGACTCCACGTCGGCGTAGAGCGAGTGGTCGCGCCCGAGGAGGAGGAGGCAGGCGTCGGCGGCGACGGTGACGCGGACGACGTCGGTCATCTCCAGCCCGCCGCAGCCCTCCCAGTTCTTCTCGGCGATGAAGACCTGCATGAGGTCGCGGAGGCGGGCGCGCTCGTCGTCGTCGAGGTAGCGCCAGTGGGCGACGTCGGCGCGCAGCGTGGCCTCCCACGCCTCGGGGAAGGGCTCCGCGGCGACCCTCGCGCGCCGCCGCTCGGTGAACCAGGAGAGGACCATCGCGCGAGCATGCACCCGCGCGGCGCCGCGCCGCAACGTATCGCGCCTTCTTCGCGGGGGCCTTCTTCGCGGTGGGCCTGGAGGCGATCATCGACGGCGCGGCCCCGGACGACGTGGAGTTTCTGCGCCGCTTGCTGCAGAAGGTCGAGCGCAAGATCGCCTGGGACAACGGGGGCAACCCCGACGAGGCGCTCGCTGACGACTGGCGCGAGGGGGCCTACCCCTACAAGCACCTCATGCTCCGTAGAAACTATGAGAGGCAGAAGTACCGCCTGCAGGTTGAGCTCTTGAAGCCCCAGGCGTGGGTGAAGGAGACGGGCCAGCGCGTGGTGATCCCCCGATGCGACGCATCGGACGGGCGGCGGGGCGGGGGGCTTGACGACGAGAGGCGTTGAACGCCTTGTCCCCCAACGACCCGCCCGTGGTGCGCTGCAGCGGCGCGCAGCCCTGACGCGTCGGCCCTGCGCGAGGCCCTCAAGGGCGCGTGGCGCGGAAGGCCATCGAGCGCGTCGGGCAGTTGTCGCCCTCGACGCAATCGGTACAGGTGACGGTGAGCGTGCCGTCGAAGCGCTGCGGGGACTCGATGACGCCCTCGAGCCGAAGCCGAAACGAGCGCCCGCGCCCAGCCAACGCGCCCACCTGAAACATCCCGTCCCGCGGCGCTTCCCCGAGGAGCTCGGTCGGAATCGGAAGCCCGAAGACCTGCATGCGCGAGGGGCCGATCACCAGACTCAGCTGCGACACCGCGTCGATCGTGAAGAACGTGCAGGCATACGAGAGGGGCGGGCTCACCGTGTACGCCCCCCGCGCGAGCAACATGCGGCAGCGGTCGTCGGGCTCGTGCTCGCAGAGGCGCGTGGCCTCGTTGCAGGTGTCGCGCGTGCACGGGTCGTAGTCGCCGCACTGGACACTGTCGGTGCAGGGCGCGGGCGCGACGTCCCGGGTCGAGGCGTCGACGCGCCCCGTGTCGTCGCTCGAGGCGTCGACGCGCCCCGTGTCGTCGGTCGCGCCGCATCCGGCCACGGCCAGCGAGAGGGTCGCGATCGTCCAGAAGCCTGCGCGGACCTTGCCAGCGTACATCACGCCGCAGGGTACCATTCCCCGCGGACGGCTGTCTCACGCGCTGGGGGGGGCTGATGCGACCAGCCCATGCGTCCCTGCGGCGTCGTCCTCGTGCCGTCGGCCTTCCTGGCGTCCTGCCCCGAGGGCGTCGTGGCGACCTCCCCCGAGGCGCTCGCAGGCAAGCACGAAGCTCACCCCGAGCGCCGCGCGCCGCCAGACCGCCCACCGCCGCGTGGATCAACGCGCCGTGGGTGTGCTCTCCCGCCACCGAGGCCCACACCTGAGCCGGTGCTCGCTCCGCGGCGCACCACCACGCTCACCAGCCGCTCGTTGCGTCCGCGAGGAAGGCTCACCGATCGTCGTTGCGATGGCTCCTCCCGCGCCCGGCGCGTCGTCCGCCGCCGACGACCGGCTGATCGGGTCGCTCGTCTCGGAGCATCACCGACGGCACGCCGCAGACCGCGGTGCTGCGCCTCTCCCCAGCGCTCGCGCCCGTGACACACCGCCGTCAGTGCATGTCACATACCGTTCGGGCCAAGAGCCAGCGCATCCATTTTTCCCGCAGCGGATTCATCGACCACACATGCTCGCGGGCTTCGTGAAGGCGCTCGCCTTCCACAACACGGGCGCGATTCGCCGCACGCGCGGTCGACGCATGACCGACCCCGCCGAGCGCACGCGCCGCCGCGCCCGAGCGCTCGTCGCCCTCGACCAGTTCCTGGGGGACGCGCCCGACGACGCCGACGCGAAGGCGCTGCGCGGGCACGTGCTCGTCCACCAGTACCGCCCACGGGAGGCGATCGAAGCGATGCGGGCGCTGGTGCACGATGCGCCCGATCACCTCCTGGCGTGGCAGACCCTCGCCTGGGCCTCGCGGGAAGTGAACGACACGGACGCGGCGCAGGCGGCGGAGGCGCGCTCAGGCGATTCAGCGCGCGGCGAAGGCAGCCACCGCCGGACGCTGAACCGTCACCCGCGCGCCCCGTGTCTTCCATCGGGCGCGGTCGGGGCTTGCGGCGGGTTCGCAGGTGGCGCTACCCTTCGCGTCCGTGCACTACGCTCCGAGCTTCCCCGCGCCCGTCGTGTCGACCTCGGAACTCTGCGGCCAGGGCGCGCGGGGCGGGCTGCGCGAAGGCGTCTCCTACACCTGGTCGCTCGCCGCCGACCACGCTGCCGGCGTCGCGCGCATCGAATCGCCCCTCACGCAGACCAACGAGTTTGACGACTACGGTCGCCCCACCTTCCCCGAGCAGGAGGACGCCCTCCGCGACGTCCTGGCGCGCCTCGGCGTCGCGTCGGTCTCGCGGTGGACCACCACGACGGAGATCGCCCTCGCCGACCTGCCGCGCGTCTGCGACGGCCTCGCGGCGCTGCTCGACCAGCCCCGCCGCACACGGGCGAGCGAGTGGCACCGCGGCGAGGTTCTCGTGGCGGGACGTACGCTCCGCGCCTCGGTGGCCTTCTATGACCCCGCGCCCGACGCGCCCACCCACGAGCTGGCGGTCTCGTGCGCGCCCACCGAGCGCGACGACGCGACGGCGCTCCTCCGCGCGCTCGCGCCGGGCGCGGCGGTGATCGACGACCCCGCGCACGGCCGCGTCGTGGCCGCGCTCCCCGCCGACCTCGACGCGGCCGACCTGCGCGCGACGCTCCGGGGGCGTTTCCCGCCGCGCTGAACGCCGCGGAGGCGTCACCCGCGACGCGCGCGGCGGTGGTACCGTCGCTCCCTCGATGCGCACACGACTCGCCGGGTTGGTCTGTGGGGTGGTGGCCATCGCGGCCGCTCCGGTCGACGGGCAGGAGCGTCCGACGAACGACGTCGCCCACGCGACGCTCTGCATGGTCGACTGGTCGATCGGGCCGATCTGGAACGGCGAGCGGGTCGGTTGCCCGCCGGTGCTCCAGGCCCTCCCGCCGCTCGACCGCCCCTGCCGCACCCGCTACTCGACGGGTGTTGGCACCCGCGAGGAGGCGCTCCTCCGCTACGACGCCGCGGGACGGCTCCGCGAGGTCGAGCACGTCGGCCGCGGTCGCGCCTCGTACGTCTACGACGCGCAGGGCCGGTTGACGCGCCACACGCGGCAGACGATGGGCTACTCCGCCACGACGACGACCTTCACGTACGGGCCGGGCCTCATCACCGACGACACGACGACTTCGAACGAGCGGCATCGCTGGCAGGTCGAGGCGGGGCGCGTGGTCACGTCGGAGAGCCTCCAGGGAGCGCCCGACGCGCCGCCGATGGCGACCTCCCGCTCGGTCGTTGAGCGTGGGGTCTTCGTCGGCCTCGACACGGTGCTCTGCCGCACGCCGGCCCGCGACGGGGTGCGCTGCGACCCCACGGGACCCGCCCAACCGAGCCGCGTCATGCGCGATCGGGCGGGGCGCATCGTCCGCGGCACCATCGGCGACCTCACGGAGGTGTACACCTACGACGCGCGCGGCCGGGTGACGCGCATCCAGAGTTCGACCGCGCGGTTTCGCGACCAGATGCTGGTCGACTACGTGTGCCCCGCGCGCTGAGCGCGGTCGCCCGCGGCCACGCGCGTCGACACCAGGCGATCCGCTTCACGCAACGGGCGGGCGCGTCACCCCAGCGCGGGATGGCCCACCCGGCGACACGAATCGGCTACGATCGAATGCTCGAAAGGGAACGGGTGCCGGGTGCTGGCGAGAGACGACGGCTTCGATCTGCACCCGCGGTGCACGCAGCGCTTCGACGACGCGACGCGCGAGGGGCACTACTTCGACTGCGCCCAGTGCAGCGAGAAGGTGCTCGACCTGTCGTCGCTCACGCCCCGCGAGTACGCGCGGTGGCGAGAGCGGTCGAGGGACGGCGCGAAGGCGACCTGCGTGCGCGCGAAGGTCGACGCGGTCGGCAGGATCGTGCTGGCCGACGAGCCTTCCCCGCGAAGGAGGCTCCCGGTGCTGCCCGCGTTGCTCGCGGCCACCGTGAGCGCGGGGTGCGAGCGCCCGCCGGCCGGCCCTGAGTTGCCCGTGGCGTCCGCCGGGCCGCGCGCGCCCGCTCCCGCCGTCGCGCCGGTCGTCGCGTCCGCCGCGACGCCGTCGGAGGCGATCGACGCGCCCGCGCCGAGCGCCGACCCGTTCCAGATCGCGCGCACCGACCCCCCGCGACGCCGGGCCTGCGCGCGCGGACGTCGCGGTTGTGGACGGCCCCGCGATCGTCCGTCTGCGGCACCCGCACCCGCCGGGGCGACACCGCGGGCGCGCCGCGCCGACGCCGGCGGTCGAGGAGTTCGCGGGGATGCCTTACGATGGAGACCACTGACTCAGGTTTGGCCGTTGACGCATCGCGGACCGTGTGACGGTGCCGCTCGTCACGGCCCCCTCTCCGCGCTGCCGCGCGCCCTCACCCCCGCGGAGCGGGGGCAAGGGCTCCCTCGTCTGCGA
>JBILLV010000570.1:0-3860 GCA_044375895.1 Polyangiales bacterium | reverse complement strand
CGACTCGCCGGGGATGAGGGCGACGCACTCGTCGACGCTGGTGCAGGGCTGCTCGGCGATGTCGCCCCCGACGCGGAAGGAGAAGACCTCGCTGGTGGCGCGGACGCCGCCGTCGCGGAGGGTGTAGGTCATCCACCAGTAGCGCCCCGCGGCGAGGGTGTCGGAGGCATACGGGGCACCGAGGGTCCCGTCGGGCCGCACACCCTGACGCCCCGCGCGCAACGAGACGGAGCCCGGCGCCGCGCCGCCCGGCTCGGTCGACGACCAGATCCAGACGATGTCTTGCGGGTTGCGCAGGCGGTTGTAGTTGGCGTCACGCTGCGGCACCCGACGCATGAGCACGGCCACCGCGGTCGTGTCCGCCGTCTGCCCCGGCGGCGGCGTCCAGCGGAACGCGATCGCCTGACGCTCGCCGTACGTGTTGAAGGGGGAGGGCTCTTGCAGCGCGATCTTCGGGCCGTCGGGCAACTGGAAGATCGCGCCCGGCGTCCCCGTGAACGAGCACATCCCGCCCAGCTCGCTCTGCGTCCGCGGCACCGGCTGACACCGCGCCCCGGGGTAGCAACCGGGCACCTCTGGCGACGTTGCATCGCCCGTCGGCGCGCACAGCCCGCCCCGCGTCGGCGGGAGGCACTTGCCCATGTTGGCGCTGGGGTCGCGCACGCAGATGTCGTTGTGGCGGGGGCAGTTGCTCGAGATGCCGCAGCGGGTCGTGGCCACCCCGCTGTCCATTCCAAACGTCGGCGCTTCGACGCGCGAGTTGGTGGCGCACGCGGCGAACAGCGCCGCGCTGGTCACGCTAACGAACACGGCGACGAGGGGGCGGGCTGCGGTCATGGTTCAACTCCGATTCCGGCGAAGACCACTACCTGCAGAAGCGATGCCGACTCCCCCGAGAGGGGCGCGTCGCCGAGGAAGGAGAAGCGTCGCCCGGTGCTGCCGAAGCCCGGAAAGCCCTGCAACCGCGTCCCGGCGTGCAGGAGGAGCGGGCCGAAGAAGCGCCACCCGAAGTAGAACTCCGCAGCGGCGCCGAAGCGCGTGGTCGACGGCGAGAGCACGGTGCTCGTCCCCGAGAGGAGCTCGTCGCCGCGAAAGCCCAGCACCGCCGACGCCGCGACGGTGAAGCGCAGCGCGTCCCCCGTGCCCGCGGGGACCACCGTGACGCCACCGCCCACCTCCACGACACCGAGGTCACCGGTCACCTCGCCGTCGCGCTGGGCGAGGTCGCCCGGGCCCACGAGCGTGGTCGTGCGGCGGTAGGGGACGTTGCCCGCCCCGAGGCGCATCATCGGCCGCACGCACGTCTCCGCGAGGGGGCACGTTTGCCCGTGGAGCGCGCTCCCGGCGAGCACATCGACGCCCGCGAGCACGCCCACGCCGCTGCCGCCGAGGGGCGCCCAGGCCGCCGCCAGGTGCATCGTCACCGCGGGCATGAAGTGTCCGTCGTAGCGCGCCGTCAACGGGACGTCGCGCGCGGTCGATCGAGCGTCGAGGGTCACCGCGGCGAGCCCGTAGCCCGGCACGCTGGCGCTGAGCTCGACGGATCCAGGCTCCAGGGTGAGCGCCTGGACGCACCAGTGGCTCCCCTCGGCGGGCTGCTCGCCCGAGCACCGCCCGCGCCGGATCTCGATGTCTCGCTCGACGTCCGCCGCGGCGCGCAGCTCCACCGCGCGCAGGCCCGCCGCGGAGAGCGACCGCTCGCTGCCGCCGCGCCGCACCGCCACCGTGACCACGACGTCGCGCGCGCGCGGCACCAACGACACGCGCACCCGCCGCGCCGCCGCGCCCATCACGGGGAGCGGTCGTTCGCACCCGAAGTATCGTCGCGACGCGCCGCCATCGACGCGCACGACGTAGCTGTCGCCCGCGGGAGGGAGCGCCCAGACCCGCCGCAGCACCAGCCCATCGGGCGAGGTCTCGGCGCGCGCTTCGGTGAGCGCGGCCCCGCTCACGCCGGAGACGCTGAGCGCGGAGACGTCCGCGGGTGTCAACGGCTCGCCGGTGAGGGCGTCTTGAAATTCGATGTAGTGGTCGATCGACGTCGGCCGCTGCCCCGAGACCTCCGGGGGAGAAGCATCGAAAGGGACGGCCTCGACGACACAATCCAACTGCGCGAGCGCGGGAAGCACGGCCGTGGACTCTATCAGACCACCGAACTTGTCGTGACCTTGACGTCACGCCGGTTCCGTCTACCCTCCGCGCCGTCGCGGCGGACCTGACCCGGTTCGCCCGCGCCCTTCCACTCATCACCCTGGAGCCCCTTTCATGATTCCTCTCCGAGCGCGCGCCCTCACGTCGGCGCTGCTCCTCGCGGGCCTCGCGGCCTGCAGCTCTCCCCGCGGAGGAGGCGGCAGCCTCGACACCGACGCTGGCGGCGACACGCCCGCGACGCCCGACACGCCCGCGACGCCCGACACGCCCCCGACCCCCGACACGCCGGGCATGGACGCGGTGACGCCTCCGCCCGACGCGGTGACGCCTCCGCCCGACGCGGTGACGCCGCCGCCTGACGTGGTGATGCCGCCGCCTGACGTGGTGATGCCGCCGCCCGACGCCGTGATGATGGGCTGTCCCACGGGCCTCACGCTCTGCGGCGCCTTCTGCCGCGACACGCAGACCGACGAGTCCAACTGCGGCGCCTGCGGCACGCGGTGCACCTCCACGCAGGTCTGCGGCGCGGGCACCTGCAACAACGTCTCGGGCTGCGCCGCCCCGCGGATGATGTGCGGCGACTCGTGCGTCGACACCTCCTCCGACAACGCCAACTGCGGCACCTGCGGCACCGCGTGCCCCGCCGGCACCGCGTGCTCCGCCGGGCGCTGCGTGTGCCCGGTCGGCCAGCTCCTCTGCGGCACCCGCTGCGTGAGCCCCGCCAGCGACGGCGCCAACTGCGGCGCCTGCGGCCGCGCGTGCGGCGCGGGTCAGGTCTGCAACACGGGCGTGTGCATGTCGACGTGCCCGGCCCCGCGGATGATGTGCGGCGCGAGCTGCACCGACGTCCTCTCCGACGCCAACAACTGCGGCGGCTGCGGCCGTCAGTGCTCGCCCGGTCAGCTCTGCGCGGGCGGCAACTGCCTCACCCCCTGCGCGCCGCCCAACATGATCTGCGGCGGCGTCTGCACCGACGTCACGAGCGAGCTCCGCAACTGCGGCACCTGCGGGCGCACCTGCAGCGCCGGTCAGGCCTGCGTCTCGGGCACCTGCATGACCCCCGTCACCTCGGGGACGGCGGGCCGCGCCTGCGTTCGATCGGGTGACTGCGGCGTCGGCGGCGGCTGCCTCTCCAACGGCGAGGGCTGGCCCGGCGGCTACTGCATCTACGGCTGCGGCGCGGGCGCGACGCCGGGCGACGAGTGCGCGGGCGGCACGGGCATCTGCCTCGAAGCCGGCAGCGCGCAGCTCATCTGCTTCCGCGACTGCATCCCGGGCGTCGCGGGCGGCTGCCGCTCGGGCTACACGTGCCAGTCGGTCACCATGGACGACTCCCTGGGCGTCTGCACGCCCGACTGCCGCCTCAACCCCGCCACCGCGTGCGGCGCGGGCCGCTGCGACTCCGCCACGGGCAACTGCCTCGCGGTGACGTGCACCTCGGCGACGAGCTGCTCCTCCGGCAGCGCCTGCACCGCGGGCCGCTGCGAATGCACCGCCAGCACCAACTGCGGCTCCCAGCGCCGCTGCATCCCCCGCTCGGGCACGCAGCCCGCCTACTGCGGCTGCGCGACGAGCGCGGCCTGCCCCGCCGACGAGACCTGCGACACCCTCACCGGCGCCTGCCGCTGATCGTTCAGCGCTCGCCCCGCGGCTGACACGCCGCCCCCCCCCCCCCCCCCCCCCGCCACCCCCAACCCCCCGCGCCCCCA
>JBILLV010000533.1:0-4552 GCA_044375895.1 Polyangiales bacterium | reverse complement strand
CTGCGTCGCGCGCAGCCTCACACGCGCAGCGCTCGGCCAGCGCCCGCGCCTCCGCGAACTCGCCCCGCGCCAGCCGACCGCGCAGCGCCACGAGCGCCGCCCCTGCGTCCTCGCTGGTGTGGCCCGTCCGCTCGCTGAGCGCCGCGGCCTCGCGCCACCGCCCGACGCCGCCGAGCGCCACCACCGCGCGCTCGACCGCGTCGGGGGAGGGGACGGCGAGGGCCTCGCACGCCGCCTCGTAGGCGAGCGCGTCGCGGCGACCGTCGTACGTCGACCGGTGCGCGTGCCGCCAGGCCTCGGCGCGTCGGCGCATCCAGCTCCGCCGCGGATCGAGCAGCACCGCGTCGCGCGCGAGCGCAAACGCCGCCACGTCGCCGCGCTGCTCGGCCCGGCGGGAGGCGTCGGCGATCTGCTCCACCAGGCGACCGAGCGCTGCGTTGGCCTCCGGGTCGGTGGTGGCGAAGCGCCGGGACTCGCGGGCGAGGTCGGCGCCGATCGCGAACGCTCCCGCGTCGCCGAGTCGGGCCGCGCGCAGGGCGAGGGCGCGGGCGAAGCGGGCGAGTCCCTCCCGCGCGGCCTCGTCGTTGGGGACGTCTTCCACGCGAAGGAGCAGGCGCAGCGCGACCCGACGGGCCTCCCGCACGCGCTCGTGGGTGAGAAAGGACGTGATGCGCGACGCGGCCTCTCGCGACACCGCCGCTCCCGCATCCGGGGCCACGCGAACGGTGCCCAACACCACGGTGCGCCCGCCTGCCCGCCACGCGATGCGGTGCTGGCCCACCCGCAACCGCAAGCGAGCCCACCCGAGGGGACGTTCGCCCGCCGCGAAGGCCCCGACGTCGAGTGCGCCACCCGCGACCGGAGCGGGCACGCTGGCCTCGCTGCCGTCGTCGGCGATGGCGACGAGCGTCGCGTCGGCGCTGGCGGCGTCGGCCTCGGCGAGCACGAAGGACACCGAGAGCGCCTCGCCCGGCGCCACCGCCTCCGACGCGAAGGTGAAGCGATCGGGGCCGCGGGCGAGGGGAGCCGCGGGCGTGTCGGTGAGCTCGATCCACGGGGCGGCGAGAAGCTCGCGGCGGACGCGGTGGTCACCGACGGCCCGCGCCCCCCACACGACGGCGGGGAGCGGGAGGTAGAGCCGATCGAGCTCGGGGGAGGGCGGCAGCGCCGACGCGTCGACGTGGACAAACGTCGGCCGCCGTTCGAAGAACACCACCTCCAGCAGTCCGCGCGGATCGACCCCGCGGGTGCGCGCGATCGCCGCGTCGCCCACGCCGAGCGCGTCGATGACCCGCAGGCCCGAGTCGTAGCTCAGCCCGCCGACGTCGGGGTCGAGCACCGAGGCGTCGCGCAGACGCAGGGCCCGCGCGGCGGCGGCGAAGTAGCGGGCGCGCTGGCGCTCGGGCGCGAAGGTGGGCGTGGTGTGCGCCCGCACCGCGGCGAAGCGCTGCCCGTAGGCGCGCGTGGCCTCGCGGGCCATCCCCCACGCCGCCAGCGCCGAGAGCACCACGGCCACCACGCGACGTCGCGCCGGCGGAACCACCCCCAACGCCGCCCGCAGCCCCACCCGCAGCGACTCCGCGACGAGCAGGCACCACAGCGGGGTGACGTACGCGAGGTAGCGCCACTCCTCCATCCAGTCGCCGTGACGGTAGAGGGGCACGGCGAATCCCGCCGCGACGCACAACGCCAGCGCGGCCCGCGCCCCGAAGGCCCGCAGCGAGAGCAGCGCCACGGGCGTCACCGCGAGCAGCGCGCCGAGGTGATACGCGCGGGCCCACCCGACCACATACGAGAGCCCCGCCGAGCTCGGGAGGAGCGAGAGGTGACCCGGCGCCCGCGATCCGTTGGGGAGGGCCGAGGCGAAGTACGCGACGCGAAACAGCTCCAGCGAACCGACGCCCACCGCCACCGCGAAGCCCCACACCACGTCTTGCCGGCTCATCGAGCGACGGAGCGCGCGGGCCACCTTCACCGCGAGCAGCGCGACGAGCGTGAGGGCGCCGTCGGGCCGCGCCGCGAAGAGTGCCGACGCGGCGACGGCCGACCACGGGGTGCGCGTCGGGTCGCGCTCCTCCCACGCGAAGGCCACCAGCGTGAGGGCGGAGAGGAACGAGAAGAGGCCGTTCTCCAAGCCCGAGACCGTCCAGAGGGCGACGTGGGCGAAGCACGCGGCGACGGCGGGGGCGAGGAGGTCGAAGGCGCGCGGACGACGGCCGTACGCCGCCGCGGGGAAGAACGCGATGGCCGCGAGCGAGCCCGCGCCGAACACCAGCCCGAGGGCCTTCGCGAGCAGCTCATGGCCGACATGCAGCGGCGTCGCGAGCGAGAGGAGCAGCACCCACAGGAAGCTCTCCGGCGCCTCGACGCGCTCGGCGCCGGGGGTGAGCACGTAGCCGTGGCCCTCGGCGACGTTGCGGGCGTAGCTGAAGGCCACCGCGGCGTCGTCGGCGGTAAACTCCCACACGCGCCCGACGTGGACGGAGAAGAGGCCCACCACGCCCCCGAGGAGGGCGATCCAGGCGAGGCTGACGGGGCTTTCCTTCGGCGGATCCATCGGCCCTGCTGCCGGCGGCGACTACTTGCACGCCTCCGCAAAGATGCGGCCGAGGTCGAAGCCGATGAGCGCGTCGCAGCGGGTCTCGAAGGGGCGGGCCTGGAGGTAGGCCGCGAAGGTCGGACCCTCCTCGGGCCACAACCCCGGCTCGAGGGCGAGCTGGACGAAGGGGCGGACGGACGGCGGGATCTTCGCGGCGAGCTTCTTCAAGCGAGCGCGGGCTTGCAGGAGCTCCTCGCGCTTGGAGGCCATGGACACCGATCGGTCGAGCATCCGGGCGACCTCGGGGTGGCCCCACGGACGCTCGCCCGCGAACGCCTCCGCGGCCATCAGCGCGAGCGAGACGAGGTCGCGGTAGCGGTACTCCATGCGCCGGTCGCGCGGGTCGGCGGAGTTGACCAGCGGCGTCGAGATGAGGAAGTTGAGGTGAGCCCACTCGGGGGTCACGAGCTCGAGCCCGATGGGGAGCGGGTCGATGAGCACCACCCGGTCGGCGCTGAGCGCGCGGGCGTTCTGCGGCTTGAGGTCGCCGTGGGGCCAGTGCGCCGCGTGCAGACGCTGGAGCGCGCGAGCCAGCGCCACCAGCTCGGGCCCCGCCTTCAGCGGAACCGCGGGCCCGTCGGCGCGCGCCATCACGTAGCCCACGCGGCCGCGCTCGGTGAAGAGCTCCTGCGGCTTCACGACGGCCTCGTCGCGGGCGTCGAGGAGGCGCTGGTGCTCCCGCGTCATCACCCGGTTGCACACCGAGAGGTCGGTGGGCGGAACCACCCGCAGCGAGCGCCCGCCATCCCCGATGCGCGGCGTACGCAGCCGTTGGAGCGTCGTGGCCGCGTCCCACGCGTCGCTGTCCACGGCCCACGGCGAGGCGATCTTCACCGCGAGGTCTTCGCCGGCGCGGCGCATCGCGAAGACCACCCCGACGCCTCCGCGGCCGAGCACCTCCGCAGGCGCGAGGCCCTTCGCCTCGGCGGCGCCGCGCGCATCAGCGTGTTCGTCCTGTGTCGTCGGAGGGTCTTCCACCACGCGGGAGCATATCGACTCCGACGGGGGCGTTCCCAGGAAAATGACGGTGTGCAAAGAGATGCTCTGTCGGCGGCTCGCGCGCGGTGCGTTATGGTTCCTGGCGATGGCCGTCGATCGACACGAGCGGGACGAGCAGCGCGCGCGCTCTGCCTCCTGGTACGCGGTGCTGGGCTTCGGCGCGCTCACCGCGGGCGTGGCGGTGATCATGCGCTGGATGCCCGACAACCCCTTCAGCACGCCCTCCGAGCTGCCCAACACCACCCGGCTCAACGCCGACCGGCTCACGGGGGTCAACGCCCCGATGCTCGACCTCCGCCCGAGCGAGCTCGGCGCCGTGGGGCAGGGGTGCCGCGTCAGCGACATCGCCCTCGTCCAGAACCACTTCGGCGCCCTCCGCCAGACCACGCTCCAATCCATCGAAGTCTACGTCGCCCGGTCGCGGTCGCGCGGTCACACCGTGCGCCCCGCGGGCTGGACGGCGCGCGCCCCCGACGGCGACGCAGGGGCCGCGGGCGGGTGCGTGGTGGCCTTCGCCTTCGTCGACGGTCGCGCCGAACGACAAGCCCTCTGGAACGTCTCCGAAGACCGGGCCGACGTGACGCCCGCCAACGCCCTCGCGCGCGAGATTTCGGCGCTGGCGCCCGGCCTCCGCGCGCGATGAGCGTGACATCGCGTCGGGGGGGCAGCATGCTCCCGCGCCGTGAGCCCCTCCGCCCCGCTCCCCCGCTGGAACCTCGCTTCGCTCTACCCTTCCACCACCGCCCCCGAGATCGACGCCGACCTCGCCGCCGCGAAGGCGCTGGCGGGTGACTTCGCCGCCCGCTACCAGGGAACCATCGCCTCGCTCGACGCGGAGGCCCTCGCGGCGGCGCTGGTGGCCTACGAGACGCTCCTCGACCGGGCCTACCGCCCGCAGATGTACGCGAGCCTCGCGTCGTCGGTGGACACCTTCGACGACGCCACCCGCTCGCT
>JBILLV010000079.1:0-31673 GCA_044375895.1 Polyangiales bacterium | reverse complement strand
CGTCGCTTCGTTGCTTCGTTGGAGGCGCCTCTAAGGCCCTGGCGACGGACGACGGACCGTATCGCGGAAGCGATCGGGAGAAACCTCTCGTCGCTCCGAAGACCACCCGTCGCTCCGAAGACCACCCGTCGCTCCGACGACCGCCCATCGCTCCGACGACCGCCCGTCGCTCCGACGCCCCCACTCCTCCTCCCCCATCTCCGCCACGTCCCTGACACACTCCGCCGTTGGAGGAGAACGCCCCCTGCGATAGGGTCCGCGTCCATGCGCTACACCACGGACTACCTCGTACTCGGCAGCGGGATCGCGGGCCTCACCTTCGCGCTGCGGGCGGCCGAGCACGGCGAGGTCACCATCGTCACGAAGCGCGGCCGCGCCGACTCGGCCACCCAGTGGGCGCAGGGGGGCATCTCCGCCGTCCTCGACCCCACCGACACCTTCGAGGCGCACATCCGCGACACCGAGGCCACCGGCGCGGGGCTGTCCAACCACGACATCGTCTCGATCTGCGTGCGCGACGCGCCCGAGCGTATCCGCGATCTCATCGCCATCGGCACGGCCTTCTCGAAGACGCGCGACGCGCACCCCTCGGGCTTCGACCTCGCCCGCGAGGGCGGCCACAGCGCGCGGCGCGTGATCCACGCGGGCGACATCACGGGCCGCGAGGTGGAGCGCGCGCTGCTGGAGGCGGCGGAGTCCAACCCCCGCATCCGCTTCCTCGAGCAGCACATGGCCATCGACCTGATCATGCTGTCGAAGTTCGGCGGGCCGGACGTGTGCGCGGGGGCCTACGTGCTCGACAAGCAGTCGGGCGCGGTGAGCACGCACCTCGCGCGGGCGACGGTGCTGGCCACGGGGGGCGCGGGCAAGGTGTACCTCTACACGTCCAACCCCGACGTGGCGACGGGCGACGGCGTGGCGATGGCGTGGCGCGCGGGGGCCACCATCGCGAACATGGAGTTCTACCAGTTTCACCCCACGGCGCTGTACCACCCGCAGGCGCGCAACTTCCTCATCTCCGAGGCGCTGCGCGGGGAGGGCGGGGTGCTTCGCCTCGACGACGGCACGGCCTTCATGAAGAAGCACCACCCGATGGGCGACCTCGCGCCGCGCGACGTCGTGGCCCGCGCCATCGACTTCGAGATGAAGCGAACGGGCCAGGACTGCGTGTGGCTCGACATGACCCACCACGCCGCGGAGTTTCTCCGTCAGCGCTTCCCGAGCATCCACGCCGAGTGCCTCCGCTGGGGCATCGACATGACCGAGAAGCCCATCCCGGTGGTGCCCGCGGCGCACTACATCTGCGGCGGCGTGGTGACCGACTCCGTGGGGCGCGCGTCGCTCCCGGGGCTCTACGCCATCGGCGAGGTGGCGTGCACGGGGCTCCACGGCGCCAACCGCCTCGCGAGCAACTCGCTGTTGGAGGGCCTGGTGTTCGGGCGGCGCTGCGCGGACTTCCTCGCGAGCTCGCTCGGCCACGAGGAGTTCGCCAACGTGCCCGACTGGGACGCGGGTCAGGCCGCGCCCAGCGACGAGGCCGTCATCGTCGCCCACAACTGGGACGAGATCCGCCGCCTCATGTGGAACTACGTCGGCATCGTCCGCACGACGCGCCGCCTGGAGCGCGCCCAGCGCCGCATCGCGCTGCTCCAGGAGGAGATCCGCGAGTACTACTGGAAGCACCTGGTCACGCAGGACATGCTCGAGCTGCGCAACATTGCCACCGTCGCCGAGCTCATCGTGGCCTGCGCCCTCTGCCGCAAGGAGAGCCGCGGGCTCCACTACACCACCGACCACCTCGACGCCGACCCCGCCCAGTGCGTCGACACGGTGATCAAGCGCGGCTTCCCCGCCCACCTCCGCCAGCAGTAGGAACGCCCCGGTGCGCTCGATCCTCGACGCGATCGGTCACACACCGCTCGTCCCCATCGCCCGTGTGGGGGCTGGTCGTCGTGTGCCCGTCCTCGTGAAGTGCGAGCACCTCAACCCCGGCGGCAGCGTGAAGGACCGCCTCGCCCGCGCCATCGTCGACGACGCCGAGGCCCGCGGGCTGCTCCGCCCCGGCGCCACGCTCGTCGAGGCCACCGCGGGCAACACGGGCGTCGGCCTCGCGCTCGTCGCCGCGGTGCGGGGCTACCGGCTCGTGTGCGTGATGCCCGAGAAGATGTCGGACGACAAGCGGCAGAGCCTCCGCGCGCTCGGCGCCGAGGTGGTGATCACCGACAACGCCCCCTTCGGCGACCCGCGTCACTTTCAGTCGGTGGCGCGTCGCATCGCCGAGGAGCGCGGCGCCTTCCTCACCGACCAGTTTCGCAACCCCGCCAACCCCCGCGTCCACGAGCTCACCACCGGCCCTGAGCTCTGGGCGCAGTGCAACGGCCGCATCGGCGCCTTCGTCGCCGGCGTCGGCACCGGCGGAACCATCACCGGCGTCGGTCGCTACCTGAAGTCGCGCGACCCGAAGGTGCGCATCGTCCTCGCCGACCCGCAGGGGAGCAGCCTCGCCGCGCTCGTCCGCGAGGGCGCGCTCGGCGCGGGCAGCTCGTACCTCGTCGAGGGCATCGGATCGAGCGTCGTCCCCATGACCCTCGACCCGACGGTGATCGACGACGCGGAGACCGTCACCGACCGCGAGAGCTTCGAGATGGCGCAGCGCCTCGTGCGCGAGGAGGGTCTGCTGGTCGGCGGCTCGGCGGGGACGGCCGTCGTCGCGGCCCTGCGCGTCGCCGACGACCCGCGCGTGGAGGGTCCCGTCGTGGCGCTCCTCCCCGACGCCTGGGATCGCTACCGTTCGAAGGTGTTCAACCCCGCATGGATGGAGCAGGTGCCTCGATGAATCATCGCCACACGCAGCGCGTCTCGTCGCCCATGCGCTCTTCGCTTCGCCTCGCCCTCGCGCTCGTCGCCCTCGCCGGCTGCGCCACCACGGGGGTCACGCGCCCCATCGGCACCAGCGTCGCCCGCCACGTCGCCCCGCCGGATGTCCACGGCGACCCGCTCCGCCTCCTCCCCGCGGGGGCCATCACGTGGATGCGCGCCGACACCGCCGCCCTCCGCGCGTCGCCTCACTTCGAGGGCGGGATGTCCCTCGCCCGCGACCTCGGCGCCGACTTCGCCCTCGTCGAGCGCGAGCTGGGCTTCGACCCCTTCCGCCACGCCGAGCGCGTCGCCCTCGCGGTGTACGCGCCGCCCGGCGACGCGCAGGCGGGCTGGCCCCTCGTGTACGCGCGGGGCGGCTTCGACCGCGAGGCCGTGCTCAACGCCGCGCGCGGCCGCAACACCGGCGCGGCCCCGACGGAGGTCACCGAGGCCGGGATGACCTTCACCGTCATCGGCGAGCGGGCCTACCTCTTCCCCGCAAGCGACGTGATGTTCGTGATGGAGCGCGCGCTCATCCGCCGCGCCGCCGCGAGGCTCTCGGGCGAGAACGACGGCACCGTCACCGACGACGCCCGCTTCGGCGACCTCTGGCGCGCCGCCGGGGGCATGAACGGCGCCTTCGCCGCCGCCGCCGACCTCGCCGCGACCCGCGCCCGCGTGCGGGTGCAGGGCGAGCCCGCGCAGGCCCAGGGGCTCGAGCTGCTGGTGATCCACGGCGACGCGCCCGGCGACGCCACCATCCGCGCGGCGGCCCTCGCCCGCGACGAGCAGACGGCGCGGGCGGCGGTGGCGGAGATCGACTCGATCCGCAACGAGACGGCGGGGCAGCTCCTGGTGCGCCTGGCGGGGCTCTCGGGGCTCCTGCGCGACGGCATCCAGACGAGCACCGACGGGCGCATCGCGATCGCAAACGTGCAGGCCGGCGCGGACGACGTGCGACGGCTCTTGCGGGCCTCGTCGCTCGTGCGCGAACTTACCGCGCGATGACCACCGCCGCGCTCGCCCCCCTGCCCCGCGCCCCGTCGCTCCCACTCTTCGGTTCGTCGCTGCACTACCTCCGCGATCCGCTGGGCTTCCTGCAGCGCACGGCGGGGGAGAAGGGCGACCTCGTCGAGATGCGCTTCATCAACCAGAAGGCCTGGCTGGTGAGCGACCCGACCCTCATCGATCAGGTGCTGGTGAAGCTCCCCCACAGCTTCCAGAAGGACCTCTTCCTCCGCGAGCTCAAGCGCGTCCTCGGCGAAGGGCTGCTCACCAGTGAGGGGGATTTCTGGAAGCGCCAGCGGCGGCTCATCCAGCCCGCGTTTCACCGCGAGCGCATCGCGGGCTACGCGAAGATCATGGTCGACCACGCCGCCCGCATGGCCGAACGCTGGCGCGACGGCGAGCGCGTCGACCTCCACCACGCGATGATGGACACCACGGCGGACATCGTCGTGCGCTCCCTCTTCGGCTCCGACGCGGGCGACACGCGCGAGGTGGCCGCGTGCATCGAGGCCATGATGGAGCGCTTCTCCGACCCCCTCTACCTCCTCGTCCCGCTGGTCGATCGGCTCCCGACGGCGGCCAACCGCAAGCTGCGCGAGGTGGCGCCGCGCCTCGACCGCATCGTCCGCGGCTTCATCGAGCGAAGGCGCGCGCTGGGCGCCAACGGCCCCGACAACGACCTCCTCGCGATGCTCCTCGCCGCCCAGGACGACGACGGCGCCCGCATGAACGACCAGCAGGTGCGCGACGAGGTGCTCATCCTCTACCTCGCGGGCCACGAGACCACCGCCCTCGCCCTCTCGTGGACCTTCCACCTCCTCTCGCAGCACCCCGCGGAGGAGGAGCGATTGCACGCCGAACTCCGTCGCGTCCTCGGCGACCGCGACCCCACCTTCGAAGACCTCCCGCGCCTCGAGTACACCACCCGCGTCGTGAAGGAGACGCTGCGGATGTACCCCCCGGCCTGGGCCATGGGCCGCGAGGCCACCGCCCCCTTCGAACTCGCAGGCCGACGCTTCGAGAAGGGCGCATGGATGTGGATGATCCCGTGGGTGGTTCACCACGACCCGCGCTGGTACCCCGACCCCTGGCGCTTCGACCCCGATCGCTGGGAGGAGGCGCGTGCGAAGGGGCTCCCAAAGTTCGCGTACTTCCCTTTCGGCGGGGGACAGCGCATCTGCATCGGCAACCAGTTTGCGATGATGGAGGCGGTGCTGATGCTCGCCACCATCGCGCGACGCGTGCGCCTCCGCGCGATCCCGGGCTTCCCGGTCGTGGCCGAGCCCGCCATCACGCTCCGCTTCAAGCACGGCCTCGAAATGACCGTCGCCCACCACCCGAAGGACTGACCGTGTCGCGCTTCGAACACCTCCGCCGCCGCCTCGGCGCCCGCGTCGCGCAGGGCTTCTTCGAAGGAGCCTCGCGCCTCGGGAGCCTCCACCCGAAGGCCCGCCCCGAGGCGCACGGCCTCGAGGTCATCCGCGACGTCTCCTACGACCCGACGCACCCCATCCGCCGCCTCGACATCTGGCGTCCGCGCGGAACCTCCCCCGACGCCCCCCTCCCCGCGCTCCTGTACGTCCACGGCGGCGGCTTTCGCATCCTGTCGAAGGAGACCCACTGGGTGATGGCCCTCGCCTTCGCGCGCCGGGGCTTCGTGGTGTTCAACATCGAGTACCGGCTCGCGCCCACGCACCCCTTTCCCGCGGCCGTGGAAGACGCCGCCGCGGCCTACGCGTGGGTCGTCGCGCACGCGGCCGAGTACGGTGGCGACGTCGCCCGGCTCGTCCTCGCGGGCGAGTCGGCCGGGGCCAACCTCGTCGCCGCCCTCACCGTCGCCGCGTGCTACGAGCGCCCCGAGGCCTTCGCGCGGCAGGTGTTCGAAACGGGCGTGGCGCCGCAGGTAGTGTTGCCCGCGTGCGGCATCCACCAGGTGAGCGACCCGGGTCGGTTCAAGCGCCGCAAGCCGAAGATCGCGCGCTTCATCGCCGACCGCATCGACGAGGTCTCCCACGGCTACCTCGGCGCCCGCGACGGCACCGACCCGTCCATCGACCTCGCCGATCCGCTGCGGGTGTTCGAACGCGACGACGCGCCCGCGCGCCCGCTGCCGAGGGTGTTCCTCACGTGCGGGACGGCTGACCCGATCCTCGACGACACGCGACGGCTGCACGCGGCCCTCGTCCGCCGCGGGGCCACCGCGGAGGTGCGCTACTACCCCGGCGAACCGCACGCCTTCCACGCGCTGGTGTTTCGCGCGAGCGCCCGCCGCCACTGGGACGACACCTGGGACTTCCTCGCGCGGCACCTCTGAGCCATCGCCGCCGCGACCGCCCCCCGCGCATCCCCCTTGACCCTCCGCACACCCCGTGTGCTTCCATCCTCCTCGCATGCGTCCGCCCTTCGCCGTCGGCCAGCTCATCGCCTCGCGCCACCGGCTCGTCGAGCCCGCGGACGCGCCCGTGGCGGGCGAACGCTGGCGCGCCACCGGCCACGGCGACGCGCTCATCACGCTGCTCCACCCCGTCGCCGACGCCGCCGTCCTCACCGCCCTCCGCGGCTTCAAGCACCCGCATGCCGCCCCCGTGCGCGATGCCGGCATCGACGGCGACACCGCCTTCGTCGTCACCGGCCCGCGCGAAGGCCGCCCCCTCCGCGCCTGGATCGCCGATCCTGGCGGCGCTCCCCTCCGCGACGTCCGCGTCGTCGTCGACCAGCTCACCCAATGCCTCGCCGCCGCCCACCGCGGCGTCGCCGGGACGCCCCTCACCCACGGCGGCCCCCTCGCCCCGAGCGTCTCCATCGAGCGCCGCGGAACCCAGCTCGTGGCCTCCCTCGACGGCCTCGGCCTCACCGCCACGCTCACCCGCGCCCCGCCCCCCGCAGACGACGTCCTCGCCCTCGGTCTCCTCCTCGCAGAACTCCTGAGCGGCGAAGATCCCGCCGCCCGTCAAGACCTCCCCACCGCCCTCACCCGCCTCGAAGCGCTCCGCCCCGAGGTCGACCCCTCGCTCTGGGCGATCGTCCGCGCGTGCACGGCCGCCGACGCCGACGCCCGCCCCAACGCCGCCCGCGTGCGCGAGCTCCTCCGCCAGGCCGTCTGGACGCCGCGCGAGGCCCCCGAAGCGGCACCGCCGCCGCCGCCTCCACCGCCTCCACCGCCCCCGTCGCTCCCACCTGCGGAGCCCGTGCGCGCTCGCGTCGTCTCCGTCCACGTCACTCCCTCCGAGCGCCCGGTGACGCTCCCGCCGACCCGCACAACACCGCCGCCCGCTGCGCCATCGCGACCCGATGAGTCGCCCGCGCCGAGCGACACGGTGCGGGCGCCGCGTCAGCCCGCGGCGATGCGCGACGACCCCACGTCGTTGGTGCTCACACTCCCGCAGGAGGGCGACGCCGCAGCCGCCGCCAGCGGGACGCTGGTGCCGCGCCGCTCGTTTGTCGAAGTGGAGGACGAGGCGACGGGCATTGTCCCGGTCGCGCGTCACGACGAGTCCACCCGCGCCATCGAGACGCTCGTGCACGACGACCCCACGGCCCCCGTCGCGACGCCCGACGACGTCCGCGCCACCCTCCGCGCGCCCGCGTCACGCCCGCCGACGATGCCCCCGCCGCCCGCGCCCCGCGCGAGCCTCCCGTCCGTCGCCGCGCCGCCGTCGTCGCCCCCCGCGCCCGCACGGCCCTTCGTGCTCGCCCCGCCCCCGCCCACGGCGACCGAGCCGTCGCGCGCACCGGCGCTCGCCGCCGCGGCGTTGCTGCTCTGCGGAGCCCTCGCGGTGTTGTGGGTGGCGCTGTCGCGTTGAGAGTTCCCCTCCGCGCGGCGCCGTGTGTATCGTGCGCGGGAGGGTGATCACGATGGAAGGCAACGGCACGACGCTCCCCGAGACCCGCCTGGCCTTCGCCGCCGGACGAGTGGACTCCGACGCCTGGGCGGTCGCGCACGTCGAGGCGCGCGAGGCGATGTCCGAGCTCTACCGCGCCCGCGTGGTGCTGGTGATGGAGTCGGGCGGCGGCGGGCTCCACGAGCTCCTCGGCGCCCCGGCGCGCCTCGCGGTGCAGCGCGGCGGCCTCGTCCGCGAGCTGCGCGGCGTCGTCAGCGAGGTGGAGGAGCTCGGCACCACCGTGCAGCACCGCCTCGTGCGGGTGGAGGTGGTCCCCGCCCTCTGGACGCTCTCCCAGCGCAGCGACTGCCGCATCTTCCAGGCGCTCAACACCGCCCAGATCGTCCGCGCCGTGCTCGCCGACGCGGGCGTCTACCAGGGCGACGGCGCGCTGCGCATCGACCCCTCGGTGGAGGCCATGGCCCCACGCGAGTACTGCGTCCAGTACATGGAGAGCGACCTCGACTTCGTGCGACGTCTCCTCGAAGACGACGGGGTCCCGTTCTACTTCGTGCACGCGGGCGACGGCGGCGAGGCGCTCGTGCTCGCGGGCGACGAGCACGGCTGGGCCGAGGTGGCGACGCTCGACGGCGGCCCCGTGGGCATCCTCGACGCGGGGATGGGGACGGGGTCGGCGGAGACGTTCCAGTGGTTTGATGAGAAGCACGCGCTGAAGACGTCGGCGGTGACGGTGCGCGACTACGACTTCTCCCGGCCCCGCGCCACGATGGACATGACCGGCCGCCACAGCCTCGGCGCGGGACGTCTCGCGCGCTACGAGTACCCCGCCCGCTCGACCCTCACGGGCTACGACGACGGCGCCCGCGCCTACAAGACGCACAACACCGCGCGCCTCGCGAAGCTCCGCGCCGAGGAGCACCAGACCCGCGCGCACCGCGGCCACGGGCGCAGCGTGGTCACCGGGATGACGCCCGGCCAGAGCTTCGCGCTCCACGGCCACGAGCGCCCCGAGCTCGACCGACGCTACCTCGTCACCGCCGTCGAGCACCGCGCCAGCGACTGGACCGCCGTGCGCGACGAGGTGCGCCAGAGCGCGCGCTTCCGCGAGATGCTCGACGACGCGGGCGTCACCGCGCCCGATGGCACGCAGGCCCGCTACGGCAACCGGGTGGAGACCCACCGGCTCGACGACAACCCCGCGTCGGTGGCCTTCCGCCCCGCGCGGGTGACGCCCCGACCCGTCGTCGAAGGGCCGCAGACGGCGCGCGTGGTCGGCCCCGCGGGCGAAGACATCCACACCGACCCGCACGGCCGCGTGAAGGTGCAGTTTCACTGGGACCGCCTCGGCCGCGAGGACGACACGAGTTCGTGCTGGATCCGCGTCGCGCAGAGCATGGGCGGCGGGAGCTGGGGCTTCGCCTTCATCCCGCGCATCGGGATGGAGGTGGTGGTGAGCTTCCTCGAAGGCGACCCCGACCGCCCCATGGTGACGGGCTGCGTCTACAACGGCGAGAACCCCCACGCCACGCCGATGCCCGAGACGAAGACCAAGACGGGCCTCCGCACGCAGAGCACGCCGAAGACCGGCGGCTACAACGAGATGCGCTTCGAAGACGCCGCGGGCAAGGAGCAGGTGTACGTCCAGGCCGAGCGCGACATGGACACGCTGGTGAAGCACGACGAGACCCTCACCGTGCAGCGCCACCGGACGAAGCTGGTGCAGGGCGACGAGTTCAACACCGTGGAGATGAACCGCGTCTCCAAGGTGGTGCAGAACGACACGCTCACCGTCGACGGCAACCGCGAGGCGGAGGTGCACGGCCCCACCGGCGACACGCTCACCGTCGACAACGACCAGGAGGTGAAGGTCGGCGGGAGCCAGTCGATCACGGTGAGCGGGAGCCAGAGCACCACCGTGAGCAAGAGCCAGAGCACCACCGTGATGATGGCCTCGCAGGAGACCGTCACGCTGATGAAGGCCGTGCAGGTGGGGCTCGCGTTCCAGATCACGGTGGGGGCGCGCTTCGAGGTGATCTGCGGCATGTCGAGGCTCACCATGGACGCCCTCGGCAACATCTCCCTCTCGGGCGAGCAGATCGACATCACCTCCAACGGCCCCGTGGCGGTCAACGGCACCATCATCGACCTCAACTGAGGGGCGCGGCGTGAAGCTCACCAACCACACCCCCTTCCCCGCGATGGTCTTCGAGGGCCGCGACCGCGACGACCGCGCGTGGCACGTCCTCGCCCTCCGCATGACGCTCTCGCTCACCGCGCACGGCCCGCGGCTCGCCAAGGAGCAGCGCCCGCTGGTGCTCGGCGACACGCACCTCGGCGACCCCGCGACCTCCTCCACGCGCGACGAGAGCGACCTGTGCCCCGCCCGCCCCGCGACGGACGTCTTCCTCCGCGGGACGGCGTGGTCGCCGGGCGGCGTCGAGCGGCCGTGGTGGGAGGTGTCCATCCGCGTCGGCAACGTCTACCAGCGCGCGAAGGTGATGGGGCCGCGCTGGTGGGAGCGCACCCGCGGCGACGCGTGGCGGCTCACCGAACCGCTGCCGTGCATGGCCGTCCCGCTGCGCTACGAGCTCGCCTACGGGGGCGTCGCGCGCGACGGCGACCGCGCGGAGCGCTGCGAGGAGAACCCCGTCGGCGTCGGCTTCGCCCCGCGCTGGTGGCGCGACGGGCGCGACCGCTTCGAAGCCCCGCGCATCGAGTCCTTCGACGACCCCGTCACCGCCGTCGATCGCGCCGTGACCCCGCAGGGCTTCGGCCCCCACGGGCGCGCGTGGCTCCCGCGGCGCGCGCGGGCGGGCACCTTCGACGCCGCGTGGCTCCGCGACCGTTGGCCCGTCATGCCCCCCGACTTCGACGACCGCTTCTGGAACGCCGCCCCGCCCGCCCTCGTCGCCGACCCGTACCTCCGCGGCGACGAGCTCGTCACGCTCACGGGGGTGCGCGCCGAGGGCGAGGTGTCGTTCCGTCTGCCGGGGCACTACCTGTTCGTGATCGTGCGGTACCACAACGGGGTGGTGCTGCCGATCCCGCTGCGGCTCGACGCGCTCACGGTGGACGTCGACGCCGCCGAGGTGGGGGTGGTGTACCGGCACCGCGTGCTCCAATCGCAGGGCGTGCGGGCGATGGAGGCGTGCATGGACTTCCGCAAGGCGACGGAGGCCACGAGCGCCCATGGATGAGAAGGAGGTCACGCGGAAGCTCGGCGAGCCGGTGGTGGTGTGCAAGTACCCCGACGTGTGCCTGAGCCCCACCGCGCCAGCGCCGTACCTCATCACCGCGAGCTTCACCGATGCGCAGTCGACGGCGGACACGGTGAATGCCACGAAGGTGCCGACCTTCACCATGGCGAGCTTCATCCCCGGGGTGCTGGGCGACGAGGCGGGGACGGGCTGCGGGATGAAGTCGGGCACCCACGCCGCGAACGGGGTGTGCTGGCCCACCGGAGCGAGCAGCACCGTGAAGGCGAAGAAGAGCTTCGTCGTCCGCCACGACGACCCCTTCATGATGAACAACGGCAACGTGCCGGGGCTCGTCAACTACCCCAAGGGGAGCGCTCCCCGCGCGGCAGTGAACGACGCGGGCGAGCCGAGCGCGCTCACGAAGCCCCTCAACATCGTCGCCGACACCCCCGTCGAGGGAGGCTTCTTCACGGGTCTCGGCCAGTCGCTCACGGAGACCTACGAGGGCGTCACCGGACAGGTCGGGACGCTCTGGGACGCCACCGGGATCACCTCCACCGCGGAGGACGCCCTCAAGGCGCGCACCGCGATCGCCAACGGCGCGGCCAACCTCGGCGGGCTCGCCAAGGACGCGGCGCTCACCGTCACGGTTCCGTTCTACGAGACCGAGGAGGGGCTGCTGGCCCTCGCCCGCATGGCCGACCGCGAGACCGCCATCGCAGACGCCGTCGTCGACCGCTACGACACGGCCATCGCCGAAGGGGGCCAGGGGCACGCCACGGGGCTCCTCTTCGGCGACCTGCTGCAGGCCGTGGTCGGCGCCGCCGCGGGGGCGGCGCTCAAGAGCGCGCGCGGCGCGGGGGCCGTCGCGGCGCTGGAGAACGCCGGGGACGTGGTGGGCGCCACCGCGAAGACAGAGAAGGTGCTCGACGCCGCCGGCGGCATCGCGAAGGTCGACGTCCCGTCGCTGCCGAAGGGGGGGCTGCCCGACGCCCCGTCGCTGCCGAAGGGCGTTCCTGAGGGGCCGGGCCTACCGAAGGGAGCGCTCTCCGATGGGCCTGGGAAGGTGCCAGGGTCGGGGGTGCTCGACGAGGCGGTCGAGCTGAACAAGGTCGGCCCCGACGGCGCGCGCATCAAGGTCACGAAGAAGGACCTGCTGGAGTCGCACAACGCCCGCCGGGCCGCGCTCACCGACGCGGAGAAGGCCGAGATCGCCGCCGACAAGGCGAAGATCAGCGAGCTCGCGGCGCAGGGGAAGATCGATGAGGCGCGGGCGATCCTGGAGCCCCACGTCGCGAAGGGCGACACCTTCGCCATCATCGAGCGCCTCGACGTGTCGACCGAGCTCGACAAGGGCTTCCTCTGGTCAGGCGACCTCGAAGCCGCGAAGGCCATCGCCGGCGCGCGCGGCGGCAGCGTGCTCGAGACCACCCTCGGCGGGCGCGTGGTCAACGGGTGGGACGCGCTCAACGACAAGTTCTCCGTCGGGGAGTTCTGGGGGCCGCTGTCGGACAAGTACGCGTCGCAGCTCGAGGGGTTGGTCACCAACATCCAGGACTACGCCAAGGCATTGAAAGGCGGCGGCCGCACCTTCCTCGGCTTCGAACTCCCGCAGCTCCAGCTCGGCCAGTTTGACGGCCGCATCACCGGGTACGAGCGCATCGTCCTCCCGAAACCCTAGTCCCCGCCGCAGAGCCCACCGATGAACGCAGCCTGGAACCACTTCTTCACCGCCTACCACGCCACCGGGCGGGAGCGCCTCGACGGCTACGACGCCTCCCACTTCGACGGACTCGACGAGGCCGAGCGAACGCGCGCCCACGCCATGGTACTCGCCCGCGCGGAGGCCGGTGAGGCCCCCGAGGTGCTGTGCCTCCCGCTCCTCGCCACCCCGGAGGCGCTCGCCTGCGCCGAGCGGGTGTTCGCCCGCGAGCGCGCCCCGAACGAGCTCCGCCTCGCCGCCGCGGAGGCGGGTTGGACGATGACGGGCGACCCCACGTACGAGCGCGCGGTCGTCGCGATCTCCGAGCGGGGGGAGGGCGTCGCGCGGGGTCTCGCGCTCGCGCTGCTGTGCCGGATGCCGCTCACCGCGGAGGGGCTCCGGCACGTCACCGCGCGCTTCCTCACCGAGGGCGACCGGCTCTCGGCCGTGCAGTTCGCGAAGGTGGTGCTGCGCGGGCACGGCCTCTCCGTCGACGACCCGGAGGACTTCACGCGCGCGCTCCCGCTCGTGCGCCAGCTCGTGGGGGCCGACCTTGTGGCGCGGGCGGAGAGCGTCGCGCGCCTCGACGCGCTCATCGCGCAGCACCGCGCCGGGGCGTAGCGACGGTCACCAGTCGGCGACCCAGGCGCGGATCTCCGGGCGGCGGTCGAGCGCGTCGAGGCAGCCGCGAAGCCGCACGAAGTGGTGCGCGTTGGGGAGCGACGTGAGCGCCACGAGGTCGACGAGGAGGCTCGCGTGCGGCGTGGCGAGCATCGCGCGACGAACCTCGTCGGCGTCCTCGTGGTGCCCCGACGCCGCAAACTCGTCGTACTTCAGCACCATGGTCTGGAGCGCGAGCCACTCGTTCGATCGCCGGAGGCAGAGCGGCCGTCGCCCGAGCCCATACACCCGCACGCTCTCCTCGCCGCGCGCGGTGAGCGGGACGTACTCCCCGGTGCGCGGGGAGAAGGCGAGGTGATCGCTCGGAGCGTCACACGTCGGGTCGAGGAGCACCGGCGCGCCCTGCGCATCGCGCGGAAACTCCGTCCGCTTGTGGTTGCTGTTGCAGCCCGCGCACGCGAGCAGGAGGTTGTCCCAGACGAACGCGCGCTCGGGGTAGGACTCCCGCGGCCAGAAGTGCTCGACGTCTGTCCCCTCGCTGTCCTCGCAGTACATGCACCGCTCAGCGAGGTGGGCCATCGCGCGCAACGCCTAGACGGCCTCCATCACCCCGGCGACGTCCCGCCGCCAGAGCCGCTGCACCTCGGCCTTCGGATCGGTCGCCGCGGTCACACGATCGCCGCGCTCGCGCAGGGCGTCGAGCGCCTCCGGGGACAGCGCGGGCCGTGCGAGGCGCCTCATCCCAGCTTCGCCAGCGTGCGGATCGACTGCTCGACAGCGGCCGTCCCCCCCGCCGGGAGCTTCGCGGCGAGCTCGTGGAAGCGACGCGTCTCCGCCTCCGACGCGACGCCACGCATGACCTTCACCTCCAGGCCCGCGAGCTCGTCGCGGAGGGCCGTCGTGCGCGGCGTGTAGATCTCCTCGACGCCGAAGAGGTCGCTCATCACGGCGTCATCGAGGGTGCCGTGGGTGACGGCGGCGTGCGTGGCCGGAGACGCGGGGGAGGCCGTCCACGCGTCGTCGCCGTCGGGGTGCAGGCGGATGAGGAGGTCGGCCTCCTGACACACGAAGGGACTGTGCGTCGTGACGATGAACTGCACGTTGGGGAAGTGCGCCTTGAGCCACGCGCCGAGGTTGCGCTGCCACGAGGGGTGGAGGTGCTCTTCAGCCTCGTCGATGAGGACGACACCCGAGTGGGGGACGGAGAGGTGACCGTCGCGGACGTCGACCTGGAGCCGCCCGAAGGCGCGGTACATCTGCGCGATGACATCGAGCACGAGCGACGACACCACGCGGAAGCCCGAGCTCAGGTGGTCGAAGGGGGCCTCGGCGCCGCTGCGGCGACGTGCCCAGAGGCCATCCGAGTCGACGCGCGTGAGCGTGACGCCGTCGGGGAGGAGGCCGTCGTTGAGCAGGCGGAGCGCGTCGTCGCGGAGGGAGTGGAGGGCGGGGTCCTGCTTGTCGAGCGCGCGGAGGTGGGTGTTCTTCAGCCAGTCGGTGCATTCAACGAGGGCCTGATCCTCGCGGAAGAGCGTGGCAAAGGCGGCGGCCTTGCGCGACTTGCGGATGCGTTCGGACAGCTCGGAGGCGTGGCCGAAGCGGCGGCGGAAGGCGCCGTAGCCCGCCGCGAACCAGCCCTCCGCGTGTTCCTGATTGAGATGGAGTTCGAAGCGCTGGCCCCCGAGAAGCCACGAAGCCACTCCGACGTTCGGATCGTTTCCCGCTCGGCTGAGTTCGAACTCGACTCGTGCGTCCGAAGCACTGTGGCCTCCGCCTACGGCGAGGCGGTTGTCGTCGGAACCGATCAGTATCACGTAACGTTGTGCTGAAGTCGCCGCCCAACACCCGATCCATCCGGTGCCGCTGTCATCGATCGTGAACACCGAGTCGCCGCCCGTCAGCCCGAGCGCGATCGCCTGGAGCAGTGTGGTCTTCCCCGACCCGTTGCGCGCGGCGATCACGGTCCACCCTGCGACGCCGCCGTCGGGGCGCGTGAGGTCGAGGTCGAGCCGCCGAAACGAGCGGACGTTCTCGATACTCACGCGCTGGACGTACACGCGCGGAGGATACCCGAAGCGCCGCCCCGGCGACGCACAATCCCGCCGCCCCCCCACGGGGATTCCCGCCGCACTTGCCCCCTCACGGCCCCTGAGGCACGTTGCGCCCCGCGATGACGAAGACCCTCACCATGGTGAAGAAGCGGCTCACCAACGGCGATCCCTGCCCCAAGTGCGTCCAGGCTCAGGAGCTCCTCGACCGACGCGGCCTCTCCGCCCGCATCGACCGCGTCGTGTGGGCCCTCGAGGGCGACCCCAGCTCCGAGGGGATGCGCCTCGCCGCCGAGCACCACGTCGACCACGCCCCCTTCTTCCTCGCCGCAGGCGACGGCGCCACGCGCGTGTACACGAGCGTCGTCGCGTTCATGAAGGCCGAGCTCGACCCCGACACGGCCGCCGTCCCATCCCCTGTGCTCTCGGAGGCCGAGCTCGCCGACGAGGCCCGCGCGCTCGACGCCCTCTCGCCCCCCGAGGTGGTGGCCCGCGCCCTCGCCCGCCACGGCGCCGCGTGCCGCATCGCGTTCTCCGGCGCCGAGGACGTCGCCGTCGTCGACATGGCCGCGCGCTCGGGGCACCCCTTCAGCGTCTTCTGCCTCGACACGGGTCGGCTCCACGCCGAGACCTATCGCTTCATCGACAAGGTGCGCGCCCGCTACCGCATCGAGATCGACATCGTGTCGCCCGCCTTCGCGCCGCTCGAAGCGCTCGTCCGCACCAAAGGGCTCTTCAGCTTCTACGACGACGGCCACGGCGAGTGCTGCGGCGTCCGCAAGGTCGAGCCCCTGCGCCGCGTGCTCTCCGGCGCCGACGCGTGGATGACGGGCCAGCGCCGCGACCAGAGCCCCACCCGCACGGACGTCCCCGTCTTCCAGGTCGACCGCGGCTTCACCGGGCGCGGCGCCTCGCTGCTGAAGTACAACCCCGTCGCCCGCTGGTCGCTCGCGGAGACGTGGGCGTACCTCCGCGAGCACGACGTCCCCACCAACGAGCTCCACACGCGGGGCTTCATCTCCATCGGCTGCGAGCCCTGCACGCGGGCGGTGGCTCCGGGCGAACACGAGCGGGCGGGGCGCTGGTGGTGGGAGGAGTCGACGAAGCGCGAGTGCGGGCTGCACGTCGCGAAGTAGGCGCGCCATGGCAAAGCCTCCCGCTTCCTGGGCCGCGCGGATGAGCGTCTCCGACTACGGCGAGCTGCTCCGCGAGCTGCGCGCGGCGCTGGCCCGGCAGAAGGCGACCTGCCGCATCACCGACGAGGGCATGGTGGTCACCGAGGCCGACGGGGCGGAGGAGACCTACGGCCTCGACAACCTCTCGCGTGAGTTCACGAGCGCGCGGCGCGCCTCGCGGCGCAAGGTGGTGCAGAGCTACGTCGACACGCTCGTCGGCAGCCGCCGCCGGGTCGAGGCCTGCCTCGCGCAGATGAACGACCTCGACCAGGTGCGCTCCCGCGTGAAGCTGCGGCTGCACCCGCCGTCGCACATCCGCCAGCCGGGCATCGATCACATCGTGCACTGGGCGCCGATCGAGGGGCTCATCGCGACGCTGGTGTGCGACTTCGACTCGTTCAACCTCTCGGTGCCTGACGTCACGCTCGCCGCGTGGTCCATCTCCCGCGACGAGGCCATCGCCCTCGCCCTCGAGAACATCGCCGCCCAAGACCCCGTGGAGGTGACGTCGCCCCCCGCCGGGATGCCGGCGCCGCCGTTCTTCGTCGTCCAGGGCAAGGGGCCGTACACCGCCTCCCACGCGCTGATGCTCGACCGCTTGCTCGACGCGACGCGGCCGCTCGGGTTCATCATCGCGATACCGACGCGCAACGCCTTCCTCTATCACCCCATCCGCGACGCCGGCGTGCAGGAGGCGATGCGCGTGCTGTTCATGATGGCCGATCGCTTCTACGACGACGGCGCCGGGGCGGTGAGCAAAGACCTGTTCTGGTGGCACCGCGGCAAGCTCTCGCGCATCCCGGTGACGCGCGTCGGCGAGCGCATCGTGATCGATGGCACCGGGGAGTTTGGCGACGTGGTGTACCGCGGGATCGTGCGGCAGCAGGTCAACTGACCGCGCGGTGAGCGGGCGGTGCGTCAGGATCCGCTGACGGAGATGGGCTGGATCGAGCGACTCAACGCGAGTCCGAACCGCGCCCCACTGCCGCCCCCGCACCGGTGATCGCCTGGAGGGCGGCTTTATAGGTCACGGATCGCTCAACGCGCGCGAACTCGCTGCCCCGATCATCGGTGACAAGCACCGAACCCTTCGGCACAGACGCCGCGATGAACCAGTCGACCGTCGCGGAGATCTGCCGCGCGGGCCTTAGCTTGGGCGGGTTGGAGTCGCCGTACATCTCTCGCACTCGCTCCCACTTGGCGTCCTGCCACGAGTCGCCATTGGGAAACCAACGTGCGAGCGTCTCGGACACAAAGTCGGCGGTCAGAGGATCGAAAGTCAAGACTCCGATCGCCTTGCTCGCGAGTGTCTGCCACACACGTTTGGGGTCGAAGTCGTCGGCAAGACGGCGACGCTCTTGAGCGTTCCGTTCTGCGAAGACGAGGGGACTCACGCGGAGGAGGAGCGCCCCGTGACGCCTCGTGGATGTGCTCCAACTGTTGACCGCATCGGCCAGCGTCAACACCTTGTTGAATGCCACGGCGTTGGTGTCGAGCATCATGACCAGCGGATCGACGGGGGTCGCAGCCGAGAGCGCGAGAGTGAGCTCATCCTTCGTCATCATCTCCCTCGCCCAGCTCAGCGATCGCCGCATCGTTCGAGAGCATGGTGACGTGCCCTACGCCCTCGGTCTTGAACACTACCCCACCGCCGTGCTCGACGCTGAGGTGCTGCCGAACGAAGGGAGGCAGAGCGACGTAGCCCTCCGGCGTGACGTACGAGAGCGGCGCGGGACTCACAGGCGCCGACGGAAGGTCTTGCTGGGTAAACAGGCCAGCATCCCGCACGGCACGCCACTGAACCTTGGGGCCGATGGGCGTCGTCGTGACCGCGATGAAATCTTCGGCGCCGTCGAACCAGGGAGAGTGACTCGTCAGAAACACCTGCGCGGGTCCCTTCTCCGTCATCCTTTGCATCGCGTCACGGACGCGAGCGTGGAGTCCCACCGAGACGGAGGCCTCCGGCTCTTCGACCGCCACCACGTCGGCCTTGCTGACGAGCATCCGCGCGATGATGGCGAGGAGTTGTTGCACCCCCGTCCCCAGCAGGTGCACCGGCAGACGCCCCGCGGGCGACTGCATGTACAGCGTCGCGCGCTGCTGCGTGCGATCGTAGGTGACCACAGGCTCCGCCCCCGTGAGGACGTCGCCGAAGTCCTTGCAGACGCGGACGAAAGCATCCCATCGATGATACTCGCGCACGTCCGCCGACTCCCTCGCGTCGTACAGGTCGAGCACGAGCTTGTCCGTCAGGATGCCCCGCCCCCGAGCGCGAGCTCCGTCGAGGTCCTGCCGGTTTAGGTTTAGAAGGACAAATCGCCGCCAGATGACGTTCCGCGCGAAGTAGAGCGAGAACTTGTGGAGGCGTTGCTGCGCCACAGGATCGAAGTGCTGCGGGGCACCGAGCGAGGGACTCAGCGCGGCATCCGCGCCGTCCGCGAATCGGTACCGCGTGATGCGCCAGGTGACCTCACCCGGGTATCCATCGATCCGCAGGCCGAGCTCCACGCGGCTGCAGTCGTGGACGGGTGTGATGTTCTGTCGCCGCAACTCTTCCGGTGTAAAAGTGAGTGCGAGCTGAATGTCGATCGGGGTCGGCGCCCCGAGCGTGAACCAGTCCGACGGGTCGAGGTGGTTCTTGCCGAGAGCGTCGCGCGCAGCGAGCGGTTGCTCTACCTGGAAGGGCAACTCCTCTCGCCGCTCCTCCCCGAGTCCCAGCAACAGAAACGGGAGCTGCATCGCTTCGAGAAGGTTGCTCTTGCCCACGTTGTTGGAGCCGTGAATCACAACGACGTCGCGCACGTCGAGGCCGTCAAGTTCAACGGGCGCAGCCAGATTTTTGTAGCCCTGAATCTTGAACGATCGGATCCGCATGGGTCACCCGTTGGTAGTCGTCGGTACGCCTCGTTGTCAAAGGGAACCAGTCGCCGTGGACGGTCCCGTTGGCCGCTCATCCTTACCCCGCGCGGCCCCACCCCTCGCGGGCGATCAGCGCCGCCACGCGCGCCTTCACGTCGTCGCGAATCTCCCGCACCCGCGCGACGCTCTGGCCCTTCGGGTCTTCGAGGGGCCAGTCGTCGCGCGTCACGCCGGGCACCACCGGGCACGCGTCGCCGCAGCCCATCGTGATGAGCATCCGCGCCCCCGCGGCCAGCGCTTCGGTGAGGCGCTGCGGGCGCGCGGCGGAGAGGTCGACGCCGGCCTCGGCCATCGCGGTGAGCACCTCGGGGTGGACGCGCTCCCCCGGCGCCGTCCCCGCGGAGAGGGCGTGCGCGCGGGCGCCGTCGGCGAGCGCGTTGAAGAAGGCAGCGGCCATCTGCGAGCGGCCCGCGTTGTGGACGCACGCGAAGATCACCGTCGCCGCGCGGCCCCACGGGCGGTCGCTCCACGGCACCATCACGGCGCGCGGGCAGAGCGCGCACACCTCGTCGACGTAGCGCCCCTCGCGGGCCCGACGCTGCACGAGCACCGCGTCGGTGACGGCGAGCGGCGAGAGGCACTGGTTGATCACCCACGCGAAGGGACGAATCCCCGCCCGCTCGAGGTCGCGCTGGAGCGCCGCGGCCTCGTGGACGGGCGTCGCCTCCGGGAGCGTCACCAGCACCACGCGGGTGTAGTCCGGGTCGCGCAGCCGCGGCAGCAGCGAGCGCACCGCCTCGGGCATCGCGCTCGTCGTCCGCAGCACCTCGCGGTGGTAGCTCTCCGCCGCGTCGAGCAGGAGCAGCGTGTGGCCCGTCGGCGCCGTGTCGATCACCACGAAGCCCTCCTTCGCCTCGTCCACCACGCGGGCGAACGCGCGAAACACCGCGATCTCCTCGGTGCAGGGCGAGCGGAGGTCTTCTTCGAGGAGCGCCCGACCCGCCGCGTCGAGCCCCGGGTCGGCGGCTGCGAGCACCTCGGCGGCGTAGGCGCGCGTCTCGCCGATCGGGTCGATGCGGCTCACCTGCATCCCAGGGACGGTCGCGCCGAGGGCCTCGATCACGTGGGCCGCGGGGTCGGTGGTGGTGAGGTGGACGCGGTGCCCTTCGGCCGCCAGCGCCGTCGCGAGCGAGACGGCGACGGAGGTCTTGCCGACGCCCCCTTTGCCCATCGTGAGGATGACGCCGTGGCCCTTCGCCGACAGCGCCGGGAGCAGCGACGCGAGGGCCGGGAGTTCGCGCACGGGCGCGTCGGAAGGGGCCGCCACTTCCGTCGGCTCACCGTGAAAGAGGGCCCCGAGCGCGCGCGTCCCCACCAGGCCGTGCGGCAGCAGCGGGAGCTCGACGCGCGGGAGCGATCCGATGTGCGGGGGCACCCCGGCGAGCGCGCGGCGGCCGCGGAGGGCGAGCGCATCCGCGACGCCGTCGCCCACGCCCGACGCGCGAAACACCCCGTTGACCACGAGGCGCATGCGCGTGACGCCGAGGGAGCCGAGCTCGCCGTGCGTGCGCTCGGCCTCGGCGAGGGAGGCGCGGTCGGGGCGGGCCACGAGGATCACCTCCGTGCGGGCCCCGTCGGCGAGGGCGTCGCGCGTCGCGGCGTAAAGCGCCCGCTGCGCCTGGAGGCCCGCGAGCGGACCGAGGCAGGAGGTGCCGCCGACGCTGGCTTCGAGGAAGCCCGTCCACGCGGCGGGGAGCTCGAGCAGGCGCAGCGTGTGGCCCGTCGGCGCCGTGTCGAACACCACGTGGTCGTAGGCCGCCGTCGCCGCCAGGTCGCCGAGGAGCTTCGCGAACTCGTCGAAGGCCGCGATCTCCACCGTGCACGCGCCCGAGAGCTGCTCCTCGATGCTGTGCACCGCCGCCTCGGGGAGCACCCCGCGATACGGCCCCACCACCCGCTCGCGGTAGGCGTGGGCGGCGTCTTCGGGCGACACGTTGAGCGCCCATAGGCCCGGCGCGTGGGCGATGGGCCGCGCCTCGGGGCCGAGGTCGGTCTCCAGCACCTCGTCGAGGTTGGACGCGGGGTCGGTGCTCACCAGCAGCACACGACGCCCCTGCGCGGCGAGCGCGAGGGCGGTGGCGCAGGCGACGGAGGTCTTGCCGACGCCCCCCTTGCCCGTGAAGAAGAGGTGGCGCGGGGTGTCCGCAGCGACCAGCGGTGCGGCCATCAGCAGCAGCCCGTCCCCGACGAGCCCTCTGCGCCAGGCTCGCACGAGGGAGCGGGCGCCGCGGCCACCTTCAGCGTCGCCACCTCGGCGCCGACGCGACGGGCGAGGGTGTTGCGCGTCGGGTAGAGCCCCTTGGAGACCACCTCGCCGTCGCAGAGGATCATCGGGAGGCAATCGTTGCCCTCCGCCTGGAGGGCCTCGCGGACGAGGGCGTTGGTGGCGAAGGCCCCCGGCTCGGAGGCGAGGTTGTAGCGGCGCACGGTGAAGCCTTGTGCGCTGAGCCAGTGCAGGTCGGCGGCGAAGCGTGCGAGGAGCGGGTCCACGGAGGGGCCGCAGACGCCAGTGCCGCAGCACATCGCGGGGTCGTACACGTCGAGGGTCTTCATGCGGGTTCCTTCAGGTGCGAGGCGGGGGGACGAGCCAGTGGAAGAGGGCGGTGGCGGCGGACGCTCCGAGGAGCTGTGCAACGATGAAGCCGGGCACGTCGGCGGGGCGGATGCCCGCGAAGGTGTCGGTGGCCGCCCGCGCGATGGTCACCACGGGGTTGGCGAAGGAGGTCGACGCGGTGAACCAGTACGCCGCCACGATGTACGCCGCGACGGCGAAGGGGACGTCCTTCGGCCGCTGCCGCGCGCACCCGAAGATGACCGCGAGGAGGCCAAACGTGGCGACACACTCGCTCCACAGCAGCGGCCCGCCGTCGCGCACGTGCGCCGACGACTGGACGAGCGGGAGGTCGAACATCCCGTGCGCGGTGAGCACCCCCGCGAAGGCCCCGACGAGCTGCGCGACGAGGTACACCGGCACGCGCCGCCACGGGAGCGCGCCCACCGCGGCCTGGGCGAGCGTCACCGCGGGGTTGAGGTGAGCGCCCGACACCGGCCCGAAGGTGAGGAGCAACGCCACAAGTGCGGCGCCCGTGGCGAGGGCGTTGGCGAGGAGGGCGAGGGCGACATTCCCGTCGGCGAGGCGCTCGGCCATGATGC
Source organism: Polyangiales bacterium (assembly GCA_044375895.1). Classification (GTDB taxonomy): domain Bacteria; phylum Myxococcota_A; class Polyangia; order Polyangiales; genus CAISKJ01. Next base: position 9,149 of record JBILLV010000079.1, on the reverse strand, counting down.
CCGAGCCGACGACGGCGGCGAGGAGCCCCGCGGTGCCGAAGGCCTCCGCCGCGGCGGCGCGAGCGAGCGTGGGGGCATCGGTCGAGGCGCTGGTCATGGCGCGACCATCCACGACGGCGAGGCGCGCGGCAAGGCGTTTTCTACCGCGCGCGGGTGCGCCCCCGCCACCGCCACACCACCACCCGCATCGGCCCGCCGTGCACGACGGGAGTGTCCTCCAGGCCGTGTCCCCCCATGTGGCGCAGCGTGTCGCCGGGCGAGAGCACCCCGTCGCCGTCGTCGCGCACGAGGGCGCCGATGTGATCCCACGCGCGCGGCAGGCTCGCGCCGGGGTCGTCGGCGTAGTCGATGGTCACAAGGTCGCCCGCCGCGAGCTCGTCCCCCCAGCGCAGGCGCACCGCTGCCCCAGACGCGTCGCGCAGCCCCTCCGCGTCGATGCGCAGCGGCCCGGTGAGCGGCCACGCGTACTCCCCGATGCCCGCCACGGAGGTGTAGACGACCTCGCGCCGCCCCGAGGCCCGCAGCGCCCCGACAAGCACGTCCGCGCAGTCGGCCCCGGTGTAGCGATCGGCCTGGTGGAGGGCGGCCGTGGGCCCGTTCGACCCGAACACGCTCGTCACGTGGAAGTACGTCGAGAGCCAGCCCGCGTAGCTGTCGTCGCTGCGGAAGCTCACGCGCATCACCGTCGGCGCGAGCCCGAGGCGGTCGACGGAGCGCGCGTCGGGCGTCGCCACCACCGTCCCGTCCGCGAGCGTCACCGTCGCCGCGAGCCACGCCGAGCCTGCGCCGCCGTGCGTGTCCTGCGCGGCGTCGCTGGGGCGGGCGGCGTCGAGCGTGCGGGGCGTTGCGTCGCCGTCGAGCGTGCGCTGCGTGTACTCCAGGGTGTCGTACCCGAGCCAGCGACCGTGCCGCGGCCCGAAGAGGACGGCGTTGGAGAAGCTCGTCACGTCGGGGTTGGGCGACGGGGTGGTGGCGTGCTCGCGACGAGGTTCCACCTGCGCCCAGCGCACCTGCGCGCCCGCTGGGAGCCCGCCGAGCACCGTCCGCGCCCGCCCGTCCACCGTCACGGGTGACACGTCCGCGAAGAGGCCCGCGCGCCCGGCGTCGAGCACCACCGCGAAACGAACGCCCTCCCCCACCCGCGCCTGCACCGGCGCCGTCGACCACACCGACGCGCCCGGCGCGAGGGCGACGACGCGGGCGGTGGGACGTGGGCGACGGGGCTGCGTGAAGGCGGCGGGGGTGGCGAGGGAGAGCGCGAGGGCGACGACGAGGGGGCGCATCGAGGGGATGAGACGGGCGCGCGAGGGGATGCGGTCTGACGCGCCGCGCCGCGCCATCAGATCTGGAGCAGCACGGCGAAGGACGGCGCGAACACCACGCCGCCGAAGGTGGGCGCGAACGATCCGCCGGGCCAGGTGATGTTGGCGTTGCCGTTCATGCCGAGCACCGAGAGTTCGAACGCGACCCACACCCAGCGGTAGCCCACCGCGCCGCCCACCACGGCGCCGTAGTGGAAGGTGGTTCCGCTCACGTCGAGCACGCGCAGCTCGCTCGACGACACGCGCACCGACATCCCCGTCGCGTGGAAGCCCGCCACCACCTTGGGGCCGAACCAGAAGTGCCCGAAGCGCCCGCTCCACCCCGCGAGCACCGGCACGTCGACCGTGAACACCCGGTAGTCGTCGATGGTGATCACTGAGTCGAACACGCCCCCGAGCGAGAGGCCCGTCAGCCCGAGGCCGAGGCCCGCGCCGACGCTGAGGTCGAGGGCGTCGCCCCGCTCGGTGGACAGGAGCTGGTAGCGCGCGTCGGCCCGCACGTTGGAGCCCACCAGCCGGAGCCCCGCGTCCCACCGCGGGTGGAAGCCGTAGCGCGCCTGAAACTCGTACGAGAACGTCGGCGGCGAGAACACCAGCCCCGCCGCCTGCGACGTGAGCGCGTTCTGGTCGGCGGCCGAGAGGTTCTCCCCGCGGCTCACCCGCCCCGCGAGCGTGGTCACCGTGTCGATGGCCTCGATGATCTGCCCGACCGGGACGCCCACCCCGGCCCCCGCGGCGGCGCGCACGCTGCGGTGGGGCGTCACCTGCGCGGGGGTCATCGTCGACAGGATGGGGCCGCACCCGAGCACGAGCGCGGCCATCAACGCGAGGCGGTAGGGATGCCGATTCACCCGCGCAGGATGCGCGAGCGGGCGCGCCGACGTCAACGCACCAACGCCCTCAGAACGTGATCGTCGCCCCCGCCAGCGCGCCCCCGCGCAGCGGCGCCACGCCGAGCGTCCACTGCGGCGACACCGCGGGCGCCACGGGCGTGACGCTCTCGACGCCCGTCTCCGTCCCCGAGAGCAGCGCGATGCCGCCCACGAGCGTCGGAACACCGATGAGCAGCGCCATCCCACCCGCGATGCCCGCGAACATCTGGTTGTACTCGTCGCCCGGCGCGCTGAAGTACGCCACCGCGGAGAGCGCCCCCATCGAGAGCACCGTGGCGCCGCCGAAGGCCGTGAGGATGATCCCGCCGACGAGCCGACCGCGCGACGCCGCCCGCACCCGCACCCGCGCCCCCTCCGGGCCGACCATCATCGGTACCTCCGCCACGCGCAGCCCCCGTCCCCCCGTCCACACGGTGTGCGGCCCCGGCGGGACGTGCAGCGTGCAGGGCGTCCGGCACACCACCGGCCCGCGCGGCTCGACCCGCACCTCTTGAGGGGCCCCGTTGGACTCGATCACGAGGGGGGCGTTGTTCAACACGCGGGTCACCACCATCTCCTGCGCGCTCACGGCGGGAGCGACGAGGGCGGTGAGCGCGAAGGCGGCGAGGGCGACGGGCTTCATGCGACGGGCGTACAGCAACGTCCGTGCCCCCGGCAATCCCCGGTCCCCGTGGTGGGTCGCAGGGGCGTGGGGGTCGCGCCCAGCCTGCGTGATGCGCATGGGCTCGCGTGGCCTCCATCCCCCGCTCGCGGACTCGCGCGTTTCCCCTTCCTCCGCGGCAGGAATCCGCAAAGGAAGGGGCCATCGACGCACTGTAGGGCGGCGAGACGCACCTCACACTGCGCCACTGCTTCGCCCGGGCGACGTCCCACGGTCGCCCCGCACCGCGCCAACGCCGCCGGGCGGAGCAGCGGTCCAGCGGGGGTTGAGCACCGCCGCCAACGCCGCCGGGCGGAGCAGCGGTCCAGCGGGGGTTGCGCACCGCCGCCCTACGGTGCGTCGATGGCCCCTTCCTTTGCGGCTTCCTGCCGCGGAGGAAGGGGAAACGCGCGAGTCCGCGAGCGGGGGATGGAGGCCACGCGACCCGATGCCCATCACGTGGGCCTGCGAACCCTTGGGACATTCAAAGTCGGGTCGCGCCCCGTGCCCCGCAGTCACACCCACCGTGCCGCCGCTACACACTCCCGGCCGCGGGCTCCCTTGCGGTAGCGTCCGCGCCATGAGCGCCTACAGCACCCTCTCCGTCGCCCACGAAGGCCCCTTCGTCACCGTCACCCTCCAGCGCCCCGACGCCATGAACGCCCTCTCCCGCGCGCTCGTCCGCGAGCTCGGGGACTGCTTCCGCGCCCTCGCCGACGACCGCGACGCGCGCGTCATCGTGCTCACGGGATCGGGCGAGAAGTCCTTCTGCGCCGGCGCCGACCTGAAGGAGCGCAAGGGCATGACCGACGACGAGGTGCGCGCGATGCTCGGGTACTACCGCGAGAGCTTCGGCCTCATCGACCGCTGCCCGAAGCCCGTCGTCGCGGCGATCAACGGCGTCGCCCTCGGCGGCGGCTTCGAACTTGCCCTCGCGTGCGACCTCCGCGTGGCCGTCCCGAGCGCCGTCGTCGGGCTCCCGGAGACCTCCCTCGCCATCATCCCGGGAGCGGGCGGGACGCAGCGCCTCCCGCGGCTCATCGGGCCGGGCAAGGCCAAGGAGCTCATCCTCCTGGCGAAGCGCTTCCCGGCGGCAGAGGCGCTCGCGCTGGGGCTCATCACCGCGGTGGCGGAGGCCGGGGAGACGGCCGTGGCGGCGGCGAAGCGGCTCACCGAGGGCCTCGCGCACGGCGCCCCCATCGCGCTCGCCGCGGCGCTCGACGCGATCGATCAGGGGGCCGACCTGGACTTCGAAGCGGGACTCGACCTGGAGGCGCGCTGCTACGAGCGGACGCTGCGGTCGAGCGACAGACGGGAGGCGCTCGCGGCCTTCGCCGAGAAGCGCAAGCCCGTCTACCGTGGGGAGTGAAGGGGCAGCGCCGTCGCTCGAGAGAACCTGTAGTCCATGCGATCAACTGGTGTTCCGGCATCGGCCTCCGTATGATCGCGCCGCGATGCAGCCCCCTCGCACGCCTTCCTGGCAACTCTTCGCAGACTCCCCCCCACGTGGGGACTATGTAGCCCTCTCCTTCTGGAATCGCACGACAGAGGTCGAGTGGGCGGTCCAGATGCTCCTCGACGAGAGCGCCCGGCAGCAGCAGATGCTGTGGGCGGCGCACGGGCAGACGCGCTCCGGGAAGTCTCACCTCGTTCACCGCATCCTGCTCGACGAGCGCCTGACCGCGGCGGGGTTCCGCTCGGTCGTGGTGATGGCGAACAACCGCGGCACCGCGCACGCGGCGATCGTCGAGATTTTCCGCACGCTGTGGAAGGAGGTCAGCGCGCTCCGCGCCAACCCGGCGGTCGGACTCGACGATGAGACCGTCGCGCAGTTTCGTGCGCGGTTCGCCCAGATCGAGCAGACGCTCGATGGCGCCTATGAGTTGCAGTCGATGCACGCGGAGGCGAGCGGACGCGCTGGGGCGGTTGGCTTCACGCTCGGCGAACGGGCGGTATCTGGCCTCACGGGAGAGCTCAAGGCCCAGCAGGAGCAGCGGAACGAGCAGCGCGAGACGCTGCGTGCGCCGTCCGATGAGCAGCTCGTGCGCGCGATCCAAGGTGGCCTCGGCCTCCTGGTGAGGGCGAACCGCGGGCGCCCCGTCACGCTCGTCATCGACGACATCGACCTCCTCGATCGCGCGGCGCGCGAGGGTGGCCCGGAGAGCGACAAGCTGTTCGACCTGCTTCGCCCGCTGGCCGAGGTCCCCCAGGTGATCCCCATCGTCGTGACGCGGAACCTCTTCTTTTCAGGCCGCCAGAAGGATCTCCTCGACTTCGTGTCCGTGCTCCCCATGTCGGACGTCGACCTGGGGGAGATCTACAAACTCCGACTCGCACACTTCCACGATGGAGCCCCCGTGTTCGACGAAGACGCGGCGAACTTCCTCGTGGCGAACGCGAACGGGCTCGTGGGGATGTTCCTGCGCTACTGCTTCGAGATCTACCGCGCCCACCACCAGACGCTCCCCATCACTTTCGACATGGTTCAGGGCCACCTCCGCCGTCAGTTGCAGGAGTGGCGGAACTCCTCCGACGCGCTTCCCCTCGTCAACAAAGCCGTCCAGGCCATCCGCGCGCGGGAGCTCGAGATCGAGACCGACCTCGACCCCGCTGGGGCCGGGCTGCTGCATCGTCTGCTCTACTACGTGCCCGGGCAACGCACGCGATACGCCATCAGCGGCCTGTACGCGGGCCTCCTCGCGGAGCTCGCCGCGCGCGGATGACCCCCGACCTCGACGGGATCGGGGCCACAACACAAGACGTCGCTCGGCTCCTCCGCGCGCGGCCAGAGGTCGACGCGGGCCTCCTACGGATGGAGTCTGCCGCGGACGCCGACGCTGCTCACCAGGCCGCGTTCGACCTGGCTCTGCACCTCCGCGCGATCCAAGCGCTCGGCTACCTCATCACGGTACCCGACGCCGAGCGCGGCGCGTTGTGGGAGCGCGTCGTACCGCAGGGGCCAGAGCGCGCCATCGTCGCAGCGTGGATCGACCGCCTGCGCGCGCACCCCCACGTATGCAACGCCTTCGAGCGGGTGTTCCCGTATTCGTTTCGCGCACCCACGCATGACCTGTTCATCGAGCTCGCGGCGCCGGGCGTCGACGAGGAGGTCCTCCGCGCCCTCCTCGCCGCCCTGCGAGGCGCTGGCGTCCGAACGGTGACTGCCCCCCTCGACGCGGCACCGACCGCCGAACCGGACGCGCGTCGACGCGTCCTTCTGGTCCCGATTCGCGGCGGCAAGCTCCACCCCGCGCAGTGGGCGCTGCTCGCCGCCCGTCGCGTCGCGTCTCCGCGAAGCCCCACCCTCACCCTCGCCCTCGCCCTCGACGCGACACCCCTCGAACATCTTCCGCCGATGCTCCGTCGGCTTGACGCGCTGGTCGGCCACGACCCCGCACGTTGGGGGAGCGATCTCGGCCCCATGCTCCGCGCGCATCTCACCCGGCCGCCTCCCGTCGGCTGCCCATTCCGCGGGCTCCAGCGCTTCCGTGCGGCTGACGCCCGGTGGTTCTTTGGGCGTGAGGTGGAGCTCTTTACGCTGCGAGCCGCGGTGCTCCGTGACGAACCCGCGTGGCGCTGGATCTCCATCGAGGCGCCTTCGGGGAGCGGCAAATCCTCATTCGTGCTCAGCGCGCTCGCACCGTCCATCGCGGGGGGACTGCTCGACGAAGCACCCGTCGCGTGGCGAGTCGTTGAACTGCGCCCCTTCCACGACCCCGAGCGCCAGCTCGCAGCCGCGATGAGCGCGGCGTTCGACGTCGCCGCAGATGTGCTCCTGGGGCGCTGGGGTGCCGCCCCTGACGGCCTGCGACGATGGCTCCGAGAGGTCGCGGGCGACGTGCGCGTCGTGCTCGCCGTGGATCAAGCCGAGGAGCTCGTCACCCGCTTCCCGCTCAACGACTCCACGCGGCGCTTCGACGCCTGGGTGAGCGCCGCGATGGCGGGTGACGACGCCCCCCTCTGGCTCGTCACCACTGTGCGGAGTGACTTCGCGGATGCGCTGGACGGGCTCCCCGCGCTCCGCGCGCTCCGCCCGAACGCGCTGCGGCCTCCCTTCGGGCCGTTGCAAGGCGACGCGCTGCGCGAGTCGTTGGACGAACGGATCCGTCTGTCGGGCGTAGGGGTCGAGCCGGGACTCGTCGACGCGGTGATCCGGGAGTCGGTGCGTGGGGCGTCGCTCGCGATGGTCGAGCACGCGCTGCGACTCCTCTGGGAGGAAGGAGCGCCCGACGGCGAACGGACCCTCCGACACGCGACGCTGACGCGACTCGGCGGCGTGGCGGGTGCCTTCGCGCGTTCGGCGGAGACGATGCTCGAAGCGATGCCCGAACGTGAGCGCGCCGTCGCTCGCACGCTGCTCCTCCGGCTCGTGAGCCCGGGGCGCGGCACCCAGGACGTCCGACAGCCTCAGCCTCGCCGCGACCTCGAGCGGACCGACCTGGAGCGCGCGGTGCTGGCGCAGCTTCTTGGCGCGGGCGGCGAGGCGGCGCCGCTCCTCTCCCTGTCGGACGGCGGCGCGGTGGAGATCCTCCATGATGCGTTGCTCACCGGGGTCGAGCCGCTGCACGGATGGATTCAGGAGGCGCGCAAGACGCTGGAAGCGCGCGACCAGACGGAGTCCGCGGCCCGCGCCTGGGAGGCGGCGGGGAGGCCGGGCGACGGGCTGCCCCGCGGGGCGTTGCTCGACGTGCTGGCGAGGTGCCGCCGGAGATGCTCTCGTCGCACGCAGCGGCGTACCTCGTGGCCGCGCACCGCGCCGCGCGGAGAGGGCGGTACCTCCGCGCGGCCGGGGTTGGGGCGTTCGTGCTCGCGGCCGCCGCGGCGACCATCTCACTGAGGGCACGTCGCGCCGAGTCGCGACGAGCATTTTTGGAGCAGGCTCATCAGCGCGCTTACTCCTATGAGGGCCTCGACGTGGCGCTCGATGCGGCCGAACGAGTCCCCGAAGCAGACGACCCACGGAACCTGGTCGCGCTTTCACTGTGTGCGGCGAGCTGGCGGACGGCACAGTATAGTGGACACGGCCTCCCTGAATTGAATAGCGGGACCATCGAAGCCTCGCCCGACGGGCGTCGTCTCGTAGTCACCGGTACGTTGGAGGGGGGGGCAAGAATAATAATCCCGAATTGACGGTGGTAGACCGCACACTCACCGGGGAGCCCGAACATGTCCGCAGGTTCTGGTCGGGCCACGAGGTCATGGTTGTGGGGGGGGAGGCCGATCAACTCCTGAGCATCCACGAGGGACACGCCTTCCTATGGTCCATCGGTGCATCGGGGCCCGCCGTGGCAGGGGTCCCGGCACCTTGTCCCTGGCGCCGCGCCTGGATCCGGCACGACGGTACGGTTGGCGTCTCACTGGTCTGGGAGCAGCCCATGCGATTCCCCAACTTCGCTGCGCTCTTCGCGCCCAACCCCGAACCCGTACGGCTGGATCGTGAGCCGAGCGATCATGTGGTGCCCGGGCGAGAGATCGCGCTCGATACGATCTCATGGTTGTCACTCTCCTACGAGGGGCCTGAGCAACCTCATGCGCGACTCCCACCCACGCTCACCTGGGGTGAGGGCGCCAACACGCTGGCCATTCCAGAATCGCTTCGGGAGGCACGCGACGCCACACTCTCTCGGGATGCTCGCTGGTTGATGGTGTGGGGCTACTCCGGCGCGCGTCGGCTCTCGCTCCTCGACGGAACGATCAGCCCCGTGACGAGCGGCGATGGCCTAGGCCACGGATGCTTCAGCGATCACGGGGCGAGGTTCGTCTGGGCGGGGCTCTCCAACGTCACCGTAGCCGACCTCCGCACCACCCCATTCGTGGTCAAGGAGTTCGACCACCTTCGGTCGCCGACACAGCTCTGGTGTGACTGGGAGCGGCCGGAGTTCTGGGGCGTGTTCGAAAGCGGCCTTCTCGTGAGGGCTTCGTCGGTCGATGGCGCGATCCTGAACGTCATCACCTTAAGTGAATCCGTCGAGCCGCGAGTGCAGGCGATGATGTTGCGCGGGTCGTACGAGCACGGACCGGGAGTCCTCGCCTCGCGCGCCTACCGGACAAGCGACTGTGAGAATCCACGGCGGCGCGATTGGTTGCCCATCGCGTGCACCATTGCGCGTTGGACCCACATGCAGAACCCGCATCGCGCGCTCTGCGAACGCCACCGCCCGACCTTGCCGCGCTGGGTCGCGGAGGCTCGCGGCCCGGAGGGGCTGGGTCGCGTTGCATATATGGACGACTCCCCCGCGTGGCGTAGGTTCCACGCCGACGCGGGGGCATCAGACAGAGAGTGAACCCTACCGG
>JBILLV010000078.1:0-31790 GCA_044375895.1 Polyangiales bacterium | reverse complement strand
CACGGCGGAGGCCGTCGCGGCGGCGGTCGCGGCACTGGTGGGGCCGATGCTTCAGGAGCCTCCCGCGGTGAGCGCGATCAAGGTGGGCGGCGTCGCGATGCACGAGCGCGTGCGACGGGGCGAGACGGTGGCGCTCCCGCCGCGGCCGGTGACGCTCCACCGGGCGACGCTGCTCGCGGTGCGGGAGGGCGCGTGCGACGTCGACCTCACCGCGTCGAAGGGATTCTACGTGCGCTCGTACGCGCGCGACCTCGCGGCCTCGCTCGGGACGCTCGCTCACCTCACCGCGCTGCGGCGGCTGGCGTCGGGCGCGTTCACCGTCGACGAGGCCCTCGACGCCGCCACTCTGGAGCGCGCCGCGAAGAAGGACCCGGAGGCGCGGGAGGCGCTCGCGGCGAAGCTTCTCCCGATGACGGCGGCGGGGCGGGCGATGCCGATGGTGACCGTCGACGACGACACCGCGAAGGCCCTCACGCAGGGCAAGCGACCGCCCACGACGGTGGCCGACGGCACGGTGCTGGTGTTCGACGAGCGGGCGCAGGCGGTGTGCGTGGCGACTGCGGGCGAGGGGGTGCTACGGGTCGAGCGGGGCTTCGTGCGGGAGCCGTAGCGTGCTGCCGAGGAGCGTCCCCGCCGCGACGTAGGTTCCAGTGTCGGAGTCGGGGAGGATGTCCCAGGTGGCGTCGTGCGGGTACGCGACGCGCTCGACGACGCGGAGCCGCCGCCCATCGAGCCGATCGCCCGCGCGGAGCGTCCCGAACACGCGCCCGTCCGCCGTCGGGTGGCCCTCGCTCATGAGGATGCTCACGCCGTCGTCGGTCTCGACGCGCACCACGTGGTGACCGTGCACCGGCACGCGCTGCACGGCGAGGAGGGGCACCACCCGCATCGCGCCGTGATGCACGCTGTACACGAGGTCGCCCGGGCGGAGCGTCGCGATGGGGCGATCGCCCGCGGGCGTGGCGATGGGGGTGTCGGGCGCCGCGCACTGGCAGGGGGCCGCGCAGAAGCCGTCGGCGCCGCACATACAACACCCGTTGCCGAGCACGCCCGTGGGGGCCTCGCAGCGCGGGCTCAGGGGGAAGCGGCACGTCCCCGGCGGGCACACGCCGCCGTCGGTCGCGGCGTCGGCGGAGGCGTCGGGGACGTCGGCGCCCGCGTCGCAAGGCGCGGGAATGGCGCACATCCCGTCGGAGAAGAAGCCGCAGCCGGGCATCGGGCCGCAGTCGACCCGCCCGCAAGCCCAGCGGCCCGACTGGCACGAGCACGGTGGCGCGTAGCGCGCGTAGCCGAAGGCGCCACACGGCGCGCACGCGACCGCGCCCGTGCACATCAGCGACGAGGGCGGGCTGCACGCGGCGCCCGCGACGACGCCCGCTGGCGACGGGCAGGTGACGGGGGCGGCGTCGCCGGTGGACGAGACCGAGTCTGCGCAGCCGAGGAGGGAGAGGAGCGCGAGCGCTGCGAGGGCCTTCATGCGAAGGGAGGGTACACCCGAAGGCGCGGACGTCAGGGCTTGTCGTCGCCCTTGCGGGGGAGCATCCCGATGAAGCTCACCTGGGTGTTGTGCGCCCACGACGCGAAGCGCTTGCGGACCTCGCGCGACGCGCCGCCGACGGAGAACATCGCCTCCTGCACCACGTCGAGGTCGGGGAGCGACGCGAGGCGCGTGCCCCCCACGAGGTTGGCCTCGACGAGCAGGCGGCGCAACGTGCGGGCCCGGTCGAGGCGGCGCGCGACGGCCTCCCGGTCGCCGCTGTCCATCGCGTCCCAGGCCGAGCGGACCTCCGCCAAAGTGCGTTGCACCAGCAGCTCCCACGCGACCTTGCGGCGGGCCTCGTCGTAGCCCGAGTGGGCGGGCATCACCACGGAGGTGCGCTCGCTCTCGACGGCGCCGAGGTCGGTGCCGAGCGCGAAGCCGATGGCCGTGGCGCTCTCGGGCGTGGCGGAGACGCGCTGTCCGCTGGCGGAGGCGACGCCGAGGGCCGCGTCGGGCGACCCCGGCGCGAGCGTGGCGGAGAAGAGCACCGCGCGCGGTCCCTCGTGCGTGAGGGCGCCGACGCGCACCACCATGGCCCTCCCCTCGGGCCGACAAGAGTAGCGGTGGAGGAGCTCGGCGCGCTCGACGCGGGGGGAGAGGGCGAAGACGACGTTGACGTCGCGGGCGATGACGGCCTTGGCACCGTCGACCTCGGCGGCCACCACGTCGCCGAGCGAGCCGTCGTCGCGGACGTAATGGAAGCGCCCCTCGCCGGCCTGCGCGAGCCCCGAGCAGAGGGCCTCGTCGATGCCGTCGCCGATGCCCACCATGCTGGTCTCGACGCCCTTGGCGAGCCCTTCGGCGACGCGGGCGCGGAGCACGTCGAGGCTCGACTCGCCGCGCGATGGGTACCCGTCGGTGAGCACCAGCACGCGCCGCAGGGTGTTGGGGACGAGCACGCGGAGCACGGCCTCGGAGGCCTCGCGCCAGCCCATGCCGAGGTTGGTGCCGACGCCCGTCGCGAGGCGGTCGAGGGACTGGCGCGCGCGGGCCTTGCCGTCGTCGTCGAGGGCCGTCGGGCCGAAGACCACGCGGGCGTTGCGGTCGAAGGTGATGACGGCGAGGCGGTCGAGCGGCCCCAGGGAGGCGACGACGTTGCGCGTGGCCTGGAGCGCGAGGGCGAAGCGGGCCCCGCGCATCGAGCTCGACGCGTCGATCGCGATGGCGAGGCACAGCGGGGCCCGCTGCTCGGGGCGGCGCCCGCGGTAGACGTCGCCCTGGGGCGCCGCGTCACCCGCGAGCTCGAGGAGGACGAACACGTCGCGGTCGCTGCCGCCGAGCTCGGGGAAGCGCGCCGCGTGCGAATCGAGCGAGAGGGTCATGGCGGGTTCCCCTGAGGGTCGCTCAGCTTCCGGCGATGGTCATCCGCGAGACGCGGAGGGTCGGGGAGGCGACGCCGGATTTCAGGTCGAGGTCGGAGCCCACGGCGTCGATGCGCGCGAGGAGCTCCATGAAGTTGAGGGAGATGGTCACCTCGTTGACGGGGAAGGCGATGGCGCCGTCCTCGATCCAGTGGCCGACGGCGCCGCGGGAGAAATCGCCCGTGACGGGGTTGAAGCCGAAGCCCATCATCCCCGTGACGTAGAGCCCGCGCTTCGTGTCGCGCACGATCTCGTCGCGCGTCTGGTCGCCCGCCGCGAGGAAGAAGTTGGACGTGCCCGCGCCGCCGCCCGACGCGCTCCCGGTGCTCTTCAGCCCGAGCTTGCGCGCCCCGTAGACGTCCAGCAGCCACGTCTTCAGCTCGCCCCGCTCGACCACCACGTTGCGCCGCGAGGGGAGCCCGTCGCCGTCGAAGGGCCGCGAGCCGGGGCCGCCCACCAGCAGCGGGTCGTCGATGAGCGTCACCAGCTCGCTCGCCACCTTCTGCCCCATCTTGTCGAGGAGGAAGGTCGACCGGCGGTACACCGCGTCGCCCGTCACGCAGCCCGCGAAGGCCCCCAGCAGCGCCCGCGCCGCGTCGGGCTCGAACACCACCGGCACCTCTTGCGTCGGCACCTTGCGCGCGCCGAGGAGCGCCACGGTGCGCCGCGCGGCCTCGCGCCCGACGGCCCGCTCGTCCTCGAGGTTGGCGAGCGCGCGGCGGGCCGACCAGTAGCTCGACGTGCGGTTCTTGCCGCCCTCGTCGGCGGCGACGGGGGAGACGGCGACGCTGGCGTAGCTGCCGTGGTAGCCGCCGTGAAAGCCGCCGCTGGTGGCCATCACGAAGCCCCCGGTGGTGCGGTCGAAGGTGGCCCCCTCGCTGTTGGTGATGCGCGCGTCCTCGCGGGCGGCGTCCTCCACCTTGCGGGCGCGCGCGATCGCCTCCGCGGCCATCACCCCCCCGCAGGCGTCGTCGTAGAGGTTGAGGTCAGGCCACGTCTTGCACAGCTCCGACGGATCGGCGAGGCCGGCGAAGGGGTCTTCCTGCGAGAGGTCGCAGAGCTCGAGGGCGTCGGAGACGAGGCGGCGGAGGCCCGCGGCGGTGAGGTCGTTGGTGGAGCTCGTCGCCACGCGCTTGCCCTTCATCGCGCGGACGGAGATGGACTGCGTGCCGGCCTCCTCCACCATCTCGGTCTCGCCCATGCGGACCTTCACCGAGAGCGACTGACCCGCGCGGGCGACCACCTTCGCGTCGCTCGCGCCGCCCGCGAGGAGCCGCTTCAGCACGTTGTCGACGAGGTTGGAGAGCTTGTCCTGGTTCATGCGTGTGGTGCTCCGGTGCTACTTCTGGACGGCGGTGCCGCCGACGGTCATCGACGAGATCTTGATGGTGGGGCAGCCGACGCCCACGGGGACGGACTGGCCGTCCTTGCCGCAGGTCCAGATGCCGTCGCTGACCCGGAGGTCGGTGCCGAGCATGGTCACCTTGCCGAGCGCGTCGGGGCCGTTGCCGATGAGGTTCACGTCCTTGACGGGGGCCGTGAGCTTGCCGTCCTCGATGAGGTAGGCCTCGGAGAGCGAGAAGACGAAGTCGCCCGACGCGATGTCCACCTGGCCGCCGCCGAAGCGCGTCGCGTAGATGCCGCGCTTCACCGAGCGGATGATCTCCTCGGGGTCGTGCGGACCCGCGAGCAGCAGGGTGTTGGTCATGCGCGGCATCGGCGCGCAGCGGAAGCTCTCGCGGCGGCCGTTGCCCGTCGCCTCGATGCCGTAGTGCTTCGCCGAGAGCTCGTCGTGGATGTACCCGCGGAGCGTGCCGCCCTCGATGAGCGTCGCCGCGGTGCCGGTGTTGCCCTCGTCGTCGACGTTGATGCTCCCGCGGTTGTGCTCGAGGTCGCCGCGGTCGACGACGGTGCAGAGCGACGACGCCACGGGGGTGCCGACGCGGCCCGCGTAGTTGCTCGTCCCCTTGCGGTTGAAGTCGGCTTCGAGGCCGTGCCCGACGGCCTCGTGCAGGAGGATCCCGGAGTCGCCGGGGCCGAGCACCACCTCCATCTCGCCCGCGGGGGCCTCGCGCGCGTCGAGCATCGCGAGGGCCACGCGGACGGCCTCGCGGGCGTGCGCGTCGGGGGACTTGTCGGGCTGGTCGAAGTACTCCATCCCGAAGCGCCCGCCGCCGCCCGACGAGCCCGACTGACGCCGCCCGCCGCCCTCGGCGATGGCCCGCACGCCGAAGCGAACCATCGGCTGGACGTCGCGCACGAAGCGCCCGTCGCTCGTCGCCACGAGGATCTCGCGGTAGCCCTCCGCGATGGAGGCCTCGACGCGCTGGATGCGCGGGTCGGCGGCGTGAGCGGCCTTGCCGGCGCCGAGGAGGAGGTCGCGCTTCACGGTGCCCGCCGCGAGCACGGAGGGGTGATCGACGCGGTAGCGGTCGGGGTGCGTGCGCTCGGTGATGGCCGCGACGGCGAGCGCGTCGCCCTCGGCGATCTGCGCGGCGGTCTCGGCGCAGCGGACGAGGGAGTCCCACTCGAGGTCTTCGGTGTACGCGTACCCGGCGGCGTACCCGCGGCGCACGCGGATGCCCACGCCGAGGGAGACGCCGCGGCTGGCCGTCTTCACGATGCCGTCTTCGAGCACCAGCGAGGCGCCGAGGGAGAACTCCGCGAAGAGGTCGGCGTGGTCGCCGCCGCGACGGAGCGCCACTTCGAGGAGCTTGCGCGCGCGGTCGGGGTCGATCTCGTAGGGGCCGCCCGGCGCGAAGGGCGCGCGGAGCGAGAGCGGGGACACGTCGGTGGGGTTGGCTTGCATGGAGGTGAGGGAGCGTAGTCTACCCGGGGGGACACGCACGGCGAAAGCTGCTTCCGAAGGCGGCGGGAGGCGCGTCGCGGTTTCGGCGCCCTTGTCGGGCGTGGCCCTTCTGCGATAGACCCGCGGGCCATGCGTGAAGCCCTGGTCCAACTGCTCCGAGCGCCCGGTACGGACGCTCGTGTCTCGCTCGAAGTGGCAGATCGTGACGGGGACGACGTCCGCGTGGGGACGCTGCGCGCAGGCGACCGCGCGTGGTCGATCGTGCGCGGCATCCCCCGCTTCGTCTCCTCCGACAACTACGCCCACAGCTTCGGCTTCCAATGGAACCGCTTCCCCGGCACGCAGCTCGACAGCGTGTCGGGGTTGACCGTGTCGCGCGACCGCTTCCTGGCGCAGTGGGCGATGCCGCCCGAGTGGTTCGTCGGTCGCCGACTGCTCGACGTGGGCTGCGGGGCCGGGCGCTTCGCCGAGGTGGCGATCTCGCTCGGCGCCGAGGTGGTCGCGGTCGACCTCTCCGCCGCCGTCGACGCGTGCTGGCAGAGCCTCCGCGCGCACCCGAAGCTCCACGTCGTGCAGGCGAGCGTCTACGACCTCCCCTTCGCGCCGGGCACCTTCGACGCGGTGTACAGCTTCGGCGTGATCCAGCACACGCCCGACGTGCCCCGCACCTTCCGCGCGCTCGCGGCGATGGCGCGGCCCGGCGGTGAGGTGGCCGTCGACGTCTACAAGCGCGACTGGAAGTCGTGGCTGCACCCGAAGCCCTGGCTCCGGCCGCTCACGACGCGCGTCCCGGGTGACACCCTCTTCTCGATCATCGAGCGAGCGGCCCCGGCGCTCCTCTCCGTGAGCCACGCGCTCGGGCAGGTGCCGCTGGCCGGGCGGGCGCTGCGGCGGGCCGTTCCCATCGCGGACTACGAGGGGGTCTTGCCGCTCGATGAGCGCCAGCGCGTGGAGTGGGCCGTCCTCGACACCTTCGACTGGCTCTCGCCCTTCTACGACCAGCCGCAGACGGCGGACACCATGCGTCGTTGGGCCGCCGAGTGTGGGCTCGTCGACGTGCGCATGCTCCATCCGGCGCACCTGACGCTGCGCGCACGACGACCCGCCTGAGGGGGCGCGGAGGAGACGGCGCTCAGAAGGGGATGTCGGTGATCGGGCCGCGGCGGACGCGGGGCGGGCGAGCGGGACGGGCGGGCGCAGCGGTCGGCGCAGCCGCAGGACGGGCGGGGCGAGCGGCGGCGACCGCGCGCGGGGCAGGCGGCGCGGCGGGAGCCTCCGCCGCAGGTGCGCGACGGCCCCGGCGCGGGCGGCGGGCGTCGGGTTCGTTGGCGGCCTGGGCGGGCTCGGGGTCCGCCGCCGGAGGAGTTGCCTCGGGGGGAGGTTGCGTCGGCGCGACCGCGAGCACCTGGGCCTGCGGGGCTTCGGCGGGCGTCGGCGTCGGGGCGAGGGCCTGGGCGACAGGCGCCGGGGCGAGGGGCTGCGCCACGGGGGCCGGCGTCGGGGCGGCGGGCGGCGCCGCGACGGGTGCCGGGGTGCTCGGGCGCGGCGCGCGAATGGAAGCCTGCGCCGCGGCGGCCTGCGGGCGGCGACCCGACACAGCGACGTAGCCCGCGACCGAGAGGATGAGCGCCGACGCCGCGCAGGCCGCGAGCAGGACGAACTTCATCGACGAGCGCTTCGGCGGCTCCTCGGGCGCGTAGCCCGTGGGCGGAGGCATCGTGAGCGCGTTGTTGTGCACCGGCATCGCGCCCGACGGTCCGTCGAACTGAAACTGCGGCACGCCCGGGTTGGCCGGAGGCGGCCCGCCGAACACGTCGACGGCCTGCGTCGGAGGCGACTCTCCCAGCGCGGCCTGACCACCACCCAGGGAGGGCGGAGGCGGCGCATCGGGCATGCCGACGAGCGTCCCTGAGCGGTTGCCCGGCGGGATGGTGGGCTGGCCCGGGTGATGCGCCGCGGGGGAGGCCATCGTGGGTGAACGGAGCGGCGGATGCGACGGCATCGGCGCGTTGGGCACCGCGACCGGCATGCCCACGGGCGGCGTCGGACGGCGACCCGCGAGCGGCAGCGGCGCCGAGGGGCCGCTCTGCTGCAGGGGCATCCCGTTGGGGGCGCGAACCTCCGTCTTGCCCTCCTCCTCCTCGTCGTCGAAGGACGGGAGCGTGAGGCTGGCAGACGGCCCGGACGGCTCGATGTTGGAGACGATGACGCCCGACGGCGGCGTGAAGGTCGGGGCGGGCTCCATCACCGTCGAGGAGACGCCCGACGGCGGCGTGCCGTAGGAAGGCGGCGCGCTCTGGCGGGCGGGCGCGCTGTGCGCGGCGTTGGGCGAGGAGAAGTGGGCGATGGCGTCGATGCCCGAGTCGTGGGCCGCCTGGAGCAGCGCGTCGCGCATCTCCAGGGCCGACTGGTAGCGCCGCGTCGGGTCTTTTGTGAGGCACTTCGCGACGAAGGCTTCGAAGGCGGGGGGAAACTCCACGCCCGCCGCCTGCGCGAGCGTCAGCGGGGGCTTCTCCAGCACGGCCTGGAGGAGCTGCACGGTGTCGTCGGCGTCGATGGGACGCTTCGCCGTGAACATGAGGAAGAGCGAGACGCCCGCGGAGTAGAGGTCGATGCGGGGGTCGTTGCCCTTCACCGCGCCGCGGATCTGCTCGGGCGCCATGTACGCGAGGGTGCCGAGGGTCTGCCCGGCGCGCGTGAGCTCTTGAGACGAGGCCTCGGCGAGCTTCGAGATGCCGAAATCGAGGATCTTGAGCTTCTCGGCGCCGCCGGTGAGCCGCTCGATGATGAGGTTGGCGGGCTTGAGGTCGCGGTGGATGACGCCGCTCTCGTGCGCGGCGGCGAGGCCCTCGCAGAGCTGGCGGCCGAGGATCGCCGCGCGCTGGAGGGGGAGGCGGCCGTTGCGCAGGGCCTGCTGGACGGTCTGCCCCTCCAGGTACTCCATCACCAGGACGAGGGTGCCGTACTCGTCGGTGCCGAGGTCGTAGATGGCGACGACGTGGTCGCTGCGGATGCGGCCGGCGGCGCGCGCCTCGCGGCGGAAGCGCTCGACGTAGCTCGGGTCGCTGGAGATCTCCGGGTCGAGGATCTTCAGCGCGACGAGGCGCTCGGTCTCCTGGTTCTTGGCGAGGTAGACGGTCGCCATGCCACCGCGCCCGACGATCTTCTGGATCGTGTAGCGCCCCATGACCACCGAGCCGGGCTGGAGCGAGCGCGTGTTGGGGGGCGGGTTGTTCGCGTCAGAACCAGGGGCCCGCAGCATCGAGGACGTCGGGCGGGGCTTGTACAGGTTGGCGGCCACGGCCCGGACTCTATCACCCTCATTGAAATGGTGGTAAGGGGCTCCGTGATGGAATTTTCGACGCAGGGTCGGACGGGGGCGCTCAGGTGTCGTTCACGATGGTGATCTCTCGGGCGGTGGTCGCGGACTGTCCGGTCTCGATGGAAGTCACCGTGGTTTCAAAGCGAAATCGCTGGCCCACGACGGCGGCGGCGGCGGGCTCGCTCCGGAGGGTGGTGAGCACCACGAGGAGGGCGTTGGAGCTCTCCCAGGCGCCGTTGCCGACGACGAGGCCGCGGCCTTCGGCGAGGCGGATGCGCTCCAGGGGATCATTGAGGGGGGCGCCGCCGGCGAGGGGGGTGACGCGGAAGGTGATGGCGACCGCGGGGCCGAGGCGGTCGAAGCGGACGCGGCCGAAGATGTGCCAGCCCCCTTGGGGCCCGTGAATGAGCTCGACGCGGGCGGTGGGGGAGAGGTCTTCCCAGTGGAGCTGGCCGGAGCCGAGGTCGATGCGGGCGGAGGGGCGGTCGGTGGTTCCGTCACCCGCGTCGAGGGGTGTCACCCCAGAACGGCACCCCCCCAAGGTGAGCGCGAGGAGCGGAACAATGGCTGGAAGCAAGCGGTTCGTGCCCATGGAGGGAGGTTATACCCCCTTCCGGCGCCCGCTGGTGCTGTTGACCCGGCGGCGCGGCGCGTGTTAGCAGCGCGCGGCACGCGTGGGGACAGAGCGCTCCGGCAAACGGCCCTCCCCGCGTCCCCAACGACTCCTCCTCCGAGCGGCGCACCGCTTCAATCCCCCGAACGGCCCTGCGCGAGTGCCCTTCGCGTACCGCACGAGACAACGCATCGATGACACCCACGCTCTCGTCTCCCTTCCAAAGCCCCGCGGGCTTCTCCGCGCTCCACCTCGTCGCCCAGGTCGACGCGCACCCCGCCGGCGCCGCGCGCCCTGCGGCTGGAGGCGGTGGGGCTCCGGCTCAGTCGCCCATGAGCTCGCTGCTCATGCCGCTCCTCATGGTGGCGGTCATCTATTTCGTGGCGATCCGCCCGATGAACAAGCAGCGCAAGGAGCAGGAGGAGCTCAACAAGGCCCTCCGCACCGGCGACCAGGTGGTGACCTCCAGCGGGATCATCGGGAAGATCACGGGCATGACGGACGCCGAGGTGACGCTGGAGATCTCCGAGAAGGTGCGCGTCAAATTCCGCCGCGCCGCAATCGAGTCGAAGTACCCGCCGGCCTCGGCGGAGGCCGCGGCGGCCGTGGGCAACGCCGAGACGGCGAAGAAGTAGGAGCACCCAAGCGATGAACCGCGGCTGGTACTGGCGTCTCGGCCTCGTCCTGGCGTCCCTCGTGGCGTCCTTCGTGGTCCTCTGGCCGAGCATTCCCAAGGCGTCCACCCCCTGGGTGCGCGCCCACATCCCCTTCCGGCTCAACGAGGGCCTCGACATCCGTGGCGGCGCGCGTCTCTCGTACGACGTGATGATCGGCCAGGCGATCGCCGAGCGCCGGAACCTCCAGATGGAGAACGTCCGCGAGCAGCTCGCGCGCGATTTCCACATCCACCGCGGCCAGGAGCGACTGACGGCCGACGAGGTGACGCGCCTCGCGGAGAAGGTCACGCTCGCGGCGGCCCCGAACAACCGGCAGTTCACCGTGCGCTTCCGCAGCGCGGCGGACGTGTCGAAGGTCACCGACGAGCTCCTGACGCGCTTCAACCTCGCGCGCATCGGCAGCTCGGGCACGACGGTGACGCTGGGCGTGCGGCAGGAGGAGGTGACCCAGCTCGAAGACACCTCCGTGCGGCAGGCCATCGAGACCATCTCGAACCGCATCGACGAGCTCAACGTCAAGGAGACCTCCATCACCGCCCGCGGCGAGACCATCGTCGTGGAGGTGCCCGGCCAGGACCAGAACTACTTCAACCAGATCCGCGACATCATCCGGCGGACGGCGCGGCTGGAGTTCAAGATCCTCGACGACGAGAGCACGGTGCTCAACGACATCACGCAGGGGCGCGTGCCCTCGGGCGTGACGGCTCCCTCCGAGGGGGCGACGCCGGCGCGCATCCCCGACGGCGTGCAGATCCAGATCGAGTCGACGACGGCGGGCCGCGGGCGCAACGTCAACCCGCCCTTCCTCTACGCGGAGGGCCCCGAGTCGCGGCAGAAGATCACGGCCTACCTCGAGCAGATTCGCCCGTACATCCCCGAGGGGCGCCAGCTCCTCATCGGGAAGGCGTCGCGTCGTAGCGACAACCCCGCGGCGACCCCCGTGGAGGCGTGGCGCACGTACATGGTGTTCTCCATCGCGCAGGTGGACGGCTCGATGATCTCCGACGCGCAGGTGTCGCTCGACCCGCAGGACGGGAGCCCCTACGTGCAGCTCCAGTTCAACCGCCGCGGCGCCGAGGTGTTCGACCGCGTCACCAACGAGAACGTCAAGAAGCGCTTCGCCATCGTGCTCGACGAGCGCGTCAACTCGGCGCCGGTGATCCGCCAGCGCATCTCGGGCGGCAACGCGCAGATCACCCTCGGCGGCGATGACCGTCGCACGGTGCTCCGCGAGGCCAACGAGCTGATGGTGGTGCTCCGCGCGGGCGCGCTCCCGGCGCCGCTCTCCGAGGGCAAGCAGGACTTCATCGGCCCGACGCTCGGGTCGGACACCATCCGCCACGCGCGCAACGCGATGATCGTGGGCATCTGCCTGGTGCTCGTGTTCATGGCTGCCTACTACGGCTCGGCGGGGCTCATCGCCAACGGCGCGGTGCTGATGAACCTCGCGCTCCAGCTCTCGGCCCTCGCGCTCTTCGGCGCGACCATCACGCTGCCGGGCCTCGCGGGCCTCGCGCTCACGGTGGGCATGAGCGTGGACAACAACGTGCTCATCAACGAGCGCATCCGCGAGGAGCTGCGCTCGGGCAAGTCGATCCGCGCGGCGGTGGACGCCGGCTACAACCACGCCTTCACGGCCATCTTCGACGGGCACGTGACGACGTTCATCTCGGGGGTGGTGCTGCTGCAGTACGGGACGGGCCCGGTGAAGGGCTTCGCCGTCACGCTGCTCATCGGCATCATCGCCAACCTCTTCACGGGCGTCTTCGCGACGCGCGTGGTGTTCGACTGGCTCGTGCGCGGGCTGCGCGTCAAGACGCTGCTCGGCCACGCCTCGGGGAAGTGACGGGCGCTGTCATGGAAATCAAGACCGGTCGAATCTACGACTTCATGTCGATCCGGAAGTACTGGATCGCCTTCTCCATCATCGCGTCGCTCGTCTCGATGATCCTGCTGTGGAAGCCGGGGCCGCGCTTCGGCATCGACTTCCTCGGCGGCACCGAGCTGACGGTGCAGTTCAACGGGCCGGTGACCACCGACGCGGTGCGCGAGGCCCTGGAGCGGATGGGCAACGAGCGCCCCGAGGTGGTGCCGACCCAGCACGCCAACGAGTACATCCTCCGCGTGGAGAAGACCTCCGCGCTCTCGACGCGCGAGCGCGACGGCATCAAGCGCCGCGTGGAGGAAGACCTGCGCGCGCACACGGAGAAGGGCTCGCTCGGGGAGTTTCGTCTGTCTCCGGGCGGCGACCACCTCGTGGTGCAGGTGAACGGGGGCAACCTCGACGCCCGCGGCGTGGCGACGCTGCTCAAGGACGCGGGCGCCAACGTCCGCGGCGACGTCGCCGTCCAGGTGGGCGCGGCCGAGGACAAGCGCTGGCAGATTCCGCTCGTCGGCATCGGCGACCAGATCTTCGCGCGGCTCGTCGGGCCGCGTGACCAGGGCGGCGTCGGCGTCGAGGGGCGGCTCAACGCGAGCGTGTGGGTGTCGCCGAAGGCCGGGCGCGAGCTGCGCGACGCGGCCATCAAGGCGGTGCTCTACTCGATCGTGTTCATCATGATCTTCGTGGCGTTCCGCTTCGACCTGCGGTTCGCGCCGGGGGGCATCCTCGCGCTGACCCACGACGCGCTCGTGACGCTGGGCTTCTTCGTCGTCACCCGCAAGGAGGTCACCATCTCCACGGTGGCCGCCATCCTCACGGTGGTCGGCTACTCGATGAACGACACCATCATCGTCTACGACCGTATCCGAGAGAACCTCGCGCGCAAGAAGAACGCCCGCATGCTCGACGTGATCAACCTCTCGGTGAGCGAGATGCTCTCCCGGACGATCCTCACGTCGGTGACGGTGGTGCTGTCCATCTCGGCCTTCGTGGTCATCGGGACGGGCGTCATCGCCGACTTCGCCTGGGCCATGATCATCGGCGTCATCGCCGGCACCTACAGCTCGATCTACGTCGCGGCGCCCGTCACCGAGTGGATCGACTCGCGCTTCTTCCACCCCGGCGGCGAGGCCATCGCGCCGGTGGCCTCCTCGGCGATCACCGTCACCGCCGAGCCCGCGGAGTCCGAGGGCGACGCCCCCGCCTCCAAGGACGCCTGACCGACCCTTCGCCTCACAACAGGCCGCGGCGCCGCGTGAATGCGGGCGTCGCGGTCGCGCATCTCCACCCACGGAGCAACTCATGGAGCACACCGACACGCTGAAGGACTCCGTCCGGGCGCACTGGGAGGCCGAGACCTGCGGGACGCGCGGGGTCGAAGGCGGCGACCGGCGAGCCTTCTTCGATCAGATCGAGCGCGAGCGCTACGAGTGGGAGCCGTACATCAAGACCTTCGCCCGCTTCGAGCGCGGCCGCGGCCAGCGGGTGCTCGAGGTGGGCGTAGGGGCCGGCACGGACTTCATCAACTGGGTGCGCAACGGGGCGGTGGCCACGGGAGTCGACCTCACCGAGCGCGGCGTCGCCCTCACCCGCGAGCGCGTGGCGCTGGAGGGCTTCACCGCCGACGTGCGGCAGGCCGACGCCGAGCACCTCCCCTTCGAGTCGAACACCTTCGACATCGTGTACTCGTACGGGGTGCTGCACCACAGCCCCCACACGGTGCGCGCGATCAGCGAGGTGTACCGCGTGCTCAAGCCCGGCGGCACGGCGCTCATCATGGTGTACCACCTGCGCTCGTGGACGACGCTGATGCTCTGGGGGCTCCACGCCCTCGGACGCGGTAACCCCTTCAAGAGCCCGCGGCGGGCGGTGTTCGAGAACCTCGAGAGCCCCGGCACCAAGGTGTACACGGTGGACGAGGCGCGGACGATCTTCGGGGACTTCTCCTCGGCGCGGGTGTGGACGCAGCTCGCGTTCGGCGACCTGCTGAAGTTTCGCCCGTCGGAGAAGTACCAGAGCCCGCTGCACCGGGCGCTCTTCAAGCTCTACCCGCGTCCCCTCGTCGCCGCCCTCGGCGACCGCTTCGGGACGTGCCTCATGGTCGAAGCCGTCAAGTGACGCGCGCGAGCTGACGCCGCCAGAACGACAAGCGCGTCATCACCACCTGCTCGGCGGCGAGCAGGGCGACGGCGGGGACCGCGACCCAGAAGATGGCCGCGTTGAGCAGGATGCCGATGTCCGCGCGGACAAACTGCGGCGAGTGCACGGCGAAGGTCATCACCAGCAGGTAGCGCCAGAGGATCGGCCCCTTGCCCGGCGCGGCGTGGGCGGCGACGCGCTGCATCCACGCGGGGATGAAGCCGAACACGACGGCGAGCACGACGACCCCGAACTCCTGGCCGATGAGGTACCCGTCGCCGACGGAGGTGCCCGCCATGCCCGCGCCGCGCGACGCCGAGCTCCCGAGAAACTCCTGCCCGAGGAAGTTGGTGGTGTTCCAGAGGCGGGCCTTGTCGGGGACGAGCTGCATCGGGAGGAGCTGGAGCACGCCGTTGAGGAAGTACTCCGCGCCGAGGGTGGTGTGGGTGTGGTCGCCGTACACCACGCAGAACGCTTCCTTCACGAGCATCCCCGAGTCTTCGGTGTCGACGAGGTCGCCGCGCGCGCTGATCTGCTGCTGCGACGACTCGATCGCCTCGCGCACGCCCTGGTCCTGGTAGCTGCGCGCGATGCCGTAGAACTCGAACACGGGCAGGCCCGCGCCGATGAGGGCGAGGAGGTAGCGCCACTGGAACGGCCCCGCCAGCAGGTCGGCGATCATGATGGCGATGATGAAGGGGTACACCGAGTAGGAGCGCGACCCCGGGCCGAGGAGGAAGAGGGCGGGCACCTGCGCGAAGAACGCGAGGAGGTACACCCAGCGCCGCGTCGACACGTAGCGCGCGATCGTGACCCCGTAGCCCACGCCGAGGGCGATGATGGGGAAGAACCAGATCTTCGCGAAGATCTGCGTGACGATGTAGTCCGCGCCGCCCGTGGCGCGCGAGGCCAGCACCTGCTCGTAGTTTTCGAACGCGGTGGTGCCGTAGCTCCGGGTGGGGAGGATGGTGCCGGTGGTGACGACGCGCTCGATGGCGGTGTTGATGTACGGGAGCAGCCCGAGCAGGACGAGCCCGCGCACGCGGGGAGGGGTCGGCGGGTCGGGTTCGGTGAAGGGGGCCTGGAACGAGACGCGCGGCGCGACGGCGTAGTACGACGCGAAGAACGCGAGCATGAAGAGCACGTGGAGGAGCTGCACGCGCGCCACGAGGTCGGGCTCGAGCAGCACCGTCGAGGGGCTTTCGAACGCGAAGCGCCGCCCCGCGAGCCACGAGAACATCGGCTTGATGAAGTAGTAGAACATCCACCCGAACACCGGCAGCACGGGCTCGCTCATGCGGAGCTGGCGCTGCGGGTGGCGGAAGATCGCGACCGTCAGCAGCATCGTCCACGTCGCGACCACCGTGAGGAACGACGGCAGCACCGTCGCCCGCTCGGGCGTCGTCACCCACACCCCGTAGGCGCCGACCGCCACACCGATGGTGGCGATCCAGGGGAAGGGCGTCTGCGATAGCCTGGTGCGTGCGGTGCTCAAGAAGATGTCACGGGGCAAGAGGGAGGGGCGGCCGCTCGACGCACGGTGGGCGCGCGCCACCTACGCCGCGAGGAGTAGACCACAGTTTTGACGCGACCGTAAACCGCCGGCCCCTGCGCGCGGGCTTTCCTGTTGAGGGCGTTGGTGACAGCGTGCTAGGCCGCGACAGAGCACGCGCATGAAGGTGACCGTCTGCCTGCCCACGTATCGACGCGCCGGCGCCCTGGTGTGGTCGCTGGGCTCGGTGCTCGTGCAGCGCCTCGATGGGCTCACCCTCGACGCGCCGCCGCGCCTCGTGGTGCTCAACAACGACCGCGAGCGCGGCCCGGTGGATCGCGCGGTGGAGACGGCGGTGCGCGAGTTCGGGACGCGCGGCTGGGAGCTCCGCGTGGTGCACCGCGACCCCCCGATGGACCCGGCGCTGAGCTGGTACGAGGGGATGCGGCAGCACGGGCACGCGGGGGGCGTGGTGTTTCTCCACGGCGACGACGACCTCATGGTGCGCGACAGCCTCCGCGTCCGTGCGCGTGAGATCGTGGCGAGCGACGCCGACGTGCTCGTCTCGCAGCCCGTGGAGCGCCACCTCGCGTTCGAAGGAGCGGACGGGGCGCGCGCGTGGATCGACGGCGACGGCCCGCTCGCGCCCGCCGCGGACGTCTCGGCCGCGGCGGTGACGATGAGCGCCCTGCACCGCTACGGCTTCGCCTTCATCGGCAACGTCATCTACCGCCACCGGCCGCAGCTCTGGGCGCGGTACGAGGCCGTCGTGGCGCGGCTCCGGCGGCTCCCGGTGGGCGGCGCGCAGCAGCTCGCGATGCTGCCCTACTTCCTGACGATGGAGGCGTGTCGCCATGGCGCTGCGGCCGCCGTCGAGTCGCGCTGCGAGGTGCGCGGGCACAACATCGACGAGATCGTCGGCGTCCGATTCGGGCACTCCAACTGGCAGCCGGGGGTGCTCTACGCGATCACCGTCGACCTGCTGGAGAGCGGCGAGTTTGGCGGCCCCGAGGAGGTGGGGGTGATGCTGGCGCAGAACCGCGTCGAGCTCGCCCGGTGGTTTCTCCCGACGATGTACGCGCCGGGGTCGCGGGCGCAGATGGTCGCGCTCGGCAAGGACTCGCCGTGGCAGTTCGACGTCGCGGAGGCCACGGCCTTCGCGCGGGGCGCGGCGCTCGTCGCCAAGGGGCTCCTCGGCGTGCAGAACCTCACGCGGCGCCTGCGCGGCTGGGGGACGCCCTACACCCGGGCCGAGCTCCTCGCGATGCTCGGCGCGTGAGCGCGCGGCGTCGCTGAAGCCGGCGCGCTCCTGTGTTAGACAGGCGCGCATGTTCGACCTCGCCTTCCTCAACGTCATCCGCAGCCACGAGCGCGCGGTGATCGAGGGCCACCTCCCGCCGGGGGGGCGCGTGCTCGAAATCGGCGGCGGCACCGGGCTCCAGGCGCGCGAGCTCGCCGAGCGGGGCTTCGTCATGACCTCGGTCGACGTCGCCGCCTCGATGTACGCGGGGGATCGGGTGTTTCCGGTCATCGACTACGACGGGCGTACGTTGCCCTTCGAGACCGGGATGTTCGACGCGGTGCTCTCGTCCAACGTGCTCGAGCACGTGCGCGACCTGCCGGGGATGGAGCGAGAGATCGCCCGCGTGCTCGCGCCGGGGGGGCGCTGCGTCCACGTGCTCCCGACGCACGCGTGGCGCCTGTGGACCATCGCCACGCAGTACCCGGCCGCGGCGCAGCGCATCGCCGCCCTCGCGCCGCGCGTGCTCGGCGAGCCGTCCCGTACACTCTACGAAGCCGCCCGCACGGCCGCGTCGCACTCCTTTCCGCGGCGCCATGGGGAGCGGGGCAACGCCCTCTCCGAGCTCTACTATTTCCACCCCTCCTGGTGGCGTCGGCACTTCGCGGCGCACGGATTCGACGTGGTGGCGGAGGAGCCCATGGGGCTGTTCTACACGGGCAACATGGTGCTCGGGGCGGGGCTCGGGGTCGCCGCCCGGGCGCGGCTCAGCGCGCGCCTCGGGAGCGCCTGCCATCTGTTTCAACTCCGGCCGCGCGGCGCCTGAGCCCCGCCCGCTCTGGGGGCCTTGAACTCCCCGGGCGAACCGTGCAACGAAAGCTCCTCGCAGGAGTGTGCTTGTGAAGCGTCCGCCGTTGCTGCTGGTGACCACCTGGGCTCTGCTCCTCGTCGCGCTCGCGGTGGCGTGCATGCAGCCTTCGGAGGGCACCGGTCGGGCCGTGGCGGCGAGCACCGACTGCCGCGGCGCGGACGCCTCGCCCACGCGCTACCTCCGCCAGCTCTCGCTCGACCTGCGCGGCGCGCCGCCCACGCCCGAGGAGTATCGTCGGGTGGCCGAAGCGGGCGAGGTGCCGACGGAGATGGTCGACGGCATGCTGCGCGACGGGCGCTTTCTCGGGCGGGTGCGGGCGTGGCACGCCGATCAGCTCTGGCCCAGCATGGCGGGCTTCGAGCTGTACGTCGGCGCGAAGCTCGTGGTGGTTCCCGGCCGCGGCCGCAACCTCGCGACCGACACCATCAACCCCGAGTGGCTCGTCCAGGCGATGGATCGTCGCACCGACGAGCCCGTCTGCCCCGCGCCCGACGACCCCGCGCACCTCACCGCGGCCTCGTGCTGCACGGCCTCCAACCCCAACCACCCGGCCTGCTGCCTCGTCCGCAACCGCGCGTACAACCCCGACGACCCCGCCTGCGTGGCGAAATCCGCGGCGCTGCCGGCGGTGTTCAACTACGGCGTGGTGGCGGGCGACCAGTACCAGCGCGGCGGCGCCATGCTCTACACGGGCTGCGACAACGCCCTCGAGTACCCGCCCGAGCGCGTCGCCGCGGACGATCGCCGCTGGCCCCACGACGCCGCCAACCGCCCGTACTACACGTCCCCGCGCACGGGCCTGCGTCGGTACTACTACGACGAGCGCGACATCCCGCTCCCCTACGACGACGCCACGCACTGCCCCAACTACTGCCGCGCGGCGCGGCCCACGGGGCCTGGAGGCGCCTGGGCGCGCGCCGACTACGTGGCCAAGCGTCGGCTGGTGGCCGGCGAGTGGATCCTCGGTGACGGCCCGGGCTACGCGTGCCCCGCGGGCTACACCGAGCTCGCGAACCGCTGCGACAACGTCGCCGACCCGCAGCGCCTCACCGTGCGCGCCGAGATGCGCCAGGAGGGGTGGCGCCTCGCGCGTCCGTGGTGGGCCCTCGGGCACTGGGTGAAGACCTGCGCCTACGAGGCCCAGGAGCGCACGGTGAGCCTCAACACCCGGCTCCCGTGCCGCCCGGGCATCTACACCGACAACTCGTGCGGGTGCGGCCCGCGCGGGGCGTGGTGCGCGCCCTTCACCGGCGAGCTCGCGCGGCTCTCGGGCACGCTCCAGCGGCTCATGGACGCGATCAACCGCGAGCCCTTGGAGATCATCGCGTCGGTGGTGGCGCGCGACGAGCCCTACGAGGCCATCTTCACCACCACGCGCGGCATGGCCAACGGCCCGCTCGCCTTCATGAACCGCTACCAGGCCGATCAGGTGGGCGAGCTCGACTTCAGCCCCTCGGCGCCGCCCGACGCGCTCCCCGACATCCCCCTCGAAGACGACACCTGGCACGCGTACCCGCGCCACGCGCAGCACGCGGGGGTGCTGACGACGCCGGTGTTTCTCGCCCGCTTCGGGACGCAGCGGTCGCGCATCAACCGCTTCCGCACGGCCTTCCTCTGCCGCCCCTTCGAGCCCCCGGCCATCGCCCCGCCGCCCCCCGAGCACCCCTGCAACCGCGAGACGAACCTCGCGCGCCGCTGCGGCTGCCAGCACTGCCACTCGTCCATCGAGCCCCTCGGCGCGGCCTGGGGGCGCTGGGCTGAGCGCGCGACCAACTACCTCGATCCGGCGCGCTTCCCCGCGGTCGATCCGGCCTGCGCCAACTGCGGCGGCGCCACCTGTCCGCGCTACTGCCGCAACTACGTCACCTCGCCGATCGACGGCGACTCGGTCCCCTTCCTCGGCACGCTGCAGTCGTACCTGTACCGCAGCCCCGAGGAGGTGCGGCGCATCGAGGAGGGGCCGCGCTCCATCATCGGCGACACCCTCGCGAGCGGCGAGCTCCAGTCGTGCACCGCGCGCACCGCGTGGTCGCGGCTGCTCAACCGCCCGATGTCCGCCGCCGAGCAGGCCCGCGTGCTCCCCGCGCTGCTGCGCGACTTCGAAGCCCACGGTCGGAGCTACCGCGCCCTCATCCGCGCCATCGTGACCTCACCCGCCTACCGGAGGATCGACTGATGCCCCGCGCGTCTGCGCTCTCTCTCCTCGCGCTCCTGGCCGCCTGCGAGGTCGCCGCGCCGCCCACGCCGAGCGCTCCCGGCGCGGGTCCGGGCGGTGGTCCTGGCGCCGGGCCGCCGGGGAGCGCGATTCCGGTCGACGCGGGCGAGACGAGCTACCCCGACGGGTCGGCGTACGGCCTCGATGACCCGACGCTCAACGACCACGTCGGGCGCGCCCCGCGCCGCGTCGACCTCGCGCAGTTTCGCGCCTCGCTGGAGGAGATCATCGGCGCGCGCTGGGTGGGGCCGCGCACCGTGCGGACGCCCGCGTCGCCCACCGGGACGCGCTTCGAAGCCGAGGCTGACCTCCTCGAGTTCTATGGCCGCACGCTCGGTCGGCCCGACTACGTCACCACCACCTCCGAGGTCACCGACCCGACGATCACCTTCACGAAGCTCGCGGGCGACGCCGCGCGGGCCGTGTGCGCCGCGGGCGTTCGCGCTGACGCCGCGCGCCCTCCCGCCGAGCGCCACATCTACCTCGAGGCCGCCGTGGGCGACGCGCTCCCCTCGGCCGAGCCCGCGATTCGACGCAACCTCGCGGCCCTGGCGCTGCGCTTCTGGGGGCTCGTGCTCGCGCCCGACGGGTCGGCCGTCACCGCGATGCTCGGCGTCTTCCGCGCCGCGACGTCGCAGCCGATGGCGACGCCGGCCGACGGGTGGCGGGCGGTCTGCATCGACCTCGCCACCGACCCTCGCTTCATGTCGTACTGAGCTGGAGAGCACCGTGTCGCAGAAGAGCAGCCGCCCTCAGGAGTCCTTCTCGCTCTCGCGCCGCCGCTTCCTCGGCGGGGCCGCCACGCTCGGCGGCGCGGCCGCGGCGGGGGCCCTCGGCTTCACCCGGCTCGCGCGCGCCGACCTCCCGCTCCCCGCGGGGCGAGCGTTCATCTTCTGCCACTTCCCGGGCGGGTGGGATCAGCTCCTGCTGCTCGATCCGCGCGACCCCGCGCGCTTCCCGGACTCCGAACGGCAGCGCACCTTCATCGAGCCGCGCTACCAGGAGGTGGAGGGCGTCCTCGGGTACCACGGTCGGCTGGTGCGCCCGAGCACGCCGTCGCCCTTCGTGTTCGGCCCGCTGGCGCAGCGCGACGGGGCGCGCGTGCAGCTCACGGACTTCGTCGACCGCATGGCCGTCCTCCGCGGGGTCAACATGTCGGCGCTCGGGCACGAGGTGGCGTACCGTTACTTCCTCACCGCCGCGTACCCCGTCGGGACGAGCGCGCGCGGGTCGAGCGTCGCCACCGAGATCGCCGCCCTCATGGCCCCGAGCGTCGCGCGCCGCCCCCTCTTCAACCTCTCCGTGGGCGTCGAGACCTACAACGACCGCTACCCCGGTTCGGCCAACGCGCTCCTCGTCCGCAGCCCCGAAGACCTCATGGTGGTGCTCGCCCCCGCGGGCGCGGCCGAGCCCGAGGCCGTGGAGCGCGCGATGGCCGAGCGGGCCCGCGCGATGGAGGCCGACTGCGCCGACGTGATGTACGACCGCCGCGGCCTCTGGACCAGCATGCGCGAGGCGCGCGCCACCGCCGACGGGCTCCTCCGCGACCGGGTGGTGCAGGAGTTCGAGTTCGTCACCGCCGACACGCCCGCCGCCCAGGCGCTCCGCGCGCGCTACGGCTTCGCGCGCGGCGAGTTCGACCACGCGGGGGCCCGCGCCGCGCTCGCCGTGCAGGCCATCAAGACGGGCACATCGCAGGTGGTGAGCGTGAGCCTCGGTCGGGTGGTCGACACCCACTTCGGCAACAACGCCGAGCACGCGCGGCTGCTCACCTACGGGCTCTCGGCCTTCCTCGCGCTGCTCGACGACCTGCGCTCGTCGCGCCACCCCGCGGGCGGCACCTTCCTCGACCACACCACCATCGTCGGCTTCTCGGAGTTCGCGCGGACGCCCCTCTTCAACAGCTACAACGGCCGCGACCACCACCAGGCCTCGTCGCTCATGCTCCTGGGCGCGGGCATCCGCGGCAACACCCTCGTCGGCGCTACCAGTGACACCGGCATGTCGCCCGTCCCCTGGGACGTCGACAACAACGTCGCGTCCGACGCGGGCGTGATCCTCAAGCCCGAGCACATCGCCGTCACCCTCCTCGCCACGCTGGGGCTCACGAGCCCGCGCTTCCGCGAGCGCCCCATCCGCGCCGTGCTCGCGCCGGGGAGCGGCATGTGAAACGGCTGGTCCTCGTCGCGTCGCTGACCCTCGCGGGCTGCGGCGACGACGCGCCCGACGCGCGCCCTGACGCCCGCGCCGACGACCTCGGGTGGAGCCCCACCGACGCGTGCGACTGCGCCCGCGACGACGGCCTGCCCGACACCGAACCGCTCCCCTCGATGGACGCTGGCGCCCCCGACGCGCGCGGCCGCTGCGCGCCCCTCGTCGTCGACCCGGCCTCGCTGCGCCTCGCGACGGGCGCGGTGGCCGTCCTCCACACCAGCGGCGGATCGGGTGCGCAGGTGCTCTTCCACGCCGTCGACCCGTCGGCGCTGCGCGGTTCGCTGGTGTCGCTGGCGGGCTCGGTGACGGGCGGCCCGACGGCGACGCGCTTCGAAGTCCTCGCCGACGACGCCACCTGCGACCTCCAGGCCCGCGCGTCGGTGGAGGTGGTGGGGCCGTTTCGCGTCGAGCCGGCGACCGTCACGGTGCGCCCGGGCGCGGTGGTTCGCTTCAGCGTCACGGGCAACCTCGGCGCGCCCCGCTGGACGCTGGTGGGTGCCGTCCGCGCGGGGATGGGCGCGCTCGACGCCGCCGCCGCGACGTTCACCGCGGGCACGGCCGTGGGCGTCAGCACCTGGATCGTCACCGACACCAGCAGCGGCGTGGAGCGGCCGGTGACGGTGCGCGTGGAGGCCGGCGCCGCGCTGCGCCCGAAGGTGCCCGTGGTGCTCGTCCCCGTGGGTCGGCGCGTGCGGCTCGACTGGGCGGGCGGCTCGACGCTGCTCGACGCCACCGTCGCAGGGACGCCCGGTGGTTCGGTGTCGAACGATGCGGGCGCGATGTGGTTCAACGCCGCGGGCGCCGCGCCGGGCGAGCGCGTGGTGACGGTGAACGACCGGGCCACCGGCGACCGCGCGACCGTGCGGGTGGTGGTGGGCGAGGAGCTCACGGCCTCCCCCGCGGTGCGCGGTGAGCTGACGGCGACGGGCTCGCTCGCGTGGGGCGACTTCAACGGCGACCACCGCCCCGACCTCGCGATCGGTCACCCCACGATGCAGTCGCTGGCACCCTACGCCGGCCGCGTGGCGGTGCACCTCGCGGCCGCCGATGGGAGCCTCCCCGCTGCCGCCACGGTGGTGATCGACGGCCGCCGCGCCAACGACTTCATGGGCACCGTGCGCGCGGTCGACGTCACCCACGACGGCATCGACGACCTCATCGTCGCCACCCCCGAGCGCGACCTCCACCGGCTCAACGTCGGCACCGTGGAGGTGTGGGCCGGGTCGCGCGAGGGCCTCGCCTCGACCGCGGTGCAGGCCCTCCTCGGGGCGGCGGACAACGAGCGCTTCGGGGCGACGTTCGCCGTGGCCGAAGTGACCGGCGACATGAACCCCGACCTCATCGTCGTGGCCCCCGGCGCGCGCGGCCCCGCCCTCGCCCCAGGGCCCTGCGTCGCGATCGGGCGGGTGTTCATCTACGCCGGCGCGAGCGACACCGGGCGGCCCTTCGAGCCCACGCCCTCGCAGACGCTGGAGACCTTCGTCCCCGATCCCGGCCGCTGCCACGACGCGGAGATCATCGCGCCCGCCGGGCCCCCTGCGCTCTTCGACGTCGACGGCGACGGCGCGCGCGACCTCGTGCTCGGCGTCCCCGCGATGGCCGTCACCGACCGCACGGGCTACCTCGGGCGCGTCGTCGTGTACCGCAACCTCGGCGCGATGGGCTTCGAACGGCGCCCGTCACGCGTCGTCGAGCTCGCCGACCGCATGGCCGTCGCCTCCTTCGGCCAGGGCGTCGACGTGGTGTCCACCCGCGCGGGCGATGTGCTCCTCGTGCGGGCGCCGCGCTACCACCGGCACCCCACGATGGACGTGCTCACCCCCGAGCTCCGCGGCGCGGTGTACGCGTTCGCACCGGGGAGCCTCAGCGCGATGGGGACGCCCGCGGCCCCTCGCTACCTCACCACGGCGGTCGCGCGGGCGCGCTTCGTCGGTGAGCTCAACGACGGCGCGGGGGCCGCCGCGACGGGGGGTGACGTCGACGGCGACGGCGCGGACGACTACCTCCTCGGCGGCTGGATCTCGGGGCTCCCGACGCCCGGGAGGGTGTGGGCCTTCACGGGTCCGTCGCTGGTCCGCTCGCTCATGACCGGCGCCGCGCTCACGCCCGACGCCACGCTGCGCGGCGCGGGGACGGAGACCTTCGGCAGCGCGCTCGCGGTCGACCGTTCGTCCCCTGGGCCCGCGCGCGCGGTCGCGGTCGCCGCCGCGCTCCGCACCACGCCCGTCGGGTACATCACGGGCGGCGTCGACCTCGTGGGAGCGGGCGCCGCGTCGTCGCTCACGATGCGCTGGGCGGCGCACACCGCGATCGCCCTCCCGCAGCGCGCGGGCGCCGACGCGTTTGGCAGCGCGGTCGCGGTGGGCTCGCTGGCGGCGGGGCGTGCGGGCGACGCCCTCGTCGGGGCGCCGCTCGCCCACACGCGGGTCGGGGACGTCGTGAGGCCGCGCGCGGGCGCCGTGTCGCTCTTCCCGTCGGGCGCGTCGACGGGCGCGGTGTCCTACGCGGGCGATCGCGACTACGCGCTCGTCGGCTCGTCGGTGGCGACGCTGGACTTCAACGGCGACGGGCGCGTCGACTACGCCGTGGGCGATCCGTCGGCGATCGCCGGGGGCTGGGAGGTGGTGCGCCGCGGGGCCGTCGCGCCGCCGCCCGACAACCGCTGCTTCCTCCGCACGACGACGGGCGCGGTGCAGGACGCGGCGGCGATCAACCGGGGCATCGTGCGGGTGTTCACGCAGCAGGCCGACGGGCGCTTCGTGGAGCGCTTTCACGTCTATGCGCGCGAGCCCGACGCCGAGCGGGGGCTGCGTGGTGGCATCGGGCAGACGGTGGTCAACGCCTTCGACGTCAACAACGACGGCCGACAAGACCTCCTCGTCACCCACGCGGGGACGTACGGCGGCGTCGGGGCCGAGGTGATCCTCGGGCGCGCCGACGACGCGATGGGGCGCATCCAGGTGGTGTGCGGCGACCCCGCGGAGGCGCCGTGGTGGCCGGTGCGCGCGGACGGCGCGGGCTACCCCACGGCCGTGGGCCTCGGCGACCTCGACAACGACGGCTGCGCGGAGACGGTCGCGGGCGTGACGGGCAACCTGCGCGTCGGCGCGGTGGTTCGCTTCGGCTTCGGTCCGCGGTGCGCGCGCGGACACACCGCCCCCTTCGACCTCCCGCTCATCGGCGACGGCCAGCGCCTCGCGGACAACGTGGCGGGCGACCTCGCCTCGCGCGCCGACGACGACCGCGACCGCACGGTGCCGACGGCGATGGGCGCCGTGGTGGCGGCGCCCGGGGACGTCACGGGCGACCGCGTCCCCGACCTGCTCGTCCGCGACAACTCGTGGGCCCTCGGCGACGGCACCGACCCCGCCGTGGAGGTCGTCTCCGGCGCGTGGATCGCGTCGCTCTGCCCCGAGCGTCGTTGCCCCGCCGGGCGCACCGGCCCGCTCTGGAGCGATGGTGACTACCGCCGCGTGGCGCTCCAGGACGTCGCCGCGCCCGCCCGCGTCGTGCTGCGCAGCCCGCTCGACAACGACCCGCGCTTCGGCACCGCCCTCGCGGGGGCCGACCTCGACGGCGACGGCGTGGGCGACGTGATCGTCGGCGCGCCGGAGAGCTCGTACGGCGCCGCGGGGGCGGGCGTGGTGCTGGCGTGGCGCGGCGGCGCGCTCGGCGTCGACCCGTGGCTCATGGCCGTCGGCGACCTCCGCGAGCCCACGCGCTTCGGGCAGAGCCTCGACGCGATGTCGAGCGCCGCGGGCGCGTGGCTCGTGGTGGGAGCACCCGGCGCCAACACGCAGGGGCCGGTGACGGGCGCGGCCTTCCGCTGGCGCGTCCCGCGGTAGCTACGCCTTCAGCCAGAACACCGTGAACGCGTCGCCCCCGTCCTCCGGGTCGGCGGCGCGCGAGCGGGTGATGTACGGCGACTGCTTCAGGTGCTCGCGCACCGACTGCTTGAGCACGCCCGTCCCGTGCCCGTGCAGCACGAAGCCCGACGTCCCCCCCGCGCCGTACACCCGGTCGAGGAAGGCGTCGACCATGCCCACCGCGTCGTCGACCCGCAGCCCGCGCACGTCGCACGTGTTGGACTCCGTGCGCAGCGGGCGCAGCGCGTCGCCCGCGCCGTCGTAGGGCGCCAGGGCCGGCCGGGGCCGCTCGCCCGGCGCGCTCCCGGCGTCCGCGCGCGCCTCCTCGATGACGATCTCGTCGAGCGCGACGAAGAGCTTCAGCGCCCCCGCGGCGACGCGCACCTGGTCGCGCGCGGCCCGCTCCAGCACCTCCACCACCGCGTTGAGCTTTGGCACGAACACCTTCGCCCCCGGCGCGACGTCGTCCTCGCGGGCGGGGCGACGCGTCGGCGCGCCGCCACCCTTGTTCGCGTCGAGCGCGCGGCCGATGGGGCCCGTGACGCTCACGGCCTCGGCCACCTGCGTGATGGCCCGCTCGGCCTCGCGCACCTCGGCCTCCGCGGCCTTCTTGCGCCGCAGCTTCTGCTCGGCCTCGCGGAGCTCGTCGCGCGCGCGCCGCAGCGCCTGCAGCAGCTCGTCGCCCTCGCGGGAGAGCTTCACCTGCTCGCGGGCGCGGAGGGCGTTGCGCTCGGCCTCCAGCTCGACGCGCAGCTTCGCGATGGCGCGCGACTCGTCCTCGACGGCGGCGCGCACCATGCGGGCGGCGCGCTCCTCGTCCTGGAGACGTCGCAGCACGTCCTCGCGCGACCCGGCGTGCTCGGGGAGCAGCGAGCGGGCCCGCGACACCACCTCCTCGGGGACGCCGTAGCGCTGCGCCACGACGAGGGCGCTCGACGCGCCGGGGATCCCCAGGGTGACCGTGAAGGTCGGTGACATCGTCGCGAGGTCGAAGCCCACGGAGGCGTTTTCGAAGCGGTCGTCGCGCACCGCGAGGGTCTTCAAGAGCTCGTAGTGCGTGGTCACCGCCACCGCCGCGCCGCGCGCCGCGAGGGCCTCCAGCACGGCCGCGGCGAGGGCCGCTCCCTCCTCCGGGTCGGTGCCGCTCGCGAGCTCATCGAGGAGCACCAGCGCGCCCGGACGAACCTCCGCGAGGATCGACCCGAGGTACGTCACGTGTGCGCTGAAGGTCGAGAGGTTGCGCGCGATCGACTGGTCGTCGCCGACGTCGCAGGCCACCGGGTCGAACCACCCGACGCGCGACCCCTCGGCGACCGGGAGCGCCAGGCCCGCCCGCACCATCATCGCCGCGAGGCCGAGGGTCTTGAGGGCGACGGTCTTGCCGCCGGCGTTGGGCCCCGACACCACCAGCACGCGCCCCGCGCGGAGCGTGAGGTCGTTGGCGACGACGCCCGTCCCCGCGAGGGCGATGAGCGGGTGACGCGCGGCGCGGAGCTGGAGGACGGGCTCGGCCTCGGGCTCCACCGCGATGGCGCGGAGCTCGCCCGCGAGGCGGACGATGGCGCACAGCAGGTCGGCGGTGACGCAGGCCTCGTGGGCGACGTCGAGGGCGTCGACGTGGTCGCGCGCGCGGGCCGAGAGCTCGCCGAGCACGCGGGCCTCCTCGCGCTCGACGTCCGCGGTGAGCACCCGGAGCTGGTTGCCGAGCGACACCACCGCGTTGGGCTCGATGAAGAGCGTCGCCCCCGACGACGACGACCCGTGCACGATGCCCGGCACAGGGAGGTGCGTGTCGGCGCGGACGGGGATGACGTAGCGGCCGTCGCGGAGGGTGTAGTAGCGGTCCTGGAGGCGGTCGGCGTAGCGGGCGAGGGCCTCCTCGAGGCGCTGGACGAGGCGGGCGCGGAGGTCGTGCACCTTGCGGCGGGCGGCGGCGAGGTCGGCGCTGGCCCGGTCGGAGAGCGTGCCGTCAGGGTCGATGGACTGGTCGAGCAGGGCGAGTAGCCGGTCGAGCGCGGGGTCGCTCAAGAAGGCCGCGGCGACCGCGGGGTGCGTGGCCTTGCGCGACTGGCCGTAGCGCCGAAGGGTGTGGGCCACGCGGATCATCTCGCGGACGGCGAAGAGCTCGTGGGAGGTGGCGTCGGCGTCGCGCGCGAGGCGGGCGAGGACGTCGCTCACGTCGGCCACACCGTCGAAGGGGATGGGCTCGCCGAGCTGCGTGAGGCGGAGGGCCTCGTCGGTGCGGCGCATGCGCGCGCGGGCCTCGTCGAGCGTGTCGGCGGGCATGAGCGCGAGGGCGCGGGCGCGGCCCTGCGGGCTCTGGCAGCGGTCGGCGAGGTGGCGCGTGAGGGAGGGCCACTCGAGGTCGTGGGCGGATTTGGCGGTGGGTTCCATGACGAGGCTCTGCGGCGCGATGGGGCGCGGCGGGAGGGAAGCGTAAGGTGGTGCGTGGAGGGGGAAGAGGAGCGGCGCGGGAGGCGCCAGGGGGAGAAACGGGCGCGGGAAGATACGCGCGGGGGAGGGGACGCGCAAGCGAGAGGCCCTCCGCGGGCGTCCGACGCGCCTCCGCTACGGCCAATGCCGGTCAGTTAGCGTGGGGCAAGCGTCATCGGGAGTTCCCAGGGTTCGCAGGAGCTCACGCCTGGGCTCCAATCGGATCGCCCGCAAAGCCGGGCTCCGTCGTCGCGGACCCTCCATGGTTCTCCCTGAGCCCGGCTCTGCGGGCGATCCAAATCCAGCCCAGGCGTGAGCTCCTGCGAACCCTGGGACGCGGAAACAGAAGCTGAAGGCACTCCCTCCGCCAACCGTCCGCCCCGCGAACACCCCTCGGCTCATGCCCCCCGCGCGCGCCGCCGTAGCCCTCTCTGCATGCGCCGCGCGAGCCTCCCGCCCCGTCCGTCCCTCCTCCCTTCGCGCGACGAGGTCCCCTTCCGCTTCGGCTCCGCGCGCGGTCGGCTCCCCTCGCCGCGGGCGCTCCAGCTCGCCCCCGACGGCTCCCTCGCGTGGGGGCTCTGCGCGCGCGACGCCACCCGTGCCGTCCTCGTCGCGTGGCGCCCCCGCGACGCCGCCCTCGCCTGGCGCTTCGAACTCCCTGGCGACGCCCGCTTCGGCGTCTCGTCCGACGGCGCCCTCCTCGTGCTCTGCGACCCCGTCGGCTGGCGAGCGCTCCTCGACGCCCGCACCGGCGCCCTGCTGAGCGAGTCCAACGGACACGGCGCGCTCCCCGACGCCGTCCTCGTCGCCCGCGCCGCCACCCGCCGCGCCCTGCTCGTCACGGGCGCCACCGCATCCCTCGTCGACCTCGACACCGCCCGCCCGCTCGCCACCTTCACCGGCGCCGCCCCCGCGGCCCTCTCGCCCGACGCGAGCCACGTCGCCCTCACCACCCGCGGCGCGGTCACCGTCCACCGCGTCGCCGACGGGAGCTCCCGCGCGTACGCCACGCCCCGCGGCGCCCGCGTCTCGGCGCTCGACCTCGACAACACGGGCTCCCTCGCCCTCGGCTTCGACAACGGAACCGCCGCTCGCCACCACCCCCACACCCGCACCCGCCGCACGCACCCTTCCCCCACCGCGCACGCCGTCACCGCCCTCCGCGCCGCAGCCGACGGCGCCCTCGCGATCGGCCACGCCGACGGCCTCGTCCGCCTCCTCTCGCCCCACGCTCCGCCGCGCGAAGTCGTCGGCGATGGCGCCGTCGAAGCCATCGCGGCCACCCTCGACGGCGCCCTCTTCCGCGAGCCCCGCGCCGCCCCCTGGATCGACCTCGCCTCGGGCACGCGCCACGACGTCCGCGCGGGTCACCTCGACGCGGTCACGGCCCTCGCGCTCGGCCCCGACGGTCGCACCGTGGTCACGGCGAGCCGCGATCGGACGCTCCGCGTGTGGGACGTCACCACCGGCGACACGCGCCTCTCGCTCGAAGGCCACACCTCGCCCATCGCCTCCCTCGCGCTCTCCCGCGACGGTCGCAGCGCCTTCTCCTGCGGCGAGCGCGACGGCCTCCGCGCCTGGAACCTCACCACCGGCGACGAGCGCCCCCTCGACGCCGCCATCGCCTCCCGCGTCCGCGCGACGCGCCTCGCCCTCTCCCCCTGCGGCGAGCGAATCCTGTGCCTCCACGCCCACACCGAAGCCCTCGTCCTCGACGCGCGAACAGGCGCCCTCCTCGCCCGCGCTCCCCTCCACGCCGGGAGCGACGCCGTGGCCTTCGACGCGCGCGGCGAGGTGCTCCACGTGCACCGTGGGTCTTCGCGCGAGGGCCTTCGCTTCGAACGCCTCCACCTCGCCACGGGCACCTCGCTCGGCGACGTCATCCTCCCGCACACGCCCCGCATCGCCCGCCGCGCGACGCCCTGCGCGCTCGTTCGAAGCGTCGGCGACGCGCTCGTCACGGCGGAGACCGACCGGGCCGCCATCGCCCGCTGGACGCTCGACGGCGACCCCTCCGCGCTCCGTCACGCCGCGGGCGGTGACCTCCTCCGCGCGCCCGTCGTGGCCCTCGGCGAGCGCCACCTCGTCGCCGCCTCGGGGGCTCGCCTCGACGTCGCCGACGTCACCACCGGCGCCCGCGCGACGCTGCGCCTGCCCGAACGCCATGACGCGGTGACGTGCCTCGCGGTCGACGCATCAGGCGAGTGGTTCCTCGCGGGGACGGCGCAGGGGCTCGTCCAGCGGTTCGCGCTGTAGCTACTCGGGGACGGGCTCGCCGCGGTCTTGCCGCTCTTCGCGGTCGCGCTCGATGGCTTCGAGGAAGAGGTTCGACACGGCGGGGTCAAACTGCGACTCGGCGCAGCGCTCGATCTCGTTGACGGCCACCTCGTGCGGGAGCGCGCTGCGGTAGCTCCGGTCGCTCGTCATCGCGTCGTAGGTGTCGGCCACCGAGATGATCCGCGCGATCACGGGGATCTCCTCGCCCTTCATCCGCAGGGGATAGCCCTTGCCGTCCCAGCGCTCGTGGTGGAGGTGAACGCCCGGCACCAGCGGCGACAGGAAGCGAATGGGGTCGAGGATGTCCTTCCCGTACCCCGGGTGCTTCTTGAAGATCTCGTACTCCTCGGCGGTGAGCTTGCCGGCCTTGTTCAGGTTGAGCACGCAGCCGATCTTGCCGATGTCGTGGAGGAGCGCCGCCTGCCGCGTGATCTCCACCTGCTCGGGGTCGAGGCCGAGCCGTCGCGCCAGCAGCCGCGCGTAGTACGCCACCCGATCGGAGTGCCCCGCGGTGTACCGATCGAGCTTGTCGATGGTGCGGGCGAGGCCCTGGATGGTCTGCTGGAAGGTGGCCTTGAGGTCTTCGTAGAGGCGGGCGTTCTCGATGGCGGCGGCGGCCCGCGAGGTGACGCCCTGGAGGAGCTTGCGCTGCGACTCTTCGAAGCGCCTCCCGCGGTGCAGCCCCAGCGTCACCAGGTAGCCCTCCACCTCGCCCCGAATGCGCAGCGGAACCGCCATCAGCGACCACACGGGCTGCCGGTCGGACGGGTCGCGGAGGAAGTACGCCGCCCGCGCCCCCGCGACGTTGAGCGTCGGCTCCATCGCGAAGTGTTCGTGCA
>JBILLV010000165.1:0-20423 GCA_044375895.1 Polyangiales bacterium | reverse complement strand
GAGCGCCATCGCGCGGAGCTGCCGCGCCGCGGGGTAGAAGAGGATCCCGAGGGTGGCCGACGCGACGGTCGACGAGACCAGCGCGGCGACGGGGACCATCGCCCACACCGTCCAGAGACGCGGCGGCGCGGAGGAGGGAACCGGTCCGAAGGGATCGTCCTCGTCGTAGCGCTGGAGGCGGACGATGGGGGCGGGCTCGGCGCTCATGGCGGGTTCTCCTGACCGAGGGATGCGAGGCGCTCGGCCGCCCAGCGAAACTCGCGGTCGCTCGCGTCTCCTGCGAGGCGCGTGAGCTGGTACCAGTCGGCCGCCTCGCCCGCGCGTCCCTCCCCCTCCGCGCGAACGCCCAGGGCGTAGAGCGCGAGCGCGCGCAGGGGTTGGGACTCCGCGAGGGCGAGGACGTCGCGGACGGCCGCTCGGCCGAGGAGGCACCGCCCGATCACCGTGTACTCGTTGGCGTCGTTGGCGAGGAAGTGCGTGGTGAGCGTGAGGCGCCGCGGGTCGTTCGGCCCCGAACGAACCGACGCCATCGCCCGCAGGAGCCAGATGTACTCCCGGTGCGCGACGTCATCGACATCGACCGACGCCACCGACCAGAGCGCATCGAACGCGCCGTGGCGGTACGCCGCCATCGCGACCGCTCCCCGACGCGACGCGGGAACCGCTCCCCGCAACCACGCCGTCGCCGCCGCCTCGCCCTGCGCGATGCGCCGCACCCGCCACGCGCGCACGAGCAGATCGGTGGCGACGAGCGGGTCGGGCGCTTCGATGGCGTCGAGGACCGCGAGGGCCAGTGCCTCGTGGCGGCGGCGCCCGAGCGCGTCGCCGAGGGAGGCGATGCGCTCTGCGTCCACGCCAGCCTCGGTGAGTGCTCGCACGGCCGGGCGCATGTCGGCGACGGCGGATCCGAAGGCCGCCGCGAAGGCGAGGGCGAGGGCGTCAGTGCGGTCCTGCGCGAAGAGGGCGGCGCGGCGCTGCACGATGCGGGCGGCCTCGCGGGGGCGGCGCGCGCGCCAGTGGGACCCGACGACCGCGGCGATGGTGCCGGCTTCGGGCGCGACGAAGACACCGTCGGGG
Organism: Polyangiales bacterium; assembly: GCA_044375895.1. Classification (GTDB taxonomy): domain Bacteria; phylum Myxococcota_A; class Polyangia; order Polyangiales; genus CAISKJ01. The sequence continues at coordinate 19,346 of JBILLV010000165.1, read as the reverse complement.
ACGGCGCCGCAGGTGGGGTCGGCCGCTCCGCGAAGGAGGGCGAGCTCGGCGCAGAGGGAGCGGGCGAGCGCGTGGTCGTCCGCGTCGCGCCGGGCGGCCTCGGCGCGGAGGGCGTGGTGCGCGGGGCGGCTGTCGAAGTGTGTGCCGAGGAAGTCGCGGGCCTGCTGGCGGCGCGGGTTGTCGCGGTCGATGTCAGCCGCGAAGATGCGGGCGGCGTCGGCGAGGAGCGTCGGGGCCGTCGCGGCGCTCGGCGTGAGCGGCTGGAGCAACGTCTCGGCCCGCGCGTCGTCGGCAACCACGCGGGCCACCTGGGCGCCCCACGCGAGGACGGGTCGGAGCCCTTCAGGAGCCTCTCGATCAAGGACGGTGAGCCACGCGAGGGCGGCGCGCGGACCGTTGGTTCGGACCCGAACCTTCAACCCGTCGAGGATCGAAGCCCCGAGCGTCGCGGCGTCTCGGCGCGCGAGGAGCTCCCGATCGAGGAAGGGGCCGTTGGGGCTCCGCGCGCTGGCGAGGGCCGCCGCGTGGGCGAGGCACACCCCCTCCTCGGCGAGCTCCGGGGAAGGCCGCGACTCGGCTTCGAGCGCCTGGAGCGCTTCGGGGACGCTGACGATCGCGCGAGGCGGCGCGGTGAGGGCGGCGCGGACGGGGTGATCGGCGGCGAGTGACGCGGCGAACGCTTGCGAGGCACGGCCATAGCCGAGACGCCACGCGACGAGGGCCGAGACTTCGGGGAGGTCGAGGTCGGCGCCGTGGGCGAGCGCGAGGGCGGCGAGGGCGCGGGCCTCGACGGCGTCGCAGAGCTCAACGGCCGGAGGGGTGGCGAGCGCAAGGGCGACCGTGGCGCGGGCGGCAGCGCGGAGGAGATCGGGGGTGCGCACGCCGAGCGTCCAGAGGGCGCCGAGGCGATCGAGGGCGGGGACGACGCGGGCGCCGGGGGCGAGGAGCTCCCAACCGAGCGCGTCGCGGGGGAGCTCGCCTTGGGCGTGGCGCGCGGGAGGGCGATCGAGCGAGCGGCTCCAGGCGGCGAGGAGCGTGAGGGCGTCGGGGAAGTCGGGCGCTTCGGGCAGCGAGCCCACGACCGTGTTGCCGTGGAGCACCGTCCAGCGGCCGCCGTCGAAGCGCGCGGTGACGGCCGCCGAGACGCCGCGGTGGATGCGATGGAGGTCGGCGACGGCGAGGAGGAAGCGCGCGTCGGGTCGCACCCGTTCGCGCGCGGCGAGCATCGCCCGAAGCTGCTCGACCGACTCGGGGAGCGTCGAGAGGCGTTCGGGCAGCGGCGGGAGCCCGGGGGGTTCGTCGCGCGCGGGCCCTCGGCGGGCGAAGACGGCTGTCACGTCGACAAACTGGGCGAGCGCCATCACGACGACGAACCACGCGCAGAAGATTCCCACGCCGATCCCCGCCGCCGTCGCCCGTCTCACGCCTCCTGGCTGCACCGCGCGGAGCATGGAGCGTGGCGCGCACGGTTGACAACCCCTCCCTTCGCGGGCGAAGCAACGGGCCGCAGAACATCCATCCATGGTGAGACCCACACGCCCTGCCACCAACCTCCGGGGGAGCCCCGAGGCCGTCGAGAAGCGCCGCCTCGCGCGCAAGCTCAATCGCCTCCTCACGCAGGGCTCCGACCCCGGCGCGGCCCAGGACGGTCGCACCGAACGACGTCGCCAGCGGCTCCTCCTCGAACTCGATGAGGGCACCCGCGCCGTTCCGCCGACGCTCAAGCCCATCGAGGTGCTGCAGCGGGCGCACGACCTCCTGGTGATGGGCGAGCCGCTCGCGTCGTTGCGCAAGGTGATTCGTGTCCCCCCGCGCCCCCCGGTAGACCCGGACGAGGCCGCCGAGCTCCTCACGTCTCTCCAGCGCGCCTACGACTTCCGCGTCGAGGTGTTCGAGTTTCTCGGGGTGCCGCCCGAGGTGCTGGCGGGGCTCAAACCGGCCACCAAGCCCGCAGCGCGGCGGGGACGTCCCAGGAAGTCATAGCGTCTTGCGCGGCGGCGCCATCCCGTGGAGAAGTCGGCGCCCCTCAAACCCTCATCCCTCCCCTTGCCATGAGCCACTCCCCCGACGACGCTCTCTCCGCGCGACCGTGGCGCGATCCCCACTGGCGCCTCCGCTGGCTCGTCCCCGGGCTCGCGCTCGTGGTGGCGCTGGTGGTCCTCGTTCGAGCGCACCTCCACTTCTTCTTCCCGTGGGCCGGTCCTGTCTCCAACGACGAGGGCTACATCTCCGCGATGGCGCTGCGGATGATCCACGGGCGCTGGCTCCCCTACGTGGACGGCGTCTCGCAGCGCGGCCCCCTGTTGTACTGGCTCGCCGCGATCGCGATGAAGATCGGGGGGCAGTTCTCGTGGTTGCCCATCCGCTGGCTCGCGCTGCTGTCGGGCATCGGCGCGGTGCTGCTGTCGTTCTTCGTCGCCGCGGAGGTGGCGACGCCGATCGCGGGGGGCGTCGCGGCGTTGGTGCTCACGTACTTCCTCTCGTACGAGGTCAACCCCTGGGACGGCATCGGGTACAACGGCGAGATCCTCGCGGTTCAGTTTGTCCTCGGCTCGCTGCTGCTCATCGCGCGGGCGCAGCGCGAGGGAGCGCTCGCCCTCCCCCGCCGCGAGCGCCTGCTCTTCTTCGCGGGCATGCTCGCCGCGATGGCGGGGCTCAGCAAGCAGATGACGCTCATCCACATGGGCCCGTCGCTCCTGTGGCTCGCGCTCGGCGCGCCCGGCGACGAGCGTCCCCTCGCCCGGCGGCTGCGCGACCTCGCGGTGTTCGCCGTCGGCGCGTCGATCCCGTACGCGCTGGTGCTGACCGTCTACGCCGTGACGGGTCACCTCCGCACCTTCGTCTACTACTACCAGCGCTACGGCCGCGACATCTTCATGGCGCCGCTCACGCGCGACTACATGCGCGACAAGGTCCGCGAGCAGATCGACCGCTATTTCCTCGGCGGATCGATGGTGTCGATGCTCGGCGTGGTGGCCCTCTCGCGCGTGCTCCGCGCGTACGCGGGGGACTCCGGTGAGCGCCTCGCCCGCGTCCGTCGGCACGCGCGGGGTGCGTTTCTGTTCGCGCAGCTCGTGTGCGGCGCGCTCGGGGCGAGCTTCACCTTCCGCTTCTTCCCGCACTACTTCGTGCAGGTGTACCCCATGGCGGCGCTCGTCGCGGGCTACGCCGCCTCCAGCCTCGCCTACGACCCCGCGGACAAGGACGACCGCGCCCCCGTCGTCGGCGGGCTCACGATGGTGCTGGGGGCCGCGGTGCTCCTCGCCATCGCGAGCTCGGCGCTCTCCCGCAACGTCCGCGTGCGCCGCGAGACCGACCGCTGGTATCAAGACCCGCGGGCCGATCCCGTCGTGCGCTACGTGCTCGAGCGCTCGCAGCCCACCGAGACGATCTTCGTGTGGGGCTTTCGCGCGGAGACCTACGTCTCGTCGGCGCGCCTGCCCGCGTCGCGCTTCGTCTACACGGTGTACCCGTCGGGCGTGGTGCCGTGGTTCCAGTCGACCCGCGACGAGGAGGAGCGTCGCATCGTCCCGGGGAGCCGCCGCCAGCTCCTCGACGACCTCGAGGTCTCGCGCCCCATCCTCGTCATCGACGCGGGCCGCTCGATGAACGGCCGCTACATGTACAACTACCCAGAGCTCCGCCAGTACCTCGACCGCAACTACTGCTTCATGCGCTACGTCGATGGTGAGCCCGTGTACCGACGCCGACAGAACGGCGACTGCCCCCCCGCAGATTACTGACCCGCCCCGCGAATTCCTGCGACGGCCCCTGTGGAAAGTCCGTCGCACCTCTTGTATGAGTCCGTTGGTTGCTTTCGGGTGCGCCCACGGTCGCTCATGGTGAGCGTCGAGGCCGCGGCGCCCCGATGACACGACTGGGAGACCTCAACTGCCATGAATCGCCTGACGATCTGGTGCGCAACGCTCGCACTGCTCGGGACGATCGGGTGCGGCGATGACCCGCCCCCCGTGACCCCGCCGACCCCTGACGCCTCCACCGACAAGCCGACGCCGACGGACAACCCGCCGACCGAGGACACGCCGGTGCCGACGGACAACCCCCAGCCGACGGACACCGACCCGCCGCCCTGCGCGATGACCGAGCGCCGCTGCGGCGACATGTGCGTCGACGTGCAGTCGAACGCCGCCAACTGCGGCGCGTGCGGCACCGCGTGCACGGGCACCCAGGTGTGCCGGATGGGCGCCTGCGTCGAGGACATGATGTGCCCGACCGGGCAGCAGCGCTGCGGCGCGACCTGCATCGACACCACGTCCGACGCGATGAACTGCGGCTCCTGCGGCAACGCGTGCGCCGCGGGCGAGAGCTGTAACGGCGGCGCCTGCCGCGCCCCCGAGTGCATGATGGGCCAGACCCGCTGCGGCTCGGCCTGCGTCGACACCAACACCGACGCGGCCAACTGCGGCTCGTGCGGCAACGCCTGCTCGGCGGGCCAGGCCTGCATGGCCGGCACCTGCCGCGCCTCGATGATGTGCATGACGGGCGAGACGGCCTGCGGCGGCGTCTGCGTCAACACCATGACCGACGCGATGAACTGCGGCGGCTGCGGCGCGGCCTGCATGTCCGGTCAGGTCTGCATGGGCGGCACCTGCCAGATGATGGCGTGCCCGATGGGCCAGACGCGCTGCGGCGCCGCCTGCGCCAACGTCATGACCGACACCGCCAACTGCGGGATGTGCGGCCGCACCTGCGCGATGGGCCAGACCTGCGCGGGCGGGACTTGCACCGGCACCGCGGGCTGCACCATGGGCCAGATGCTCTGCGGCACCGGCGCCACCGCCGTCTGCGCCGACCTCCAGGTCGACGAGGCCAACTGCGGGATGTGCGGCCGCACCTGCGCGACCGGGCAGACCTGTCGCGCCGGCGTGTGCGGGACGACGCGCCCCTCGTGTCCGATGGGCCAGGTCGACTGCACGCCGATGGCCGCCGCGCCCACCTGCGTCAACACGCAGAGCGACAACGCCAACTGCGGCGCCTGCGGGACGGCCTGCGCGATGGGCTCGACGTGCCAGATGGGCGCCTGCCGGTGCCCGACGGGCTCCACGCTCTGCGGCCGCGTGTGCGTCAACACGCAGACCGACCGCACCAACTGCGGCGCCTGCGGGCGCACCTGCGCCACCGGCCGCGTGTGCACGGCGGGCGTCTGCGGCTGCGCGACGGGCACCACGCTCTGCAGCGGCACCTGCGTCAACGCGCAGACCGACAACAACAACTGCGGCGCCTGCGGCACGGTGTGCGGCGGCGGCCAGACCTGCCAGATGGGCCGCTGCGCCTGCCCGATGGGTCAGACCTCCTGCGGCACCGGCGCGGCCGCGCGCTGCGTCAACACGCAGACCGACCGCGCCAACTGCGGCACCTGCGGCACGGCATGCGGCATGGGTCAGTCGTGCGTGATGGGCCGCTGCGCCTGCCCGACGGGCCAGACGCAGTGCGGCACCGGCGCGGCGGCCACCTGCGCCAACCTGATGACCAGCGCCGCCAACTGCGGCCGCTGCGGCAACGTCTGCCCCACGGGCGTCCCCTGCATGGCGGGCGTCTGCCGAGGCACGCCCCCCGCCAACGACACGCGCGCCGGCGCGACGGTGATCAACCTCGCCGCGGGCACGGCGCAGAACCTCATGGCCGACACGACCAGCGCGCGCCACGACACCGCGGGCACCTGCGCGTGCACGGGCGCGGGCAACGACGTGTTCTACTCGTTCACGCTCACGCAGCCTGAGATCGTCTACGCCGACACGCTCGGAGCCACCTGGGACACCTCGCTGTTCATCCAGGACTCGCTCGGCAACAACGTCACGCCCCCGGCGGCGGGCCAGATCACCTGCAACGACGACGCGACGCTCTGCACCAGCGGGCTCGCCAGCCAGATCGTGGCGCGGCTCAACCCCGGCCGCTACTTCCTCGTCCTCTCGGGCTGCGGCGCGGGCATGGCGACGATCCACTTCCAGCACCTCCCCGGCGGCGCCGTGGCGCCCGTGGCGATCTCGCCCAACGGCTCCGTGCAGACCACCATGAACACCGTGACCGGCACCGGCACGATCACCTCCACCTGCTGCTCGGGCGGCCCCGAGCGCGTGCACTTCTGGGTGACCTGCCCGGGCGCGGCGGCGGGTTCGTTCCACGCCACGAGCTGCAGCGCGACCACCGGCGCCAACCAGGCCGCGTATGACATCGCGATCCACCAGTCGAGCGCGCTCCGCACGGGCGCGGCGCTTCAGGTGTGCAACGACGACACCCCCGGCACCTGCGGCACGGGCGCGACGATCAACTCGACCATCCCCGCGACGATGGCCAACCAGGCCGGCCTGAACACCCTCGTCGTGGACTCGTGCAACGCCGCCGGCGGCGCCTACACGGTCAGCTACGTGCTCGCCAACTGCGCTTCGGGCACCCGCTGCGGCGCCGCCTGCGCCGACACGCTCGTCGATGAGAACCACTGCGGCGGCTGCAACCGCCGCTGCACCGCCGGCCAGACCTGCTCGGGCGGCGCCTGCCAGAACCTCCGGGCCGGCGAGACCCGCGACAACCCCATCCCCACCTCGGGCGCCAGCTTCACCACCAACGTGAACACCACGCTCTACCGCAACAACACCGCCGGCTCGTGCGGCTGCACCACGGGCAACGACGTGTTCTACAGCTTCACCGTCGCCGCGGGTCAGAGCGAGATCGTCTACGCCGACACCATCGGGTCGAGCTACGACACCTCGCTCTTCTTCCAGACGGCCGCGGGCGTCAACGTCGCCACCGCGGGCGTGACCAACGGCGTCACCTGCAATGACGACGGCGGCCTCCTCGGGTGCACCACCGGCACGCAGTCGCAGATCATGGCCCAGTTCGCGCCCGGCACGTACAACGTGGTCGTCTCGGGCTGCGGCACCGGCGGCATCGCGGCGCTCCGCATCCAGCGCATCCCCGTCGGCAACGGCACGGCGCGGCTCCTCGCGCGCGGCTCGTCGGTCGTGTCGGGCACCACCACGGGCACCGGCCGCGTCACGGCGGCCTGCTGCTCGGGCGGCCCCGAGGACACCTTCTACTGGTACACCTGCCAGGGCGCCGCGGCGGGGGTCTTCACGTCGAGCACCTGCGGCCGCGCCACCTGGGACACCGAGCTCCACCAGCTCTCCCCGGCGCGCGGTGCGGCGCCGCTGTGCAACGACGACGCCTGCGGCCCCCGCCAGTCGTCGCTCACCACGGCGATCCCGGCCGGCCCGGGCCTCCACGCGTTCTACGTGGACGGCTGCGGCGCGGCTTCCGGCGCCTACACGGCCGCCGTGACCCGCCCGTGATCCTTCGGGGCCTGCCATAGGCCCCTCCCTCCCGCCTCAATCTCCTCCCCCTGTCGCCTGCCCGGTTCAGTGGTAGCGTGGCGCTCTCAAAGGAGCACACGCACCATGTCGAGCCTCTTGAGTCGTTGGCGCACGCAGGGAGCGCCGAGCCTCCTCCGCTGGTGGATCCCCTCCCCCGCGCACCTCAGCAAGCAGCTTCAGACCGGCCCTGAGACCTCCATCCTCGTCGTCGGGTTGGCGACGCTCTGCGCGCTGGCCACCGGGCCGATGCTCGCGGGCACCTTCGCGGCGGTCGCGTACGGCGCGGCGGCCGCTCGGCAGTCGCAGCAGGAGGCGGCGTTGTTCGGCGCGCTCGGGGTCGCCTTCCTGGTGTTGACGATGGGGCTCCCGTTTGTGGTCGGCGCCTTCGCGCTCCCCCGCACGCGGCCCCACGTCGCCCGCGCGGCGGTGGTGGCGTCGGCGGTCGGCACCCTCGCGGCGGCGTTTCTCCTCGAAAATCCCGTGGGCCTCGCCGTGACGGCGGTCGGCGTGCTCGCAGGTGTCGCGCTCCTCTCTCGCACCTCGTCGCGGGCGATCCAGATCCTGCGTCGTGCGACGCTCGGATCGTTCATCGTGGCGGCGGGCGCGGCGCTGCTGCTCGCGTCGATGGTCGTGGCGGGCGAGCTGGTCCCGGCGTTCGAGCCCGCGTGGCACCACCGGGAGGTCGGCATCATCGCTTCGCTCCTCGTCGGCGCGTTGCCGCTCGGTATGGGGGCGCTGATGTTCATCGTGCACCGGGCCGACCTCGCGCCGTGGGGGACGCCCGAGGCGTGGCGGCAGGCCGAGCTCGGCGAGGGCAACGTACTGCGCTTCGCCAACGGTGGCGCGCCGCGGCAGGCGCCTGACGCCTTCGCGGGCTACGTCGGCCCCGTCGTGGTGATCACGCTCCAGCAGCAGGAGCGCGGCGCCTTCCGCGCGGACGGCGCCCCCGACGACGGGTGGACGGTGCCCGGCACGCTCGACACGGTGCGCGAGGCGCTCGCTCGTTCGGAAGTCGCCGCCCTCGCGACGCTGCTCACGGCCTTCACCTGCGCGCTCGCTCCCTTCGCGGCGGGCCTGTTCGGCGCCGCCGCCGCCTTCCTCTCTTGACCACCCACCAGTCACCGCAATTGTGCGCGCGTGATCAACCGCCGCGCCATCTTCCCTGACGCCGGGCGCCCTCTCCTCGGCCCGCTGTCCAACGGCGCGACACACCTCGGCGCGTTTGCACGTGGGGCTTGCGTACGGGCCGAGAGGGTGATGATCTCGGGGTTGTAGGAGGGCTCAAACCCAAGATGACCGACAAGAACGATTCGAAGCTCACTCTCCCCAACACCCTCGAGGACGGCGACATCCAGGACGTGTCCAACCCGACCCGGCGCTCGGCGCTGGCGAGTGTGGGCGCGGTGGTCGCGGGCGCTGTGTTCGGCGCCGCGGTGCTCAGCCCCAGCGAGGCGAAGGCCTGTCCGCAGCGCACCGGTCGCACCGACAGCGACCCGAGCGACGGCGCTGGCCGCGGCCGCACCAACGTGACCGATGCCGACCCGAGCGACGGCGCCAACTGTGGCCGTGGCCGTGGCCGCCGCCGCACCTGCACCGACCAGGACAGCGGCAACGGCAGCGATCCGCCGAACCATCCCTGCTAATCGCCCCCTTCGCCTCCCTCCCGCCGCTTCCGTCCCCCCCCACGAAACATCACCGCTCAGGTCGCGAGGCCCACGCTCGCGAGGTACTCCGTCGCGAGGTGCACGTCGTCGTGCTGCATCGGGTGGAAGTCCCGCCGCGCGTAGCGCTTCATCCCGGCGATGAACACGTCCTTCACGATCGACCGGTCGCGCTGCTTCGCGTCGCGGAGCTGACGGCGCGAGATGGTGCGTCCAGCGGCTCGATCCTGCGCGATGAGGCTCACCGTGGCGACCGCCCAGAAGGCCGCGAGGCCCACCGTCGCGAGCACCATCCCCGCCATGCGCGTCGCGTACGACGGGGCCACCTTCGCGAGCACGTCGAAGGCCACGGCCTTGTGCTCGATCTCCTCGCAGGCGTGCCACTTGAGCAGCGCCTCCATCTTCGGGTGGGCGCCGTCGAGGGCCCCGTAGGCCAGCGCGCCCTCCGCCATGATCGCGGTGTAGTGCTCGAGCGCCACCGTCACCGACAGCCGCATCGCGGGCGAGAACGCGGGCTCCAGCACCCCCCACGCCACCCGCTCGTACCACCCCAGGAAGCGCTCGGGCTGATACCCGTGCTCGCGCATCACGTCGAACTGCCGCTGGTGCGCGGCGCCGTGGCGGGCCTCCTGCGCGCAGAAGCCCTGCACCTGCTCGCGCAGCGTGGGGTCGTCGATCTGCGGCAGGTAGTGCCGCACGCTCCGCACGAAGAAGCGCTCGCCCGAGGGAAACAGCAGGTTGGCCCCGTTGGCGATGTGCGTACGAACCGGGTTGTCCGCGAACCAGTACCGCGGCAGCCCCACGTACTCGAACCCCGGGGAGCGCGGCGTGATCTTGTGCCGCGAAGGTGCGTCGCCGTCCATGTTGTTGACTCCTGTTCAATAGCGAAGGTAGGGGACCTCCTCGGGGAAGTCAACGGGTGCGCGGCGAGAGTGTCTCGGGTAGGGTCGCGACGTGCCACGGAAGCCCCCGGCCCGAACTTCGAAGCAGCGCCCGCGGTCGTCGGGTGACGGGGAGGTGCGCGTCCGGCTCACGAGCGACGCGCGGCGGGCGCAGCTGTTGGAGCTGGGCATCGCGATCTTCGCGAAGCGATCATGGGATGAGGTGCAGATCGACGACGTGGCCGACGCCGCGGGCATCTCGAAGGGCCTGCTCTACCACTACTTTCCGACGAAGCGGGACTTCTACGTGGAGGTGGTGCGCGAGGCCGCGCGGCGGCTCATCGAGACCACCGAGACCTCCGACGCGACGCCCCCCATCGAGCGCCTCACCACGGGTCTGTCGTGCTACCTCCGCTTCGTCGAGGAGCACGCGGCGACGTACAGCACGCTCCTTCGTGGCGGCATCGGCTCGGACGCCGACACGGCGGCGATCATCGAGGCGACCCGGCGTGAGTTTCTCACGCGCCTCGCGCGCGGCATCGGCCTCGACGAGCCCGCACCTTCGCTTCGTCTCATCTTCCGCGGCTGGCTCGGCTTTGTGGAGGCCACGAGCCTCGACTGGCTCGACCGCCGCGACCTCTCCCGCGAGGCCCTGCTCGACCTCTGGTCGCGGACGCTCGCGGCGCTCGTCCCGATGGCGGTGGCGCATTGAGACCGAAGTGTTTGGTGCTCGCCACGCTCGTGGCCGTGCTGATGAGTCTGATGCCGGTCGCGGGTTGGGCGCAGGTGTGCCCGTGCCCGGCGACCCGTCCTCCAGCGGTGGCCTTCGCGGAGTCTGACGCGGTGTTTGAAGCGCAGGTGACGGGCGTCCGCGAGGGGCCGTATGTGACGGAGTCCGCGGCCGCGGCGCCCGGGCGATGGGTCACCGCGCTGGTGCTTCGCGAGTGGAAGGGGGCCACGGCGGGCACGACGCGGCTGCTGTTTACGCCGACGCTCTGTCCGGTGGGCTTCGAGACGGGCACCACCTGGCTCGTGTACGCGCGGAGGACGGCGACCAACCACGACCTCCGGGTCACCCGCTGCACCCGCACCCGACGCTCGGCCGAGGCGCGCGAAGACCTCGCTTCCCTGGGGATTCCCGCGTCTCAGATCGCCACCGCGCCGACGCGTCAGGTGGCCCGGCGCATCCCGCGCGCGCCGGTTCGGCGGGTGGTGCGTCGACGTCGCCTCCGTCGGCGTTGACGCTCCGGCCTCGCGGTGCCACCGTGGCGCCGATGACCCAGCACGAGTTTGAAACCGCGGTGCTGCGCTTGTGGACCACCACGCGCATCCCCCTCACGCGGGTCAACGTCCAGCTCTACACCGACACCCCGCGCGACCGCATCGGCCGCTGGATGAACGAGCTCGCCGTGGCCGGGATCGTCGAGGTCGACTCCGACGACGAGGGCGAGGTGCTGTGGCGCGTCCGCGGGGCGCAGCGCTCGCAGACCGGGCCGCGCAGCATCGACGAGTGGACGCGCCTCCAGCGGCTCCAGCGCGAGGTGGACGAGGCCGACGCGCCGAAGCCCCGCGCGGCCGCCACCAACACGGCCAGCACGCTCGCCCGCGCCGAGCGTTGGTCGCCCGCGGCGGAGACGGTTCGCGACGAGAAGTCGCTGCTCGCCTCGGGGCTTCTGTCTTTTGTCTTCGGCCCCTTCGGCTGGCTCTACGCGGCCCCGCTCAAGGACGCCGGCGTCGGGATCCTCGCCGTCACCATCGTCTCGGCGCTGCTGCCCGCCACCCTCGCGGCGTCGCTGCTCGGCGTGGTGGCCCCGCTGTCCGCGCTCGCGGGCCTCGTCTACGCGCAGCAGTACAACAGCACCGGCCAGCGGCGCTCGATCATCGACCTCGTGGGCGAGGCGCGCGCTCGACTCCCCTCGGGCCGCAGCCGTCGGGAGTGATGCGATGACGCACGCAGGCACCGTCGTCGTCGGCATGAGCGGCGGCGTCGACTCCTCGGCCGCCGCCGCGCTGCTGCGCGAGCAGGGATGGAACGTCATCGGCGTCACCCTCCACCTCTGGGACTACGTGAAGGAGGGTCACGCCGGTCGCTGCTGCGCGCCGGAGGATCAGTACGACGCCGCCCGCGTGTGCGCTGCCCTCGACGTCCCGCATTACACCTTCGACCGACGCGCGCTCTTCCGCGAGAAGGTGGTCGATCGCTTCGTCCGCGACTACGCCGACGGCCTCACGCCGAGCCCCTGCGTGCGCTGCAACGAGTCGGTGAAGCTCGGGCCCCTCTTCGAAATCGCCCGCCGCCTCGGGGCCACCCACGTCGCGTCGGGCCACTACGCGCGCATCGCCCACGACGGCGACGGCGTCTCGCTGCGCGTGGCCCACGACCGCGACCGCGACCAGTCGTACTTCCTCTGGGCCGCTCCCCCCGAAGCCCTCCGCGCGCTCGTGCTCCCGCTCGGCGAGCTCACCAAGCCCGAGGCGCGCCGCGTCGCCGAGCGTCATGGTCTCCTCAACGCCGACAAGCCCGACTCCACCGACCTCTGCTTCGTCGAGGGAGGCGGCTACGCCGACTTCGTCGCCGCGCGCACCGCCCCCCGCAGCGGACCGATCGAGACCGTGGACGGGCGCGTGGTGGGCGAGCACCAGGGCGTCCACGCGTACACCGTCGGGCAGCGACGCGGCGTCGGCGCGGGAGGCGCTCCCCGCTACGTGCTGAAGATCGTCCCCGAACGAGGCGCCGTCGTCGTGGGGAGCGCCGAGGAGGCCACCCGTCGATCGGTTGAGCTCACGGGGGCGCGCTGGCTGACCGCGGAGCGCCCGAGCGAGGTCGTGGTGAAGCTCCGCTACCGTCATCCGGGCGTGCGAGCGAAGGTCGTCGATGCCCAGACCGACGGCCTCCAGCTCGCCCTCGCGGAGCCCCAGCGCGGCGTCGCTCCCGGTCAGGCGGCCGTGCTGTATGACGGCGATCGCGTCGTCGCGGGGGCATGGATCGCATGACCCCGCTCGTCGCGCTCGTCACCGATTTCGGCGCCCGTGACAGCTACGTCGCGGAGGTTCATCTCGCCATCCGGCGCGTCGTCCCCTCGGCGCGCGTGCTCGACGTCGCCCATGATCTCCCGCCCTTCGAGCTGCCGACCGCGGCCCTCGTCGTCGAGCGGACGCTGGCCTCCCTCCCGCCCGGCGCCGCGCTCGTCGCCGTGGTCGACCCCGGCGTCGGGAGCGCGCGGGCTCGCATCGCCTTGCGAGTCCGCGACCGCTGGTGTGTCGGTCCTGACAACGGGCTTCTGCCGGTGCGGGCCGGCGCGGAGGTGTGGCGGCTCGACGCGCTGAGGCCGCGCGACGGGGTCACCACCTTCGACGGGCGCGAGGTGTTCGGCCCAGCGGGCGCGCTCCTCGCGGCGGGGGCGCACCCGAAGCTGCTCGGACTTCGACACGCGCGACCGGTGACTTCCGCGCTTCCCGACGATGCGGACTTCGAATCCGTGGGGCCGTTGCGTTATGCTCGCGGGGTGATCGTCGCCCTCGACCGCTACAGCAACGCTTTGACGAGCGTCCGACTCCCGCCGGGCGTCGGGTTCGACGACGCCGAGGTGCTCGAGCCCGAAGCCTTCGCGGGTCCCTTGCGCGCGAGCTACGCGGCCGCGCCGAAGGGTCGCCCCGTCGCGCTCGTCGGGTCGTCGGGGCGCGTCGAGCTCGGGGTGTCGTGCGGCGAGAGCGGGCTCCGGGTCGGGGAGGAAGTGCTGGTCCGATGCCGCGCGTGACCCGGATCGCCTTGCTCGCGGCGCTCTTCGCAAGCGCGTGCAGCGTGGGGGATGGAGAGGGCGACGTGCGGGGGCGGCTCATGGTCGCCGCGTGCAATCTCCAGGTGGCGCGCTACTCGATGCAACCCGACTTCTTCGCGGGCGACTGGCACGAGGGCACCTACACCATCCGCATCTCCCAGGGCGGCGCGTCGGGTGAGTTCAACGACGAGCTGGTGTTTCTCATCGATGACACCCGCCACGTGGCCCGGCACCTCAACGAGCGCATCCCCGTCGGGCCGCCGGGCATCACGCCTGTCCACGCGACGCTCCGCCTCTCCAAGAGCTGCGGCAGCCGCGAACTCCTCCAGAACGCCCCCAACGTCGCCCTGAGCGCGATGCGCGGGTACATCGTGTTCGAAGCGGTGTACCGCGGCGACCCCAACGCCGACGCCGCCGCGCGCCGCACGACGGCGAGCTCGTTCTCCCTCGAACTCGAAGACCCGCGGGTGGTGCGTGACACCTCGGGGACGGTCACCGACCGAAGCACCGTCGACGACCGCGAGCCCCTCGTGCTCACCCGAAGCCGCGCCGAGATCGAAGGCCGCTTCGACTTCTACTTCTCCCGCGGGCGCCCGGCGCAGCGATTCCAGTGACCCAACGCCCCCTCGAGCTCACCGTCGAAGCGCTCCACGCGAGCGGCGACGGCGTCGCCTTCGACCGCGGCCGCGCCGTCGACGTCCCCGGCGCCCTCCCCGGCGAGCGCGTTCGACTCACCGTCCAACGCGACGCTCCCACTGTCGAACGCCTCTCCGACTCGCCCGAGCGCGTCGTCCCTCCGTGCCCCATCTTCGAGCGCTGCGGCGGATGCACGCTCCAGCACGCCTCCGCGACGCTCCAGCGCGACACCCGCCTCACCGCGCTGCGTCGAGCGCTCCCGGCGGCGTTGCGTGAGTTTCCGGTGACCTACGTCCCCTCGCACTCCCCCCTCGGGTGGCGCAGCCGCGCCCGACTCGCCTGGGAGAGCGACCGCGCGGGCGTGCGTCTCGGTCACCGGGCTCGCCGCTCGAAGGCCGTGGTGCCCACGCTCGCCTGCCCCGTCCTCGTCCCAACGTTGGAGTCCGCGCTCCCGGCCCTCGCGGAGGCCCTCGGCCGGGTGATCGGCGCTGGGGAGGTCTCGCTCGCTCTGGGCCGAGGGGGCGCACCCGTCGCGAGCATCCACGTGGCCCGCGGCGCGCTCGACCCGCGGGCGTACGCCCTCGGCGAGGCGCTGGTCGCGAGCGGCTTTGCGGGCACGGCGCTCTGGGCCCCGGAGGCGACCGTTCCGTTTCTCACGGGCGATCCGACCCCTGTCACTCTCGGCGGCGATGGCGAGGCGCTGGTGCTCGGCCTCGATGGCTTCGCGCAGGCTCACGGGGCGCTCAACCTCCTGCTCGCCGAGGCCGTGGTCGACGCCGCCCGACCCGCGGGGAAGAAGGTGCTGGAGCTCTACGCTGGCGCGGGCAACTTCACCGTTGCGCTCGCGCGCCGGGCGACCGCGGTGGTGGCCGTCGAGTCCGACACGGGAGCCACCCGCGCGCTGCGCGAAAACCTCCGCGCCCGCTCCCTCGAGAACGTCACCGTGCGCGACGAGCCGGCGGAGCAATGCGCCACCGTGCGGGCCGACGTGGTGGTGCTCGACCCCCCACGAACCGGCGCGCGCACCGTGTGCGAAGCCCTTGCCGCGAAGCCCATCGCGAAGACGGTGGTGTACGTCTCCTGCGATCCGGCGACGCTCGGGCGCGACCTCGGCACGCTCCTCGCGCGCTACGAGCTCCGCTCGCTCACGGCCTTCGAGATGTTTCCGCACACGGGACACATCGAGGTCGTGGCGGGCCTCGCGCTCACTTCGTCGCGGCCCCGCTGAGCTCGTCCGTGTGGTACGGTGCGCGCGACCATGCGCATCGCGGATCACCCAAGGTTTGTCGAGGAGCGGCGACGGTACCTGCTCGTGCACACCTGCGAAGGGTGCGTGTACCGCGACCACGACCGCGACGCGTGCGCCCACGGGTACCCCGACGCGACGCACCGCGAGGCGGCGTTCGAGGCCGACGGAGCGGGCGACGGGATGTTCTGCAAGGAGTTTGAACTTGCGTGACGACGCCACCGCGCGCGAGCGGGTGCTGGCTTTCACGCAGGCACGGAAGCTCCTCACGCCGGGGCAGCGGGTGCTCGTGGGGGTGGGGGGCGGTGCGCGGAGCCTCGGGCTGATGTCCCTCCTCGCCGACGCCCGAGACGACCTCGGCCTCGCCCAGGTGGCCGTGGCGTCGGTGGAGCCCGTCCTCGACGAGGAGGCCGACGCCGCGGAGGTGGTGGCCGACGTGGGACGCCTGGCGCGAGAGCTCGGGCTGGACTTCTACGCCGCTCGCCCCGCCCCCACCCGCGGGCGTCGCGTGGACGTGCAGGGCGAGCTCACCCGCATCGCCCGCGATCATGGCTTCGACCGCATCGCCCTCGGGAACACCCGCGACGACGACGCGGTTCGGGTGCTGTGCGAGCTCTGCCGCGGCGGCGACGATCGGGTGCGGGGCTTCGGACCGCGGGTGAAGGGGGGCGTCGTCCGGCCCTTCCTCGTGATCTCCGACGTGGAGGCCCAGCGCTTCGTGCCCCCCGAGGCGGTGGGGTGGAGCCCGGGGATCTCGGTCGCGGCGCTCCCCGACGAAGACCGCGTACGTCGCGAAATTCTGCCCCGGCTGCGGGTGGTCTTCCCCGGGGTCGAGCTCCATCTTCAGGAGTTGGGGCGTCAGGCACGCGCCCGACGCCGCGCTCGTGCATCCCATTCGAGTCGGGGAGACGGTTGAAGCCGCACTCTCTGCGTGGTAGCCGTCCCTTCCACGGTCGAGGCGCCGTGGTTACGCTGCCTGACACCACCCACCAAGGCCCATCGAGGACGCTGTGAAGCAATCCTACAAGACGCTGCTGCTCTGGGCGTTCCTGCTCGTGATGTTCGCGATGCTCTACCAGGTGTTCATCGGCAGTCAGTCGGTGCGCCCGGTTCCCTTCAGCGAGTTTATGAACGACGTGCGACAGCACTACGTCGTCGACATCCGCGTGAAGGAGCGTGAGATCACCTACCATCGGCGCCTCCCCAACGCCGCCAACAACCAGGTGGAGCAGCGCGAGACCATCGCGCCGTCCAACTGGGCGCTGCAGAACGACATCCTCGCCCTCTCCGATCCGCAGCACCCCGTGCAGATCACCAACGAGAAGGACGAGGGCACCGGGCTCCTCACCAGCGTGCTCCTCACGTGGCTGCCCATCGTCCTCGTCGTGGCGCTCTTCGTCTTCATGATGCGGCAGATCCAGTCGGGCGGCGGCAAGGCGATGAGCTTCGGCAAGAGCCGGGCGCGCCTCGTCAACGACAACCAGGGTCGCGTCACCTTCGCGGATGTCGCTGGCATCGAGGAGGCGAAGGACGAAGTCGAGGAGATCATCGCCTTCCTCAAGGACCCGAAGAAGTTTCGCCGGCTCGGCGGGCGCATCCCCAAGGGTGTGCTGCTCTCCGGGGCGCCGGGGACGGGCAAGACGCTGCTCGCGCGCGCCATCGCGGGCGAAGCGGGCGTGCCCTTCTTCACCATCTCGGGCTCGGACTTCGTGGAGATGTTCGTCGGCGTCGGCGCCTCGCGCGTCCGCGACCTCTTCGAGCAGGGCAAGAAGCACGCGCCCTGCATCATCTTCATCGACGAGATCGACGCCGTCGGTCGCCACCGCGGCGCGGGCCTCGGCGGCGGGCACGACGAGCGCGAGCAGACGCTCAACCAGCTCCTCGTCGAGATGGACGGCTTCGACGCCAACGACGGCGTGATTATCGTCGCGGCCACCAACCGCCCCGACGTGCTCGACCCCGCCATCCTCCGCCCCGGCCGCTTCGACCGCCGCATCGTGGTGCCGCGCCCCGACGTGCGCGGCCGCGAGGAGATCCTCCGCGTCCACACCCGCAAGGTGCCCCTCTCCGCGGATGTCGACCTGTCCGTCATCGCCCGCGGCACCCCTGGCTTCGCCGGCGCCGACCTCGAGAACCTGGTGAACGAAGCCGCCCTGCTCGCCGCCCGTCAAGACAAGGACGCGGTGAACATGGTCGACTTCGAGCTCGCCAAGGACAAGGTGATCATGGGCGTCGAGCGGAAGAACATCGTGATGAACGAGGAGACCAAGACGGTCACCGCGTACCACGAGGCCGGCCACACGCTCGTCGCGCTCAAGATCGCGGGCAACGACCCCGTCCACAAGGTCTCGATCATCCCGCGCGGCCCCGCCCTCGGCGTCACCGTCACCCTCCCCTCGGAGGACGTGTACAACCGCTCGCGCGAGCAGCTCCTGGCCCGCATCGCCATGACGCTCGGCGGCCGCAGCGCCGAGGAGCTCGTCTTCGGTCGCGCCAACACCGGCGCCTCCAACGACATCCAGCGCGCCACGCAGATCGCCCGCTACATGGTCTGCCAGGAGGGCATGAGCGACCGCCTCGGCCTCGTCGCGTACGGCCAGAGCGAAGACCAGCCCTTCCTCGGGCGCGACATCGGCATGGGCAACCAGCGCGACTACTCCGAGCAGACCGCGGTCGAGATCGACGCCGAGGTCCGCTCGCTCATCGAGGCCCAGCACAGCCGCGCGCGGCAGATCCTCTCGGACAACCGGGACGCGCTGGAGCGGGTCGCCCGGGCCCTCCTGGAGCGCGAGACCCTCGACGTGGAGGAGATCGACGCCTGCATCGCCGGTCGCCCCCTGCCCGACCGCGTCAAGCCGGTGATCCCCTCGTGGTCCGAGCGCCGCAACGACCGTGAGACCCGCCCCGCCCGCGCCACGAGCATCTTTCCGCCCCCCCGCAGCGTCCCCTCGGGCGCGTAGTTCACCCGCTTCACTTTCCCTCCACGCCTCCGCACGCCGTCCGTGGTATGGCCGTTGCGTGGAGCCGCGTCTGTTGCCACTCCAGCTTCGTCACGCATCGTGGGACTGGTCACGTCCCTACCTGCTGGGCATCGTCAACGTCACCCCCGACTCCTTCTCCGACGGCGGTCGGCACCGCGCCGACGATGCCTTCCGCCACGCCCTCTCGCTCGTCGAAGACGGCGCCGACGCCCTCGACATCGGCGGCGAGAGCACCCGCCCGGGGAGCCTCCCCGTCTCCGAGTCCGAAGAGCTCGCGCGGGTCATCCCCGTGATCCAGGCGCTCGCGTCGCGCGTGACGGTTCCGCTCTCCATCGACACGACCAAGCCCGCCGTCGCGGAGGCCGCCCTCGCCGCGGGCGCGGAGATCGTCAACGACGTCGGGATGGGCGCCCCGACCCGCGAGCTCGGCGCCGTCGCCGCGCGCGCCGGAGCCGCCTACCTCGCGATGCACGCGCGGGGCACGCCCGCCACGATGCGCTCGCTCACGGACTACGACGACGTCGCGCACGACGTCGCCCGCTCGCTCGCCGAGACCGCCGCGACGCTCGTGGCCTCAGGCGTGGCGCGCGAGCGGGTGATCGTCGACCCGGGCGTCGGCTTCGCGAAGACCGCCGACCAGTCCCTCGCGCTCCTCGCCAACCTCGCGCCGGTCGTCGCGCTCGGATACGCCGTGTGCGTGGGTCCGTCGCGCAAGAGCTTCATCGACGCGGTCGGCGCGTACGACGCCGGTTGGCGCGTGCGCCCGAGCGAGCCCACCGCCCGCCTCGGCGGTACGGCCGCCGCCGTGACCGCCGCGGTGCTGGCCGGCGCCCA
>JBILLV010000299.1:0-11397 GCA_044375895.1 Polyangiales bacterium | reverse complement strand
CCGTGATGCGCCAGGCCGCGCGCGTCGCCCACGCGATCCGCCTGCGCGGGAGGGCCACGCCATGATGGAGGGCCTCCTCAGCCTGCTCACGCCGCGCTCGACGCTCGGGGCGCTGCGCGACGCGTTCGACATCGTGTTCGTGGCGTACGCGGTGTACCGCCTGCTGCTGTTCCTCCGGGGGACGCGCGCGCTCCAGGTGGGCCAGGGGCTGCTGCTGCTCGCCCTCGTGTACGTCGCCGTCGAGCGCCTCGGCCTCGTCACCGCGTACACGCTGCTCGACCGCTCGATCCCCTCGCTCCTCCTCGTGGTGGTGGTGATCTTCCAGGGCGACATCCGCCGCGCCCTCATGCGCGTGGGCAACCAGCCCTTCTTCTTCCGCTGGCGCCGCGGCGAGGAGACCGGCGCCGTCGACGAGGTGGTGCGCGCCGCCGAGCAGCTCGCCCACAAGCGCATCGGCGCCCTCATCGTCTTCGAACGCGACGCCGCCCTCGACGACTTCGTCTCGCACGGCACGGTGCTCGACGCCAACGTCACCAGCGAGCTGCTCTACACGCTCTTTCTCCCCGCGTACGAGAGCCCCCTGCACGACGGCGCGGTGGTGATCCGCAGCGCGCGCGTGTGGAAGGCCGGCGGGGTGCTGCCGCTCACCAACAACCCCTCGCTCGACAGCGCGCTCGGCACCCGCCACCGCGCCGCCCTCGGGCTCTCCGAGGAGACCGACGCGGTGGTGGTGGTGGTGAGCGAGGAGCGCGGCCAGGTGTCGCTCTGCTTCAACGGCAACATCGTGCGCAACATCGACGGCGACTCCCTCCGCCGCGCGCTCTTCGGGCTCTTCTACACCAAGCGTCAGGTGGCGGCGCTCATCCACGCCCGCGAGTCGCTGGTGCCGAAGCCGCCCTCGACGCCCGCCCCCGCGAGCCTCTCCAACGAGCCCGCCGCGCCCCCGTCCTCGCGGCCCGGAGGCGCATGAGCGACCGCCTCGCCCCCCGCCTCGCCAGCCGCCTGCGCGAGATCGTCACCGAGAACGTCGGCCTCAAGGCCGTCTCCGTCGTCATCTCGCTCGCCCTCTTCGGCGTCGTGCGCGGGTCGGGCAACGTGCAGCGCAGCGTCGATGTGCCCGTGACGTACGTGCTCCCCACCGACGAGCCGGGCCACGCGGTGCTGCTCTCGGCGCTCCCCGAGAAGGTGCGCGTCACGCTCCGCGGCCCGCCCTCGGTGCTCGCCACGCTGCGCCCCGAGGAGCTCGGCGCCATGCAGCTCGACCTGCGTGAGGCGAAGCCGCGGCAGGTGCGCCTGCGCCCCGAGGCCCTCTCCATGCCCGCGGGCACCTCGCTCGTCTCCCTCACGCCCGACGTCATCCCCCTCCAGTGGGATCAGATCGTCGAGCGCTCGCTCCCCGTGCGGGCCACCGTCGTCGGCGCCCTCGCCGCGCGGGCCCGCGTCGAGCGCGTCGAGGCCGATCCCTCCCACGTGCGGGTGCGCGGCCCGGCCCTCTACGTCGAGCCCATGGTCGCCGTCCACACCGAGCCCCTCGACGCCACGGGGCTCTCCCCGGGGCGCTACGAGCGGCGCGTTCCGTTGGAGTCGCTCCGCGCGGCGGTGCAGTATGAGACGGCGCAAGGGGTTCGCGTGAGTTTCCAGATCGTGCAGCCCGTGTACGAGCGTCGCTTCGAACACCTGCCCGTGACCCTCCTCGGCGCGCGCGCCCTGCCGCGACCGGGGACGGTGACGGTGACGGTGCGGGGCGACCCCGCGGTCGTCGATCACCTGCGGCCCGACGACGTGGTGGCCGTCGTCGACCTGGCCCCCTTGCTCCCGCTGCGCGGCGCGACGACGGCGCGGGTCGATGTGCGCCCCCTCCCGGAGGGTGCGACGGCGGGACCCGCCGAGCCCGGCGAGGTGCTCGTGGTTCCGACGCGGTAATGACCGGACTTGCGTATTGACACGGCGCGGCGGGGCGGTGCCTCATCGCCTCACCCCCGATGGTTCCCGCCCAGTCGCTCTGTCGCTTCATCGACGACGCCCCCTCCCCCCGCCACGCCGCCGGCGCCCTCGTCGACGCGCTCACCGCCGCGGGCTACCGCCCCCTCGACCTTGCGTCTCCACACTGGGAGCTCGCGCCGGGCGGGTGGTACGTCGCGCGCGGCGCTAGCGTCGTCGCGTTTCACCTCCGCGCGAGCGGCGCCCCGCGACGGGTCGCCGCCGTCGGCGCGCACACCGACTCGCCCCACCTGCGCCTCAAGCCGCGCGCCCCCTACGCGAGCGAAGGGTGCCTCCAGCTCGGCGTCGAGGTGTACGGCGGCGCGCTCTACAACTCCTGGCTCGACCGCGACCTCGGCATCGCCGGGGCGGTCTTCACGGACGACGGCGTCGCCCACCTCGCCCGCATCCACAAGCCCCTCGCCCGCGTGTCGCAGCTCGCCATCCACCTCGACCGCAAGGTGAACGACGAGGGCCTCAAGCTCAACCCGCAGCTCCACCTCGCGCCCATGTGGGGCCTCGCGCGCGGCAGCGAGGACGGCGGCGCGAAGGCTTTTGGCGAGCTCGTCGCGAAGGCCGCGGGCGTCCCCGCGGAGGCCGTCGTCGGCGCCGACCTCTCGCTCTACGACGTCACCCCCGCCACCCTCGGCGGCGCACACGACGAGTTCGTGTTCGCCGCGCGCCTCGACAACCTCGCGTCGTGCCACGCGGGCCTCACGGCGCTCCTCGCAGCGGGGGCCACGGGCGACGCCGACACCCTCCCGCTCCTCGCCTGCTTCGACCACGAGGAGGTGGGCTCGGCGTCCACCTACGGCGCCGACGGGACGCTCCTCGGGGTGGTGCTCGAGCGCGCGGTCGACGCGCTCGGCGGCACGCGCGCGCAGTACCTCGCGATGCTCTCGTCGAGCCTGATGCTCTCGGCCGACATGGCCCACGCGGCCCACCCCAATTTCGCCGACCGCCACGAGCCCCGCCACAAGCCCACCCTCGGCGGCGGCGTCGTGATCAAGAGCAACCACAACCAGCGCTACGGCACCTCGGGCGAGACCTACGCGCGGCTCAAGGGCATCGCGCGCCGCGCGGACATCACCCTCCAGGACTTCGTCACGCGCACGGACATCGGCTGCGGCTCCACCATCGGACCGATCACGGCGTCGCGGCTCGGGATGCCCGTGGTCGACCTCGGCGCGCCGATGCTCTCGATGCACTCGGCCCGCGAGTGCATGGCCGCCGACGACCACGCCCGCTACGTCGCGCTGCTCACGGCGCACCTCGCCGCGGGAGGGCTCGGCTGATGGGCTCCCTGGCGCACGCGAAGCTCCTGCGGGTCTGCCGCGAGCGGGTGGGCAACGTCGTCGACGGCAAGTACCGCCTCGAGGAGTTCAAGGGGGCGGGCACCACCGGCGCCGTCTACCGCGCGATGAACACGTGGGCCGGCCGCGAGGTGGCCGTGAAGCTCTTCCACTACGAGGGCGACAAGGCCGAGATGGCGATGCAGCGCTTCGTCCGCGAGGCGCAGGCAGCCAACCGCGTGCGCAAGGACGGCCGCCCCCACCCCAACGTCGTCGACGCGCTCGATGTCGGGCGCGACGGGCCGACGGGGCTGCTGTTCCTCGTGCAGGAGTTTCTCCGCGGGAGCACCCTGGCGGAGTACCTCGAGGCGCTCCCCGAGCACCGACTCGCCGCCGCCGACGCGGTGTTCATGCTGCTCCCCATCGTCGACGCGGTGGCCTGCGCCCACGAGGCCGGCGTCGTCCACCGCGACCTCAAGCCCGAGAACATCTTCCTCGTCGAGAACGGCGACGAGGAGCCCATCCCGAAGGTGCTCGACTTCGGCATCGCCCAGCTCAACGACGCCCGCATGACGAGCTCCCACGAGCTCATGGGGACGCCCCTCTACATGGCCCCCGAGTCCTTCTTCGGCGCGAGCCGCGTCGACGCGCGGGCCGACGTCTGGGCGCTCGGCGTGATCCTGTTCGAGATGATCGGCGGCCGCGCCCCCTTCAACGCCGACGACGGCAACCCCATGACGCTCATCAGCGTGCTGGCCACGCAAGACCCGCCCTCCCTCGCCGCCGAAGGGCTGATGCGCCCCAACGCGTGGGCCGTGCTCTCCCGCTGCTTCGCCCGCGACCCCAACGACCGCTACCCCAACGCCCGCGCCCTCAAAGACTCGCTCGACGCGGTGTTCGACCGCTTCTGACCGCACGCGGGCCTTGACGCCGAGCCCCCCGCCGCGATGCCATGCGGCATGCACGCACGATGGATCATGGCGCTCGCCCTCGCGGGCT
The DNA here is from genome assembly GCA_044375895.1 of Polyangiales bacterium. Classification (GTDB taxonomy): domain Bacteria; phylum Myxococcota_A; class Polyangia; order Polyangiales; genus CAISKJ01. The sequence continues at coordinate 7,126 of JBILLV010000299.1, read as the reverse complement.
GTAGCGCGGGCGAGGAGGTCGCGGTGGCCCCCCCCGACGCGTCGTCGCCGACGCCCGACGTCGCCTCGATCGACCGGGCGCCGCCGCCCCTCGACATCACCGCCCTCGACATCAACACCCCGCCCCCCGAAGACGCCGTCGCTGCCGACGCCGACGTCGCGCCGGACGTGACGCGCGAGCAGTTCTGCATGGGCGCGGGGCCGCCCGTCGTCGTGGGCGACCGCGTGACGATGAGCACGCGCTGCGTCGGGCGGCTGGCGGAGGCGGTGTTTCGCCACGCCATCTGCACCTGCACCGACCTCGGCCTCGCGGGGTACCTCTACACCGACTCCTTCGACTCCGGAGGCATGGGCGGGAGCGGCGAGCGCGGCGGCGCGGTCGGCGTCAACGGCGGCCTCGGGCTCATCGGCGTGATGCGCATCGGCGACGCCCTCACGCTCGCGGGAACAGCCCCGCTCCGGCTCGTCGGCGCCCACACCGTCCGCGGCGACCTCTCCATCCAGGGCAACCTGGAGGTGGCGGGCGTGCTCGACGCCGAGCGCAACGCGCGCATCCGCGGGAGCCTCCTCGCCCTCGGCCCCTTCAACGTGCGGGGCGACCTCACCACCGCCCCGGGCTCGCTCCCGCTCGGCGTCATCCGTGTGGACGGCTCGCGACGCACCGCGCCCGTCGACGTCGCGCCGCCGTGCGCGTGTCGGCCCGAGCAGATCTTCGACGTCGCCGCGGCCGTCAACGAGGCCCGCACGCGCAACGACAACACCGCGGTGGGGCTCCGCACCGACGTGCTCAGCGCGGTGGTGGGCGAGGTGCGCGTCGAGCTGCCGTGCGGGCGCTTCTACATCGACCAGGTCGCGGGGCTCGGCAGCATCGCGCTCACGGTCAACGGACGGACCGCGCTGTTTGTCGGCGGGGATTTCAACCTCGGGGGCTTCCTCGACGTCCGCCTCGGGCCGATGGGCGAGGTCGACATCTTCATCCTCGGATCCATCACGGGGGCGGGCTACCTGCGCATGGGTCGGGTGAGCCGCCCCTCCAAGGTGCGCTTCTACATCGCCGGCGACCGCGGCTTCACGCTGGCGGGCGCGGCGGGCTTCCAGGGCAACGTGTACGCGCCGCGCGCCCCCGTCACCATCGCGGGCTTCAACGAGATGCGCGGCTCGCTCTTCGCGGGGCGCGTGGCCACCGCGGGCGACCTCACGATCCACTACGACCGCTCGGTGCTCCGCGCGGGCGACGACTGCCCCGACCCGGCGCGACCGGGGTGTACGGGCTGCGGCGCGGGCGTGTGCCGGGCGACGCAGGCGTGCGTCAACGGCGCGTGCGGGATGTGCCGGACAGACGCCGACTGCTGCGCGCCGACGGTGTGCGAGACGCGAACGGGGCAGTGCCTCCCGCTGCCGCCCTGAGCCACGTGACCCGCACGGCACGCGCGCTGTCCGACTTCCAAACCTGGGAGGCTCGCTCGCGCGCACGCCGTTGACGCCGCGCGCGGCGGCCGTCAAGTTGAGCCCACGTCGTTCGCTGAGAATGGTTCCTGGCGGCGGCGGTTGGAGGTGCTCATGCTCGACTTGAAGAAGATCACGGTGGCTCGGCAGCGCAGGGTGGTCCTGACGCTCATCGAGGCGTACGAGGACAAGGCCTTCATGCGTTCGATGCACGACAAGGTCTGCGCGGCGCTCGGCGAGGCGATCCGCGCGGGGCAGGAACTCGGGGGGACGCACTCGCTCCCGCCGATGGCCGTCGACAACGCGACGGACTCGGTCTTCTCGGGCTTCCTCAACCTCCTCGGCGCCATCGACACGGGCATGACCGACAAGGTCGTCTCTCCCCTCCCGCCGGAGCAGGCCGCGAAGAAGTCCGCGGCCTCCGTCCTCGTCATGCGGGCCTTCCCGCAGGGCTCGGCCTTCATCTCGCGCTCGATGCCCCTCCAGCACGAGGCCATGACGCAGGTGATGGACCGCCTCCGCAACGACGAGGCCTGCGTCGCCGCCATCCGCGAGCTCAACCTCGGCTGGTACGTCGACCACATGGGGGCGCACATGGCGCCCTACGGCCGCGCCGTGCGGGCCTCCGACAACCGCGACGTCGACGCGCTCTCCACGGCCTTCCACGGCGCCTTCCGCGCGCTGGCCTTCGCGACGCTGGCCCACCACGACGGCGACGCGGACGTCCGCAGCCGCCTCCTCGGCGCCTACGAGCGCGAGCTCGAGGCCCAGCGCGCCGACGAGCGGGCCTCGCGCAAGCGCCGCGAGAAGACCGACGCCACCGCGGGCTGATCCCCGCCGCTACGGCCGCCCGACGGCGACGTCCTCTGTGAAGGTCGCGCCCCCATTCACCGTGAACCGCAACTGCAGCCGCGCCCGCGCCCCGCTCCACTGGATCGGCGCCGTGTACACGCCGCGCTCCGTGCTCTCGCGCACCTCCCCGAGCGCGACGCCGTCCTCCACGCCCACCGCCACCGTCGCGTAGGGGATCGGGTGCCCGTCGAGATCCGACAGCCGCACCGACAGCACATGCCCCGCCCCGCCCGTCGCGCGGAGCTGCACCTCGTGGCGAAGCGGCCCCGCCTCCGCCGCCGACACCGCGAACTCCTGCGCGTTGGTGCCCTCGGCGTCGGCGGCGCAGCGGATGCGGTGCGCGCGCGCCGGCATCAGGCGAACGCCCTCGGGCATGCGCGCGAGCCGCGCCCCGTCGACGCCGCAGTACACCCCCTCGGGGACGCGCAGCATCGTGGGCCGCGCGGGCGCATCCGCCGTGGCGGGAGCTCCAGGCACGATGCCCGGCGTTTCGACCACGAAGCGCGCGGGTCGTGACGGCGGCCCTTCGAGCCCGGCGGCGTCCACCGCAGACACCCGCGCGTACCACTCGCCGCCGCCCTCGACGCGGCCCTGCCAGCGCGGCTCGCGGGTGGTGAGGCGCTCGCTCGTCACCAAGTCGCGGAAGGCCTCGTCGCGCGCGAGGTCGACGCGCCAGCCCGCGGGGACAGCGCCCGCCACCTGGAAGGTCGCCCGCACGGTCGCCGCGCCGCCCAGCGACGCCACCCGCGACGGCGGCGCCTCCCGCCACGCGGCCGCACCAGGCAGCGGCGCGATGGGCGCCCGCGGACCGACGGGCGTGTCGCGCACCCCCTGGCCCCCCCGCAGCGGCCGCGAGACGGCGCCCGTGCGCACCAGGAGCCTGCCCTGGTGCACCGACACGCGCGCCATCGCCGTGCCGCGCGATGCGCTCAGCGTGGCCTGGGCGCGCCCGAGGTTGACGGTGGTGCCCCCGAGCGCGAACGGGATCATCGAGCTCCCCTCCGGCGCGGGCGTCGCGCGCACGGTGCCCGCTTCGAGCGTGGTGACCGTGGATGGCGGCCGTCCCGCAGGGGGCGCGTCGGCGCTCGTGAAGAGCATCACCTGCGCGCCGGGGAGCAACGTGAGCTCGACCCCGTTGGGCAGCGCGACGCGCGCGCACGCTGCGTCGGCGACCCGCAACCGCGTGCCGCGCGTGAGGACGTCACCCGCGGTCGCGGGGCGCGCCGAGAGCGCTTCAGGCGCGGTCACCTCGACGGATCCGTGCACGGTGAGAACGCGCGCCTCGGGGGTGCGGTTGGCCTGCGCGCCCGCGACGGCGGCGTAGGTGGTGAGCGTGACGGTGAGGGCGAAGAACGAAGGGAGACGCATGGGAAGGGCTCCGCGAAGGGGCGTCGAACGAACGCCTTCGAAGAATCATGCAGCACTTTCCAATGCCGTCGCAACGGCGTGCCACAGGGTGCGGAGACGTTCTCCGATATCGTCAACTCGTGCGGGGCGTAGCGCGTTGATTCGGTCAACACGCGTGTCAGATGGCGCGCGTCGTGCGCTACGGGCGAACGATCGAGGTGCCCGCGGGCGGTGACCAGTTGAAGGTGCTGTCGGGCACTTCGAGGTTCACCTGCGGGTTGCGGAAGTCGATGCGGTTGGTGTTGCCCTGCGCGTCGATGAGCGCCGTGCGGGTCACCTGGAAGGTCGCGCGGTCGACGTAGAAGACGATGCGCTCGTAGGTGGGCTGCGGCGTCGTGGGGCGCGCCTCCAGCACGTAGCCCGCGGGGTACTGAAACTGGTTGGCGTCGAGCATGCGAAACGTGAACGAGTCCGCGAGGCGCCCCGTCCCCGTGAGAAACGCGAGCGCGGTGGGCATCTGCGACTGCGTGAGGTTCTGCTGAATCGCCTGACGATCCTCAGCCTGGTACGCGAGGAGCGTGGTGCCGTTGGAGACGATCACGTCGCCGTTGGTGGTGTAGTTCCACCGCATGCGGCCGGGGCGACGGAAGATGACGCGGCCGGCGCGCTGCTCTTCGCCGATGAGCCGGCTGCGCGACACCTGCGTGAAGTCGGCCTGGAAGTTGGTCGTGCGGTCGTAGAACTCCTGGATGCGCTGCACGATCTGCTGCGCGGTGAGCGGGCCGCTGGGCGCGGGCGGCGGGGCGATCGGCGGCACCACGGGAGCGACCACCACCGGCGTCTGCGGACGAACGGGCTGGCGCACGGGCGGGCGCTGCGGGCGGCGCGGCGTGCGGGGCGCGGCGGCGGTCTGCTGGGCGTTGCGTGCGGCGACGGGCGGGTTGGCGAGGGCCGGCGCGGCGGCGAGCGTGAGGCTGAGGGCGACGAGGAGCGTGCGGTGCGTCATGCGGTACCTCCCGACGTGGGGAACAGGACTTATACGGGCATCCCCGACGATCGGTGCAATCAGAACGCCGGAGGGGCGACGACCTTTACACAAATCGCCAGCGGAGTAGCGTCCAGAGCCATGACCCCGACGACGCTCGCCCGGGCGCGCGCCCTCTGCCTCCTCACCTGCCTCGCCGGCTGCGCGCGCGGCACGGATGAACCGCGCCCCAACGCGCCGACCGACGACGTCGGCGAGACGCCCGACAGCGACGACAAGGCCCCCAAGGACGCGGACGAAGACCTCCCCGTGGTGGTCGACGACGTGGTGATCAAGGCTGACGCGAGCGACGCACAGAGCACACCCGACGCGGCGATCGAGAGCGACGTCGTGAGCACGATCGACAGCCCGGAGCCGCCGCCTCCTCCGCCTCCTCCGCCTCCTCCGCCTCCGCCACCTCCGCCGCCTCCGCCTCCTCCGCCTCCTCCGCCTCCTCCGCCGCCTCCGCCTCCCCCGCCTCCCCCGCCACCGCCACCTCCGCCCGGCATGGTCTGCACGGGCGCGCTCGGCATGCGCCAGACCTGCCGCGCGGGCGAGAACTGCTGCGCGACGATCAGCTTCATCACGACGTGCGGGTGCGCGATCCCGCTCCTCGGGTGCATCCCGCGCGGCGGTCCGGGCTGCTGAACTACCGCGGGAAGCGGTCGAGCCCGAAGCGGCGGATCGCGTTCTCCGTCGTGCGGGCGCGGAGGTCTTCTTCGCGCACGCCGAGGGTGGCCGCGAGGTGGGCCGCGGTGCGGGCGAGGTACGACGGCTCGTTGCGCTTGCCGCGATGGGGCATCGGCGCGAGGTACGGGCTGTCGGTCTCGATGAGCATCCGATCGAGGGGCACGGTCTTCGCCGCCGCGCGCAGGTCGTCCGAGCGCTTGAACGTGACGATCCCCGAGAAGGAGATGTCGAAGCCGAGGTCCATCGCTCCCTTGGCGAACGCGGCGTCTTCGGTGAAGCAGTGGATCACCCCACCCACGTCGCGCGCCCCCTCATCCCGCAGCAGCGCGAGGGTCTCATCGGGGGCCGAGCGCGTGTGAATCACGAGCGGCTTCTTCACCCGCCGCGCGAGCGCCACGAAGCGGCGAAACACCGCCCCTTGCTCCTCACGCGGCGAGAGGTCGTAGTGGAAGTCGAGCCCCACCTCCCCGACGCCCACCACGCGCGGGTCGTCCGCGAGCGCCTCCACCGACGCGAAGGCCTCGTCGGTCGCGAGCTTCGCGTCGTGCGGGTGGATCCCCACCGTCGCCACCACGTCCGCGTGCTCATGGGCGAGCGCCACGGCGTCGGGCGCGCTCCCGGCCCCGCGGCCCGAGCCGATGGTGACAAACCAGGTGATCCCCTCGGCGCGACCGCGCGTAAGGATGGCGGGTCGCTCGTCGCCGAAGTCGGCGAAGTCGAGGTGGCAGTGCGAGTCGATCAGCGGCATGTTCACGGGGTGCCCTCGTCGATGCGGGTGAGGCTCAGGCGGGCGGCGTCGCGCAGGTCGGCCCGCTCGTGGGTGCGCGCGATGACCCCCAGCGCCTGACGCGAGCGCTCGCCGCCCACCACGCCGAGCGCGTCGATCACGATGCCCGCGTCGACCCCGCCGTCTTCGAGCAGCGACAGCAGCGCCCCTTCGGACTCCTTCAGCCGCGCCAGCCGAGCGAGCCGAACCGCCGCCTCGCGACGCCCCGGCAGCAACGAACGGAGCTGTCCGACGATCTCCTCCGCCGCCCGCGGGTCGCCCATGCGGGCCAGCGCCGCCCGCGCCGCCGCGCGCTCCGGCGTCGGGATCACCCGCCACGCCACCGTCGCCAGCGCCTGCCGCGCGGCCTCGCGGTGCGCGCCTGTCACCGCGCCGAGGAGCTCGATCGCGTCGACTGCGAGGTCTTGCCGATCGGCGCCGTCCACCGTCATCGTCGCGGTGACGAAGGCGCACACCCGCGGCGCCGCGTCGTCATCGCCCGCGCGCAGGAGCGCCATCGCCGACGCCACCGCCACGCGAGCGACGGCCCCCTCCACGCGCCCGCGCAGCGCCGCGAAGGCCCGCTCCCGCTGCTCCGGGCCGAGGGGGTTGGCGGTGCGCTCGTCGGGGTCACGCGCGAACAGCCGACCGAGCTGCTCCGCGGCCTCGGAGGCGATCCACGGGTCGTCGCTGGCGAGCGCGTCGAGGGAGAGCTGAAAGCCCTCCCGCGCGTCGAGCGACAGCACCCCGAGGAGCCCCTGGTAGCGCACGTCCGGGTGCGGCGACGTCGCGGCGTCACGAAGGGCCTGGAGCGCCCGATCGCCGCCTACCTCCGCGAGGGCAACGACCGCGAGCTGACGGACGGTGGAGTCGCCGTCATCGATGCGCGACGCGATGCGCTCCACGTGCTGCCGCGCGCGCAGGATCCCGAGCGCAGACAGGGCCGCCCCGCGCACGTCGGCGTGCGTGTCATCGACGAGCGGGGCGACGGCTTCGGCGGCG
>JBILLV010000374.1:0-8606 GCA_044375895.1 Polyangiales bacterium | reverse complement strand
ACCCGCCCTCGGCCTCTCCCTCGTCGTCTCGATCGACGCCCTGCAGGAAGTCCCGCACCCGCTCGTCGGGGTGTGCGGCCATCTCCTCGGGGGTCCCCACCCCGAGCACCTTGCCGTCCTGCAGCAACGCGATGCGGTCGGCGAGGTCGCGCGCGAGCTTCATGTCGTGCGTCACCATCACCGCCGCCGACCCGAGCGCCGCGTGGAGGCTGTCGATCAGCGAGCCGATGCGGTGCGTGTTGATCGGGTCGAGGCCCATCGTCGGCTCGTCGTAGAGAACCACCTCGGGCTTGAGGGCGATGGTGCGGGCGAGCCCGACGCGCTTGCGCATCCCGCCGGAGAGCTCGTCGGGCAGCAGCCCCTCGGTGCCCGCGAGGCCGACGCACGCGAGCGCCCACGCGATGCGCTCGGACGTCTCCTCCCGCGACAGGTGCCCGACCACCAGCTCGTGGAGCCCGTACGCGACGTTGTCGGCCACGGTCATCGAGTCGAAGAGGGCGCTCTGCTGAAACATCAGGCCGACGCGCCGTCGGTACACCCGCAGCGCCTCGGGCGTCATCGCGGCGACGTCCCGCCCCTCGAAGAGGATCGTGCCGGCGTCGATGGGGACGAGCCCGATCATGGCCTTGAGCAGAACCGTCTTGCCGCAGCCTGAAGGGCCGATGAGGGCGAGCATCTCGCCGCGCGCGAGGTCGAGGTCGACGCCGTCGAGCACTGTGACGTCGCCGAAGCGCTTCACCACGCCGCGGAGCACGAAGATGGGATCGTCGGGGGTGTCGCTCACGCGAGGATGGTGCGTCCGATGGCGCCGCAACACCAGCGCGCTTCACAACACCGCTCCCACCCGAGCGCCCAGGTGCGATAGCCTCACGCCGTGCCTGTCGAGACCACCGTCACCCGCTGCGGCAACTGCGGGGCCACCCTCGAGCGAACGCCCGGCGCCGAGTCCATCCGCTGCGGCTTCTGCAACCAGTCCACCTGGCTCGCCCCCACCGTCACGGCCACTGCCGAACCGCGGCCCCCACGCCCGCGCGAGACCGCTTCGGCCGACGTCGACGACCTCCTCGACCGCCTCGCGCGCGGCCCGCTCCGCGAGGTCACGGGGCAGGGCGCTCGCCTCAACGCGCAGCAGGCGCCGCTCACCGACCCGATGCTGCTCGAGCGCGCCCTGTGGCCCGTGGGCGCCGAGGCGTCGAGCACCTTCGGAGGCTCCTGGTCGCCGTCGACGATGATCGGCACGCCCCGCGTGTACCCGCGCAGCGGCGACATCTCCGGGGCCTGGGCGCCGGGGCCGCAAGTGAGCCCCGTCGAGTGGGTCGAAGTGGCCTTCAACACCGACGTCCCCGTGAGCGCGGTGCGGGTGTTCGAGACCAATCGGGCGGGCTCGGCCTACGCGGTGGTCGACACCACCCAAGGGGAGACCCTCCTCTACGCGCGCCCGATCGAAGACCGCAGCGGCGCGGCCGTGCTGGAGGTGCGCTTCGACGCCCCGCGGGTCATCCGCTCACTCCGGGTGTACGTGGTCAACCGCGGGTGGACGGAGATCGACGCCGTGTGCCTCCTCGCCGCGGCGCCGCTCCCGATCCCGATGCGCACCCCGATGGCGAAGCCCACCGGCGCGATGGCGATCGGGACGGCGCTCGCGCTGGTCGGCGCAGGGGCGGCGGCGCTCGTCGTCGCGGTCTTGTTCCTCGCCGCGCGATCGAGCCTGCCGTCCACGGAGCGTCCCCTCCCGGTGGTGTCGGCGGCGGTCGCGGGGGCGCGCCTCTCCTACCGCGCCGCCCTGCCCGCGGGGACGGTGCAGTGGGCGGCGGCGGTGGTGGAGAGCTCGTCGGAGTTCTCCTCCACGCGCAACGCTGCCGTGGACGCCCTCGGCGCGCCCGACGTGTACCCCCGCAGCGGCGACGTCGACGGCGCGTGGGCGCCCTTGCAGACCGACGGCGGCCACGAGTGGATCACCGTCCGCTTCGCCGCGCCGGTGCGCGCCGCCTCGATCGTTTGGGTGGAGACCTTCAACCCGGGCGCCGTGATCCGCGTCGACGATCTCTCCGATCCGAGCGCGCCCGCGTCCCTCTGGGGCGGCGCCACCAGCGCGCCGACCGGGGCCGCCGTCGCCGAGCTGACCCTCGCGGGGGCTCGCACCGTCAGCGCCGTGCGCATCGTGCTCGACACGCGCCGCGTCTCCGGCTGGAACGAGCTCGACGCGATCGGGCTGGTGCCCGCCGCTCAGTGACCGCCGCCGTGGGCCTCGTCGTCCGGGACGGCGGCCCCGCGCTCCTTCAGCCACTTGCGGAAATCGTCCTTGTCGATGGACTTCTCCAGGCCCGCGGTGGGCTCGATGAGGTCGTCCTCGACGAGCTTCTTCAGCGCGTCGTCCATCGCGATCATGCCCTCGCGCTTGCCGAGCTTGATGAGCCCCGAGATCTGGTGCGTCTTGCCGTCGCGGATCATCGACGACATCGCGTTGGACGCGAACAGGATCTCCACCGCCGCCGCGCGCCCGCCGCCCTTCTTGCGCAGGAGCTGCTGGGCGACGACGCACTTGGTGACCGACGCGAGCGTGCCGCGTACGCCGGGCTGCTTGTCGGCGGGGAAGACGTTGATGATGCGGTCGAGCGTCTTGGCGGCCGAGTTGGTGTGGAGCGTCCCGAACACCAGCACGCCCGTCTCCGCGGCGTTGAGGGCCATCGAGATGGTCTCCAGGTCGCGCATCTCGCCCACGAGGATCGCGTCCGGGTCTTCGCGCACCGCCGCGCGGAGGGCCGTGGAGAAGCTCTTCGAGTGGGGGCCCACCTCGCGCTGCGACATCAGCGACTTCTTGTTGGGGTGCACAAACTCGATCGGGTCTTCGATGGTGACGAAGTGCATCGGGCGCGTCTCGTTCATCTCGTTGATGATGGCCGAGAGCGTGGTGGACTTGCCCGAGCCCGTCGGCCCGGTCACCAGCACGAGCCCCGAGCGCATCGCCACCACCTTGCGGATGGCCTCCGGGAGCCCGAGCTGCTGCACCGTCATCAGCTTCGTCGGGATGACGCGGAACACCGCCCCCATCCCCCGCTGCTGCTTGAAGACGTTCACACGGAAGCGGCACACCCCAGGGAGGTCGTAGGCGAAGTCGGTGTCGCCGTTCTCGACGTAGTCGGCCCAGAGGTGCTGCGGTGAGATGGGCTGGAGGAGCGCCGTGAAGTCCCCGTCGTCGAGCGTGCGGTAGCGAATCGGCTCCATGCGCCCGCCGAGGCGGAAGATGGGCGGACGGCCGACGGAGAGGTGAAGGTCGCTCGCCCCGCGGTCGCTCATCAGCTTGAGGAAGCGGTCGATGCGGTTCTTGCCCGGCGTCCCCGGCGCGGTGTTGGGGAGAGCGGCCTTCGGCGCCGTCACCGGAGCCTCCGTCGCAGCCGCAGGCGCAGGCGCAGCGGCGGGCGCGGGGGAGGGGGCCTGCGCGCTCGGGGGCGGTGCCACGGGCTGCTCGGCGACGCGGCGGCGCAGTGACTCCACCTCAGCCTGGAGCGACTGTACCTGCGACGCCACCCGCTCCTGCACCTCGGCCTGCACCCGCGTGGTGAGGTCGCTCCGCACCTGCTGCTCCACCTGCGACTTCACGTGCTGGACGATCTGCTGGAGGAGCTGCTGCGTGAGCTGAACGCCGCCGGAGGGCGCCGCCTGCTGCGGGGGCGCGGCGGGTTGCGGCGCGTGCTGCGGAATCTCCTCGCGCATCCGCTCGACCGGGACCGGGACCTCCTCGCGGAAGTGGCTCCGCCCCGGGCGCTCGACGGGGATCTCCTCGCGGATCACGGGCCGCGAGACGCGCTCGACGACCTCCTCGCGGATGCCGCCGCCGGGGGGCCGCGGGGCGAAGGGGCGAGCGCCGAGCGGGGGCTTGTTGCTGGGGTTGCTCATGACGCGACCGGCGCCTCCGTCGTGAGTCGGGCTTCGAACACGTCCTTCTTGTCCGCGCGGAGGAAGGCCGTCTCCGCGGTGATGAGCCCGGCGTCGAGCAGCTCCTCCAGGCTCTGATCGAGCGTCTGCATGCCCGCCGAGCGCGAGATCTGCATCACGCTCGGGAGCTGGAAGGTCTTGTTGTCGCGGATCAGCGTGCCGACGTTCATCGTCCCCTTGAGCACCTCGTAGACCGCGACGCGGCCCTTGCCGTCGGCGCGCGGCACGAGCGACTGCGACACCACGTATTTCAAGCTCTCCGAGAGGCCCATGCGCACCTGCGGCTGCTCGTCGGGGGGGAAGCTCTCGATGAGCCGGTCGACCGTCGCCACCGCGCTCGTCGTGTGGAGCGTCCCGATCATCAGGTGGCCCGTCTCCGCGGCCATGAGGGCCATGCGGATCGTGTCGACGTCGCGGAGCTCGCCCACCATGATCACGTCCGGGTCCTGCCGCAGCGCGCCGCGGAGCGCGCGGGAGAAGCTCGTGGTGTGGCGCCCCACCTCGCGCTGGTTGACGAGCGAGTTCTTCACCGGGTGGACGAACTCGATCGGGTCTTCGAGGGTGATGACGTGGTCGCTCTTCACCTCGTTGATGACGTTGATAATCGCCGCGAGCGTGGTGCTCTTGCCCGCCCCGGCCGGGCCCGACACAAGAATCAGGCCCTGGTGGTAGTCGAGCAGCTCGGTGAGCTGACCCGGCAGGCGCAGGTCGGCGAAGGTGGGCGGGAGGTTGGCGATGCACCGGAAGGCGCAGCACGTCCCCTTGCGCTGGACGAAGGCGTTGGCCCGGTAGCGCCCGACGCCCGGGATCGCGTGGCAGAAGTCGACCTCGCCCGCCGCCTCGAAGTGCTTGCGGCGCACCGGGTCGAGGATGTCGAGCACCATCGCCCGCGTCTCCTCGGCGCTGAGCGGGGGCATGTCGGCGCGCGTCACCTTGCCCAGGAGCCGGAAGATCGGCGGCTCGCCCACGCTGATCTGGATGTCCGACGCGCCGGCCTCCCGCGCCTGCGCCAGGAGCTTGTCGATGGGCCGCGTGAGCTCGCCGCTCGACACCGCCGACGTCGACTTCTCCAGCTCCGGCGAGATCGCGCCGTACTCGCGGGCAAACTCGACGGCGCGCGTGCGCACCTCCTGCGAGGGGTCGTTCTCGGCCACCTGGCGCATCAGCTTGCCGAGGCGCGGATCCTTCGAGCGCGAGCAGGCCTGGAGCACCTCCATCCGCACCTCGGGACGCTCGTCTTGCAGCAGCCCCACCAGCGAGCGGAGCGCCTGCTCGCCGCCGATGTGCCCGAGCGCGTCGATCGCGGCCCAGCGCGTCTCCTTGTCGTCGAGGGCCTTCACCAGGTGCGGCACCACGCGCTCGTCCTTGAGCTTCGAGAGCGTCTCGCAGGCCGTGATGCGGAGCCACCAGTCCTGGTCGTCGAGGAGCTTCACCACGGGCCCGATGAGCCGCGGGTCTTCGAAGTGCTCGCAGAGGACGAGGGCCTGCATCCGAATCTCCTCGTCCTGGTGGTCGAGGAGCGCGGCCGCGGGCCGGAGGATGTCGTCGCCGAAGGTCTTGAGCGTGTTGAGGATGCGCGTGCGGAGCCAGCCCAGCATCGAGCGGACGTGCTCGAGGATCTCGATCAGCACCTCCTCGGGCTTGCCCGTCGTGAGGAGGATCTCCGCCGCGGTTCGCCGGATCTGGTCGTCGCCCTCCGAGAGCATCTTCATGAACTTCGGCCGGAGCTCCTTCGGGCGCGCCGCCGCGACGGCCTTGATCACCGTCATGCAGTGCGAGCGCACCGCGGCGTTGTCCTTGGAGAAGCGGTCGAGCATGAGGTCGAGGACGTCGTCCGTGGCCGCCGCCCCCTGGCTCGCCAGGAGCTCCATCGCGCGCTCGCGGAGGCGATCCTCCGCGTCCTGCGCGGCCTCCATCAAGAGGGCCTTGGCCGCCATCGGGCCGCCCTTGTCCTGGATGACGCGGTTGAGCGCCTGGACGCGCATCGGCCCCGGCGCCTCCTTCACCGCGCGCTCGGCGTACGTCCCGCGCACCTCCGGCGGCAGCTCGAGGGCCACCTCCCACCCCAGGCGCTGCCGCATCGGCGAGCCGTCCTTGATGAGCCCCTCGATGCCGGGCGTGAGAATCTCCGGGCGGATGCGGGTGATCACGCGCATCGCGAAGCCGCGCGCCGCCGGCCCCTGCGACTGCATGTCGATCAGGAGCTGGGAGACGGCCTTCGCGTCGACGCGCTGGATGAACATCGGCGCGGCCGACTGCCGCACCACCGCGTCGCTCGTCCAGAGCAGGGGGAGGATGTCGATGGCCTTGACGCCGCTCTCCTCCCGCATCTGGGAGAGGAGGGCCATCTTCTCCTCCTCGTTCTTCCACTCCCCCTTGAGGACCTTCTGGAATGCGGATCGATTGCCGAAGAGCGCCATGGGACCGAAGGAGAACTCCTGCGCGGCGACTCGTCTGAGCCCGCGCGAGCGGAGTATCGACCGGGCGTCACGGTCTTGGAAACAGGGATCTTGATGGCCTAGGCGGCGCTCTGCCTGACCGAAAGGTGCGCACGACCGACGCCGTCCCGCACGACGAGACCTTCCCCTTCGGTGACCTCCTCGACGAGGTCTTCGATCATCGCGTGACACGACCCGCAGTCGGTGCCCGCGCCGCAGGCCGCCCCCACGGCCTCCACCGTGAGCGCGCCGCCACGAACCGCCGACCGAACCGCGCTGCAACGGACGCCCTGACACACGCACACGATCATCGGGGGCTCACCGATCCATCCCGGAGCCCCCACAGGAAGTGACGGGGACTCACAACCCGGAGGATAGTGAGACCGGTTCTCGTTTTCAAGTCCGTCTTTCCGAATGTCAGCGGAGTCGCCAGGGGACGGCGGTTGGGAGTATGGTCGCAGGTGGTGCTTCGCCTCACGCGGTGCGGCGCCGCCCCGAGAGGACGCACAGGGTAGACCCGAAATGACCGGCGTATCCGCGCAAGACGCCCGCCCGCGCCACGACCACGACCCGCTGGTCGGCACCACGATCAATGGGAAATTCGAGGTGCATGGGGTGCTGGCGAACGGGGGGATGGGTCGGATCTACCGGGGCGAGCAGGTGCCGCTCGGCCGCGCGGTGGCGATCAAGGTGCTCCACAGCAAGTACACGTCGAGCCAGGAGGACCCGGCCTTCCAGCGCCGCTTCTTCCTCGAGGCGAGCATTCTTTCGAAGCTCCAGCACCCCAACATCGTGACCGTCTTCGACTACGGTCGCATCGAGGGCCTCGAAGACGAGTCGTACTTCATGGCGATGGAGTTTCTCGTCGGCGAGACGCTGCATCGTCGGCTGCGTGCGCTCGGCGCGCTGCCCTCCACCGAGGCGATCGGGCTCGTCCGGCAGATCGCGAAGGGGCTCCGCGAGGCGCACCGGCAGGGCGTGGTCCACCGCGACCTCAAGCCCTCCAACATCATGATGGTCCCCGAGAACGACGGGACCGAGATCGTGAAGGTCCTCGATTTCGGCCTCGTGAAGGTGCTCGCGGACGACTCCGAGGAGCTCACCAAGGAGGGCACCTTCCTGGGCTCGCCGCGGTACATGTCCCCCGAGCAGATCGCGCACGGCAAGGTCGACCACCGCACGGACGTCTACTCGCTCGGGATCATCCTCTATCACTGCCTCTGCGGCCGCACGCCCTTCGAGAACGAGAACTCCGTCCACACGCTGATGGCGCACCTCCAGCTCCCGGTGCCGCCGATGCGCGAGCGCAACCCCGCCATCGACGTGCCCGCCCCGCTGGAGACCTTCGTCCGCCGCTGCCTGGAGAAGGACCCCAACGGCCGCCCCTCAACGATGGAGGACTTCCTCCGTGGGCTGAAGGAGTGTGAGGTCGCGCTGGGTCTCGTCCCGGCGAACGCCTCGCCTTCGGGGACGTTCTCCACGGGCTCGGGCGCGCTGCTCGCGGTGCCGCCGCCGCTCCCGGCGGACTCGACGGGTTCGCAGTCGTGGGCGCGCGGCGCCGCCGTGGCTCCGATGGTTGTCGCTCCCCAAGCGCCCGCTGCCGCACCCGTCCCCACCGGGCCTCAGCCGGCTGCGCCTGCGCCCGGGGTCTCGCGCAACGCGGTGGTGGTCATCGCCGCCGCGGTCGTGGTCGCCTGCCTGGCGGTGGTCTTTCTGCGCGGCATGCCGACGACCTCACCGCCCGTCCCGACCCCTCCAATCGCGGCCCCTCCGACGCCCCCTGTCGCCTCGCCGACGCCGCCCGTCGTGCCGCCCAGCGACCTCCGCGAGTACCGCCTCGTGATCGACTCGTCGGTCGAGGGATCGCAGGTGTACGAGGGGACCGCGCTCCTCGGCGCCACGCCGCTCACGCTCGTGGTGGACAACAACGCCGTGCGCATCCGGGTGCGGCAGCTCGAGGTGCGGATGCAGGGCTTCGAGCCCTTTGTGATCCGCGCCGTCCCCTCGGACGAGCCCTCGCTCCGCGTGATCGCCAACCTCGTCCCTGCGCGGGGCGCGGTGGCGCGACCGAACCCTGTCCGCCCGCCCATCCGCGTGCCGCGCCCCCCCAGCAACTCGGCACCCCCTCCGCCCCCTGAAGACCTCCGCAGCCACCGATGAACCTCCGCAGAACGCTCCCGAGCGCCCTCGCGCTCGTGCTCGCGGCGTCGTCCGCCCACGCTGACGACACCG
>JBILLV010000011.1:0-69856 GCA_044375895.1 Polyangiales bacterium | reverse complement strand
CCCGAAGCACAGGGCCTCCTCCACGAGCTCGTCGTACGTGAGCGTCGGCCGCCCGGTGGACTTCTTGTACGTCACCACCCAGACCCCGTCGCGGTCCGCGTGGTGCGCCGCCAGCCAGGCGCGCCAGTGCCCGCGGTCGCGCGCTTCGAAGTGTTCGCGGTCCTCCAGCGGTGCGGCAGTCTTCTTCGGGGTGGCCATCGCGCGGGGGAGTGTCGCCGCTCGCCGCGCGGGCCTCAAGCGCATCCACCGTGACCGGACCGCCCGCCGCGGCGTAGCCTCCGATCGTCCCCTCAGAGCATCACACCGTACGAGGTCACACCGCCATGGTCGACAAGCTCATCCTCTCCGACAAAGAGTGGCAGAAGCGCCTGAGCCCCGAGGCCTACGCCGTCCTCCGCCACCACGGCACCGAGCGCCCCTGGGTGGGCTGCTTCGTCGCCACCAAGGAGCCCGGCACCTACGTCTGCGCGGGCTGCGGCAACCCGCTGTTTCGCTCGGGCGAGAAGTTCGAGTCGGGCACCGGGTGGCCGTCGTTCACGCGCCCCGTCGCGGCCGACGCCCTCACCGAGCGGGTCGATCGCACCTACGGGATGGTTCGCACGGAGGTGCTGTGCGGGCGCTGCGACGGTCACCTCGGGCACGTCTTCCCCGACGGCCCCGCCCCCACCGGGCTGCGCTACTGCATCAACTCCGTCTCGATGAACCACGTCCCCGAC
This sequence comes from Polyangiales bacterium, assembly GCA_044375895.1. Taxonomy (GTDB): domain Bacteria; phylum Myxococcota_A; class Polyangia; order Polyangiales; genus CAISKJ01. Next base: position 69,140 of record JBILLV010000011.1, on the reverse strand, counting down.
GGCCAGCCCATCGCCCTCGTGACGGCGTAACCGTTCACTTCCCCAGCCGGTCGTGGCGCTCCACCGCGTAGCGGAAGCGCACCGCCGGGACGCGGAAGCACAGGGCCTTCGCGTCGCCCACGTAGGCCGCCGCGCGCCGCGACGACACCTCCCCCACCAGCGGCTCGCACCGCGCGGGATCGATGCCCAGCTCGATCTCGTGCCGCGTCACCCGGTCGAGCCACGGCTCGGTGGACATGGCCCGATCCTGCGGCACGCAGTAGTCGAGAAACGCCCGCCAGTCGGCCCAGCACTGCCCCCACGCGCCATCGAGCGCAGGCACGTCCCCGGGCTTCAGCGCGCATCGCCCGTCAGGTCCGCTCCCTTCGCCGGGGTCGAGCGCGAGGGTGACGTGGCCATCCGCGTCGCGCGTCAGCACCGCGGCGCGGAGCACGTGCATCGGCATCCCCTCCGTCGTGAGCCGAGCGGCGAGGGCGGGCGGCGCCCGATCGATCGCGTTGGTGACGAAGTGAATGCCCCGCACGCCGGTGCGCGGGTCGAGCACGTGGATGCGCCAGTTGGTCTGCACCGGCGACGGCAGCACCTTGCGCAGCGGCCCGAGAAACTCGAAGCCGAAGTTCCCGTGGCGGAAGCTGAGCCAGGTGAAGAGGGCGTAGCGCCCGTCGGGCCCCAGCCGTTGCAACTCGAGCCCCGCGGGGACGAGCGGGAGCAGCCGCTCGGCCTCCACCACGTGGTTGACGTACACCACCTCCGCGATGTCGCTCACCATCGACGGGACGGGCAACGGTTCGATGAGGGCCTCCACCACCCGGCTGTTGGCCGCGAAGTCCCACAGCGCGCCCACCACGCCGCGCTCGGGGTAGCGCCAGGGCGCGTGACGGCCCGCCGCCGTGTCGGGCCGCACCCGCCGCAGCACCGCCTCCGCCACGCACCAGAGCCACACCTCCAGCAGCACGAAGCCCAGCGCGTTGCCCGCACCGATCACGGGCGCCGGCGGGCGCCACGCGGGGGGCAGCAGCGGCGCGACCGACACCGCGCCCAGCACCGCCCACGTCGGCACCGAGAGCCACGTGAGCGCGCGCGACCACGCCCCGCCGCGCGCAAAGGCCGCGGTCCACCCGAGCGCGCCCACCGTGTAGAGCGTCGCCCCGAAGGCCGCGGTGGCGCGAAACGCCTCCGCTTCGTGCGCCGCGAAGGTCGTCGCGTCGCCCGTTCGAACGGCCTCGGCGGCCAGCGTGAGGAGCGTCGTCTGCCACCGCGTCTCGCCCCACTGGTCGGGCACCACCGCGGCCAGCGTCACCGCCAGCGTCGGGATGGTGATCGCCCGCGGGAGCCACGTCGTCCGCACCATCGCGACGCCCATGAGCACGTCGACGAGCGCGCAGAGCTGCCACGGCACCCACCCCAGGCGCAGCGCCCAGGGAGCCGCCGTGATGGCCCGCGCGCGTTCGAGCGGGTCGAGCGTCGGGCCGCCGGGGAGCATCGGGAGCAGCACCGCGGCCATCGAGAGCATCGCGAGCGCGTGGACCGCGAGGTTGGCGAGGAGCGCGCGTTCGAGCATCCGGTCGGCGGGCGTTCGCGTCGGCATTGGGGGCGGTGACTCTCGCATGATCGCGCGCGGATGGACTACCCTCACGGCGCCGCCGATGCCCGCCCGCACCGTCCACTGTGAAGACGCCCTCGCCTGGCTCGCGGCCCGCCCGACGCTCGAAGGGTGCAGCGTGTTCACCTCGCTCCCCGATGTGTCGGAGCTCTCGCCCATGACCTTCGCGGTGTGGCGCCAGTGGTTCATCGACGCCGCGCGGCTCGTGCTGGAGAAGACCCCCGACGACGCGGTGGCGGTCTTCTACCAGACCGACATCAAGGTCGAGCGGCGCTGGATCGACAAGGCGTACCTCGTCCAACGGGCCGCGGAGGAGACGGGCCACGCGCTCCTGTGGCACAAGGTGGTGTGCCGCCGTCCTGCGGGGACGCCGACGCCGGGCCGCCCCGGCTACGCCCACCTGCTGTGCTTCTCGCGGACAGTCGTCCCCGACCTCTCCCGCGCGACCGGCGACGTGCTGCCCGACCTCGGCCCGATGACCTGGAGCCGCGCGATGGGCCTCGACGCCGCCCGCATCGCCGTCCGCTTCATTCGTGAACACACGCTGTGTCACACCGTGGTCGACCCCTTCTGCGGCGTCGGGACGGCGCTCGCCGTGGCCAACGAGGCGGGGCTCGACGCGGTGGGCGTGGAGCTCAGCCGTCGACGCGCCCGCAAGGCCCGAGCGCTCGACCTCGCCGCCTTCCACGAATGACGCGCTGCGGAAACCACGGCCCGCGCCGCCGCGCGCTTGACGTCAGGGCATAGATCCCGTCTCATCAACCGCCCCGCATGGAAGATGTCTTTGGCCTCGTCGGCCTGGCACTGGAGAACAAGTACGTCATCGAAGCCGTCGTCGCCGCGGGCGGCTTCGGGGTGGTGTACCGCGGGCGGCACACGGTCCTCGGCTCGCCCATCGCGCTGAAGGTGCTGAAGATCCCCGAGACGCTCCCGCGCCGGATGCACGCGGGCTTCGTGCAGCAGTTTGTGGAGGAGGCGCGGATCATCTCGCAGCTCCAGCACCCGTGCATCGTGCGGGTGTCGGACTTCGGGGTGATCGCCCTCCCCGAGGGTCAGCGGGCGCCGTGGATGGTGCTCGAATGGATCGACGGAGAGACCCTCTCGCAGCACCTCAGCGCGCGCCGGGGGAGCGGCGGCCGGTCGCCCCGCGAGGTGCTGACCCTCATGCGTCCGGTGCTCGAAGCGGTGGCCCTCGCCCACGAGCGCGGCATCGTCCACCGCGACCTCAAGCCCGGCAACCTCATGCTCCCGCGGGTCGACCTCTCGGTCACGTCGGCGTCGGGTCCGCGCAGCGCGGGGCGCCCGCCCAACCTGTCGCTCCGGCTGCTTGATTTCGGCCTCGCGAAGATGGTCGACGAGAGTGACGGGCCGGCCAGCGGGCACACGCGCACCACCTCGGCGATGCCGGCCTTCTCGCCGCGCTACGCCTCCCCCGAGCAGTGCAGCGGGACGCGCACCGGCCCCTGGACGGACGTGCACGCGCTCGGGCTCATGCTCACCGAGCTCCTCGTCGACGCCTCCCCCTACAAGGCCACCGACAAGATGGAACTCCAGATCCGCGTGATGTCGCCCACGCGCCCGACGCCGGCCCGCTTCGGCGTCGACGTGGGCGCCTGGGAGCCCGTCCTCACGCGCGCCGTCGCACTGCTCCCCGCCGACCGCTTCGCCAACGCGGGCGAGCTCCTCGACGCGCTCGAAGCCAACGTCCCCGAGCGCGTCTCCACCGTGGCCTCCGAGCCCGCACGACGCACCGGCGAAGTCGCCACGACCTCCGAGCCCGTCCACACCACCTCGCCCTCCACGTCGCCGTCTCCCACCGCGCCGACGCCCCGTCCGCTGCGCGTGTGGGCCTCGGCGCTGGGCCTCGTCGCCCTCGGGGCCGTCGTCGCCATCGTCGGGGTCCGCATGTCGGCTCCCACCGCCGCGCCGCCGCGCCCCGCCGCGCCGGTGGCGTCGCTGACGGCCCCCACGCCCACGCCCACGCCCACGCCCACGCCCACGCCCACGCCCACGCCCACGCCCACGCCCGCTGCCCCCGTGCCCACGCCCGCCGTCGCCGTCGATGCGTCCGCCGCACCGCTCACCGCGGCGGTCGACGAGGCGCCGCGCGGTGGTCGTCGCCCGCGCATCCGCCGCAACAACAGCGCGCGCGTCCGGCCCTGGGAGCAGTAGACTCGCCGCATGCGCCCCCTCCCGTTCGCGCTCGCCGCCGCGACCCTCCTTGGGTCGACCGCGGCCTCCGCGCAGCTCTCGCCGACGGAGCGGCGCCAGTGGCAGGCCACCCTGGAGCGCGCGTTCGAACTCAGCACCCGCGGCGACCACGCCGCCGCGCTGCGCATCGCGACAGAGGCCGGGCAGGCGCAGATGACCCCCGCGCTGCGGCTCTTCCTCGCCGACGAGCACGCGGCCCTCGCGCGCGCCCCCGGCGGCGCCGCGCACCTCGTCGAGGCCGAGGCGATGGCGTCGCGCTGCATCGACGAGGCCACCGCACAGACGGGTCTCCGCCACCGCGAGCGGGTGCTGCGTGACTGCGCCGCCGTGCGCGACCGCGTGGCCCCGCAGCTCGCCCGCCTCGAGCTCCGCATCGCGACGCCCATCCCCGACGGGCTCCTCATCCACGTCGGCGACCAGACCGTCCCCGCCGCCGCCTGGAACACCACCTTCTCGCTCCTCCCCGGCGCCGTCACCGTCGACGCCTCGGCCCCCGACCGCGCGCCCTTCCGCCGCTCCCTGACCCTCACCGCGGGCGGCAGCGAGCGCCTCGTGGTGGAGCTCCCTGCGCTCTCCGCGGCCGTCCCTGCGTCGCCAACACCGCCGCCTCCTCCCCCACCACCGCCCCCGCCGCCGCCGCCGCCACCGCCGCCCGCGCCGTTCTTCACGCCGCTGCGCATCACGGGGGCGGCGCTCGTGGGCGCCGGGGTCGTGTCGGGTGTGGTGGCGCTGGTGTCGTTCGCGCGGGCGTCGAGCCTGGCCGACGAGGGGAGCGGCGCCACGGGAGACAACGGCGCGGGCTGGCAGCGCTACCAGGACGCCGTCAACTTCGACCGCAGCCTCTCCACCGACGCGGTGTGCGCGCGGGCGCAGGCCGACACGGGCAACGCCAGCGCGACGGCCGCCCGTTCGCTCTGCGACGCCCACGCGACCGCCGAGGGGATGTACCTCGGCTTCGGCGTCGCGAGCCTCGCGCTCGTGGGCGCCGGCGCGGTGCTCCTCGCGCTGCCGACGTCGTCGCGGCGGGCGAGCGCGGTGCGCGTGTCTCCGATGTTCGGCGCCGGCACTTCCGGGGCCACGCTCCTCCTTCGCTTCTGAGATGCAGGTGCCGCTGATGACCGCCCGCCCCACCGTCTGGTCCCTCCTCGGGGTCGCGCTCCTGACGGCCCTCACGGCCTGCGCGCCGTCGCTCGAAGCCCCGCCCCGCGGCCCCTGCGGTCGCGCCGGTGAGCGCTGCTGTCGTCCGGGCGAGGACAGCGGCGTGACGGGCTGCGGCGCGGGCCTCGCGTGCACCAGCGACGCGCTCGACACCGCCACCTGCGCCGCGTGCCCCGCCGGTCAGGTGCTGTGCAACAACCGCTGCGCCGCCGCGTGCCCCGACGCCGCGACCGACGCGCCCGAGGACATCGTCGTCGTCCCCCCGCAGGACGCGCCGCCGGACGTCGCGATGGACGCCCCCGAGGCCGCGACCTGCCCCACCGCCAGCCTCACCTTCTGCCCGAGCGCCGGCTGCGTCAACGTGCAGCAGAACAGCGAGCACTGCGGCGCCTGCGACCGCGCCTGCAACGCGGGCGAGGTGTGTCGCATGGGGATGTGCCAGTGCGCGATCACCGGGCAGACCTTCTGCGCGGGCGTCGGGTGCACCAACCTCATGACCGACACGCTCAACTGCGGCACGTGCGGGATGACGTGCGGCGGCGGCCAGACCTGCGCGCTGGGGGCGTGCGCGTGCGCCATCACCGGGCAGTCGTTTTGCCTGGGCGCTGGCTGTGTCAACCTCACCAACGACCCCGCCAACTGTGGCACCTGCGGGGCCCCGTGCGTGGAGGGCCAGGTGTGCGCGGGTGGAGCGTGCCGCTGCCCGGCGGGCCTCAGCGCGTGCGGGGAGTCGTGCGTCGATTTCGCCACCAGCAACACCCACTGCGGCGGCTGCAACAACAGCTGCGCCTCGGCCAGCCCCAACGCCATCAGCGTGTGCTTCACCGGGCGCTGCGTGCAGGTCGCCTGCGCGCCGGGCTACGGCGACTGCTCCGCCGCCGCGGGCTGCGAGGCCAACCTCGCCACCGACGCCATCAACTGCGGCGCGTGCAGCAACCGCTGCCGCTTCCCCAACGCCGCCGCGCGCTGCATCGACGGCGCCTGCGCCCTCGGGGCGTGCGTCGTGGGCTTCGCCGACTGCAACGGCGTGGCCGCCGACGGCTGCGAGACCAACCTCGCCGCCGACCCCACCCACTGCGGCGCCTGCCCGACGCGCTGCACGGCCCCGGCGGGCCGCTCGGCGACGTGCGTGGCGGGCGTCTGCACCGTGGGCGTCACCTGCGCCGCCCCCCTCGCCGACTGCAACGGCACCATGGGTGACGGCTGCGAGGAGAACACCAACACCAGCACCCTTCACTGCGGCGGCTGCGGCCGCGCGTGCAACGCCACCAACGGCTCCCCCGCGTGTGTGGGCGGCGTCTGCGCCTCCATCGCCTGCACCGCGGGCTATGGCAACTGCGACAGCAACCTCGGCAACGGCTGCGAGGTGGATTTCGCGACCAGCGTCACGCACTGCGGGCGCTGCGCGAACCCCTGCACGTTCGCCAACGCGTCGGCCACCTGTGAGCTCGGGGCGTGCCGCCCGGGGACGTGCGCGGCGGGCTTCGGCAACTGCGACGGCAACGCGAACAACGGCTGCGAGGTCGCCCTCGCCACGAGCGCCACGCACTGCGGCATCTGCGGGCGCGCGTGCGTCGGCGGCGCGTCGTGCGTCGCGGGCGCGTGCGCCTGCCCCGCCGGTCAGACGCTCTGCGGGACGGGGGCCAGCGCCATCTGCGTCAACCTCCTGACGAACGCCGCCCACTGCGGCGCCTGCGGGCGGCCCTGCGTCGCCGGGCAGACGTGCACCCTCGGGGTGTGCCGCACCACCACGGACGGCGGCGTCGACGCGGCGATCGACGTGGCGACCGACACCCCGATCGACCGCGCCGACGTGACCGCCGACCTCGCCGACGTGCCACGGGACACGCTCGACGCCGACGTGGCCGACGTGCCGCGCGACGCGGACGCGGCGGACGTACCGCGCGACGCGGACGTCTTCGACGCGGGTGACGTCCCGCGAGACATCCTCGACGGGGGCTGAACCCGCATCAGAATCTCGTCGACCGCCGCCGCCCTGTCGTACGCTCGGCGCCGATGGCGAAGCCCCCTCCCTCGCAACACTTCGAACACAACGGTCGGCGCATCGCGTGGCGGGAGTACGGCTCCGGGCCGCGGGTGGTGGTGCTCCTCCACGGGCTGCTCATGGACGGGCGGATGTTCGTGAAGCTGGCGCCGGAGCTCGTGGCGCGGGGGTACCGCGTGCTCACGGTCGACATGCTGGGCCACGGCGACTCGGGGGTGGTGCGCGACATGACCGCCCACTCCATGACGCTCTACGGTCAGGACGTGATCGCCCTGCTCGATCACCTGAACATCCCGCAGGCGGTGGTGGGCGGCACCTCGCTCGGGGCCAACATCTCCCTGGAGGTGGCGGTGGCCGCGCCCGACCGCGTGCGCGCCCTCCTCATCGAGATGCCCGTCCTCGAGAACGGCCTCGCCGGCGCGGGGGCGCTCTTCGTCCCCCTCGCCTTCGCCATCCGCATCAACCGCCGCGGGATGAACCTCCTCGCGGCCGTCACCCGCCTCATCCCGCGCACCCTCTTCATGGTCGACCTGATGATCGACTTCGTGCGCCGCGACCCGGAGACCTCGCTGGCGATCCTCGACGGGATCACCTTCGGCCGCGTCGCCCCCCCCGCCACCGAGCGCAAGCGGCTCAAGCACCCGGCGCTGGTCATCGGCCACGCGCGCGACCCGATCCACCCCTTCAGCGACGCCGACATGCTCGCCCACGAGCTCGCGGGGTCGCGGCTGGTGGAGGCGACGTCGATCCTGGAGTGGCGCATCAAGCCGTCGCGCCTCGACCACGAGCTGTGCGATTTCCTCGCGCAGGCGTGGGCCGAGCGGGCCGCTACGTAAGGGACGAGAGGTACACCTCCAGCGCTGCCTTGCGCTCCGCCTCCACCGCGGCGTGGTCGACCTCCACCACGCGCTCGTCGGGCGTCACCTTGAACAGCGTCTGCCCCTTCTGCACGATCGTCCCCGCGCCCTCCACCAGCACCGCGTCGACCCTGCCCGCGAAGGGCGCCAGCACGCGGTTGAACATCTTCATCACCTCGACGATGTACAGCGTCTGCCCCTTCACGAAGTGGTCACCCACCTTCACGAAGGCCGGTCGGTCGGGCGACTCCTGCGTGTAGAACATCCCGCCCACCTCGGCGACGATCTCGTCGGCCTTCGTCGCCGGCGGCGGCACCAGCACCCGCGCCATCCGCGCCTGCAGCGCCCCGTCGAGCAGCCGCGGCGCGATGTGGATCGTCAGGTCGTCGTTGACCGTCGTGTCGTAGAAGCCCGCGCGCAGCCCCACCAGCGCCGCGAACCCGAGCAGCTCGACGCCCGCCTGGAAGCCCGCGTGGGCCGAGCGCACCTTCGCCCACGTGGCCGCGTCGAGGCCCCCGACGGGCTCCGCCGACGCGAGGGCTGTTGCGAGGTCGCTCCACGCGATCGGACCCGTGCGCTCGGCGAGGCGCGCGTAGAAGCCCAGCGCCCGCTGGATGAGCTCGTGGTCGTGCTGCCAGATCACCTGGGCGGCGGGCATCTCGCGGCGCCAGTCCATGTCGAGGAGGTGGTAGGTGTCCGCGAGGACGGCCACCGGGTTGCGCAGCCACACCAGCTTCCCGTCGCGGAGCGCGAAGCTCTGCCGCTCCTGGCTGAGCCACGCGGAGAGGCGGTGGGGCTCGTCGAAGAGGCGCTCGATCGCGCGCCGCACGAGCGTCTCCTTCACCGCGAGCACGTCGCGCACCGCGGCCGCCCCCTCGCGCGTCGCCTGGGCCTTCTCGCGGGCCTTCGCGAGCCGCGCCCACGCCGCGTTGAGGTCGAGCCGCGACGCCTCCTCCTTCAAGAGCCCCACCTGCGTGAGGTACGGCACCACGAACTTCGTCGTCGGCTTCGCGTGAACGTCCCGCGCCGCGAACCACGCCACCAGCCCGTGGTGGAATTCGAGGTTGGTCGCGAGGTCGTAGCCGCGGAGGCGCGTGCGGCGGAGCACCTCGGCGAGGCGCGCGTAGGAGGCCGCCCGGTCGCCGCCCGTCGTGACCAGCAGCGCGATGTTGCTGTCGTAGGCGCCCGCGAGGCGATAGTGGACGAAGAGGCCGGTGTCGGGGTTCTTGACGCAGATGCCCTGGTCGTCGCGCACCTCGCCCTCGATCGGGTCGCTCCACCCGGTGATGAGGCCGCCCGCGTGGGGCTGGAGCGCGCGGTTGGTCGCGTTGAGCCGGGCCTCCGCCGCCGCCCCCTCGCGCCGCACGCGCGTCGGCCGCGGGAGCCGGTCGCCGTGGCGCGCGAGGATCGCCATGCACTCCACCACCGAGCGCACTTCGAACGCGTCGCCCGCGTCGTCGGGGTTGGCGAAGCGGAGGCCGTAGCAGAGCTCGGAGACGCGGTGCTCCACCTGGATGCGGGTGTTCACCTCCATGAAGTAGTGGTGCGGGCCGTCGACGATGCACTCGAAGGTCGACGCCGAGTCGAGGCCCACCGCGACGCCGAAGCGCTCGGCCTCCTCCTCCATGCGCTGGAGCGTGGCGAGGTCTTCGTCGAGCGCGCGGGCCGCCGCCTCCCGCCCCCCCGCCCGCGCCTCCTCCGCGGCGCGCGAGAGGCCCTCCTGCGTCACCGACACCTCCAGCAGCTTCTGCTCGTGCATCTGGAGCGAGCAGTCGCGGCCCCCGAGCGTCACGCACCAGCGCCCGTTGCCGATCATCTGGATCTCGTTGTGCCGGGTGGTCTCGATGTTGAGCTCCAGCACGACGTTCTTGTTGTCGCCGACGCCCGCGGCCTTCACCTCTTGGAGCGCCTCGCGCACCTTCTCGGGGACGCTCCCGGCCTCGGTGACGAGGCGCTGGCCCTTGCCGCCGCCGCCGCCGATGGCCTTGATGCGCACCCGCACGCCGGGTCGTTCGGCGAGGATCTCCGCCGTCGCCTTCGCCGCCTCGGCGCCCACTTCATCGAGGGTCACCACGTCGACGCGCGCCCGGTACGACGCCTGGAGCACGGCCTCCAGCGCCTCCTCCCGCGACCGCCCGTCGAGCGTCACCGCGAGCCCGTGCGAGGCCGCGAGGCGCGCGAGGGCGTCGGCGCTCGGAGCCTTCGCCGCGAGCGCGCGGGCGGTGACGTCGTTGACGCCGGGGGTGACGCTGACGCCGTGGGCGAGGGCCGTGCGGCGCGCCTCGTCCTTCGAGCCCGCCGCGCGCTGGGTGCGCGAGCAGGGGCCCATGAAGCGCAGGCCGGCGGCCTCCAACGCCTCGACGAAATCCGCGCTCTCGGCCATGAAGCCGTAGCCCGCGAAGACGTAGCCGTAGCCGTTGGCCTTGCAGATGGCGACGATCTCCGCGACGCGCTCGGCGCGCTCGGCGGTGGTGCTGCCCGTGTAGTCGCGCACCCGGTGGACGCGCTCCGGGGCGACGCGGCGGAGCTCGGGGGCGAGGGCCTGCGCGTAGACGATGGAGTCCTTGTCGGAGAGGAGGATCCCGCAGCGGGTGATGCCCATCTCCGCGAAGACGTCGAGGGCCTCGGTGCGGATGGGGCCGCGACACACGATGAGGACGGCGACGTCGTCGCAGGCGAAGGAGCGGACCCACGGGGACGCGGCGCCCGCGAGGCGACGGTCGGCGTGGACGAGGGGGTTTTCGGCGTACCAGTCAGTCATCGTCGCACCGCTCAGTGGAACTCGCGCTGCACGCCGGTGAAGGGCGCGGGCGTGTAGTGGCGAAGGAAGAGGTGGAGGTTGCGGCCGAGGGTGCGCCGCAGCTCGTCGGGCATCACGAGCGACGAGATCGAGCCGAGGGAGAGGGCCTCGCGGGGGTTCATCAGCTCGCGCTCGTAGCGGGCGGAGAGCTCGGCCTCGCGGGCCTTGAGCCACGCCCGGCCCTCGTCGCCGCCCATCTTCGCGGCCTCCGCGCGCATCTTCCGCAGGTCGTCTTTGTAGACGAACTCCTTGCCCGCCGGGCCCATCACCGCGAGGCGCGTCGTGGGCAGCGCGATCACGAGGTCGGCCCCGGTGGGGTAGTTGTTGAAGGACGCGTAGGCGCCCCCGTAGGCGTTGCGGAGGATCACCAGGATGCGCGGCGTCCGCACGTCGACGATGGCGTCGAGCATCGCGCGACCCGCCTGCACGATGCCGAGGCTCTCCTGCTCGCGGCCCGGCAGGAAGCCCGTCGTGTCCTCGATGAACACGATGGGGACGTTGTAGAGGTTGCAGAAGCGGATGAAGCGGGCGTTCTTGTAGGCGGCGTGGATGTCGATCTGGCCCGAGGCGACGGCGCTGTTGTTGGCGACGAAGCCGACGACGTGGCCGCCGATGCGCCCGAAGGCGGTGACGGTGTTCTGCGCGCGCGTGGGCTGCACCTCGAAGCTCTCGCCGTGGTCGCAGAGGGCCTGGATGACGATGCGCACGTCCACCGGGGTGTTGAAGCCCGTGGGTGACGTAAACGCCTTGCGCAGCAGCGTGTCGAGCTCGGGGGTGGCCCGGTCGAGGGGGTCGCTGGTGGGCTGGTAGGGCGCGAGCGAGCGGTTGTTGGAGGGGAGGTACGAGAGCAGACGCGACGCGGTGCGGAGCGCGCCCACCTCGTCGGGGACGGCGAGGTCGACGACGCCCGACGCGCTGTGCACCTTCGGGCCGCCGAGGTCGTCGGGGGTGACGTCCTCGCCGAGCACCGACTTCACCACGCCCGGGCCCGTGAGGCCGAAGAAGGTGTCGCCGGGCTGGATGACGAAGCTCCCCTGGCGCGGGAGGTAGCTCCCGCCGCCCGCGTTGAAGCCGAACATGCACATGATGCTCGGCACCACCCCGCTGATGCGGCGGAGCGCGGTGAAGGCCTCGGCGTAGCCATCGAGGCCGCCGACCCCCGCGGGGACGTACGCGCCGGCGGAGTCGTTCATGCCGATGACGGGCATGCCCCGCTCGGCGGCCATGGTGAAGAGGCGCGCGAGCTTGCGGCCGTTGGTGGCGTCCATCGAGCCGGCGCGGATGGTGAAGTCGTGGCCGTAGCACGCGACGTCGCGGTCACCCATGCGCAGGACGGCGGTGACGAGCGAGGCGCCGTCGAGGTTGGGCCCCCAGTTCTGGAAGAGCACGCAGGGCTCCTCCGGGGTGAGCACGCGGATGCGCTCCCAGACCGTCATGCGGTCTTTGGCGTGCTGCCGGGTGACGGGCGCGACGCCCATGCTGGTGTAGGGGCGCTCGCGCAGGGCGGCGGCCTCCAGCAGCGTCGCGGCGTACGCGTCGGGCGCCGCGGCGGCGGGGGCCACGGGCGCGAAGGGGTCGTCGAGCGAGGGGACAGGAGGGTCGGGCGGGCTCATCGCGGGGCGGCGAAGCTACTGCGAACCCGCGGGCGGCGAGAAGCGGGATGTGGGGGTCTATGGCCGGCCGCGGAACCGTTTGCGCAAGTAGAGGCGCACCACGCCGCAGTGAGGCGGCAGGGCGCCGTCGCGCGGGGTCTCCTGGGCGTCAGCGTGGCGGCGCATCGCCTCCCGCGGGATGCCGTTGGGGTGCTTCGCGCAAAGCAGGTCGAGCATCTCATCCAACGCACGCTTCCGCTCCTGCTTGAGCGCGTCGAGGTTGAGCCCAAGCACATCGTCGATCTCACGCTGGAAGCGCGCGTTGGATGAGCGCAGCGTGCCGTCCGAGCGCAGGGCGAGGGTCTCGATGTGCGCCTGGTTCTTCGGGTCGAGGGCGATCTCGGTCATCGCCTTGCGCGTGTCACAGTGCTGTTCACTGCGGCGCTTCCCCATCGAGCCCCAACAAGCGCCGAGGAGATTGCTCCAGAGGAGGGCCTCTCGGGGGTGGCACTCCTGGGGGAGCCAGTGCTCCACCTTCATCCACGGCTCTCTCGGAGCATCCGGCCCCGGGGCGATGGGACGAATCTCGGCGGAGATGCGCCGTGAACAGTAGCAGCAGAGGCCACCCTGGTCGCGCAGGAGCGCTGCGCGGACAGCGTCTTTCACGGGCGTGAAGTCGGCGCCGTCGTAGGTGGCGCCGGGCACCGCGCGGTACCGTCGGAGCTCAGCGGGCTCAGGCCCCTTGGTGATCAGGCGCATCAAAGTGCTCCAGCACATGCACGCGGGTGCTCAGCTGGAGCCACTCGCCGTCGTGCTCCGTCACCCGCTCGCGGAGCGCTTCGAGGCGGGCACGAGCCTCCTCGAAGCGCTCGTCGTCGATGAGGTCACGCACCTCGTCGAAGGCGCGGGCCACCTCCTCTGGGCGCTCGGGCACGCCCATCACCTGCTCGAGGATCGCGTTGCTGTCGCGCCCGCTCGTCGGCGTCGGCGGCGGGGAGAACTTGAAGTCCTGCAAGAGCACCACGGCATCGTTGGGCACCTCGCTGATCACCTGCGGCGAGTGCGTCGTGACGACGAACTGGCAGTTGGGGAAGGTGCGGCGCAGCGACGGGAGCACGCGCCGCTGCCACGCCGGGTGCAGGTGGAGCTCGATCTCGTCGATGAGGACGATCGCCTCGCCAAGAAGCGCATCCGCCATGTCGGGGTTGGTGATCGCGAGGCGACGCGCAAGGTCGGCAACCATCACGAGGTGGTTGCGCTCTCCCTCCGAGAGTTGATCGATGTAGAGTGCGACCCCTCCCTTGCGCACCATCAGATGGAGGGGCGCACGCTGTACGCGAAGGCCCGAAAACCCTGGGATCATCGAAGTAACAGCGCGACGCACCGCATCGAGTTGGGGGTCCTGGAAGGTAAGCTCCTCGCGAGCCACTTTTTCCTCGTTCTCAACGTCTTCGCGGGCCTTGAACCACCTAAAGAAAGAGGAAAATCCCGTGCGAGGCGCGGAGATCCAGTCCTGGAAAAGTTCTTCGTAGGGGTGATTTTCGGTCCGTTCGCCCGATTGGAACGCCGTTTCCGACCGAGCGACGGATCGGGTGGCTCCGTAGACCACAGCGAGTCTCAACCGTGTGCCACGCCACTTGAGCGATTCCAGCGACTGCGGCACGGTCCAGCGCCTGGTATCGCGCGGACGATCTATCGACCACTCAGCGTCGTGGCCTTCGTGCGTCAGCCTTGCGAGCAATCTGGTGTCCTCAGCGCCCATGCGAATGTCCTCGTGCAGCAATCGCAAGAGGTCCCACTCCTGTCCGTACTGAAAGTGTCTCAGCACCTCAGAGAGGATGTAAACGACCGCGTCCAGCACGCTCGACTTCCCCGCGCCGTTCCCCCCGACGAGCACCGTGAGCGGGCGGTCGAGGTCGATCGTCTCGTCCTCGAAGCCTCGAAAGTTCTCCATCCTCAGGCTGCGGATGCGCACGACGCCCGGGAGCATCCTTCCCCCTCGCGCGCCCCGTCAACCCGCTTCTCACGCCTCGCACTCCGCGCCCTCTCCTGTGCGACACTCGCCGCCATGGCGCAGCGCTTCGATCACGATGTCCTCGTCGTCGGCTCGGGCTTCGGCGGCTCGGTCTCCGCGCTCCGCCTCGCGGAGAAGGGCTACCGCGTCGCCGTCCTCGAGCGCGGCAGGCGCTGGACGCAGCGCGATTTCCCCGCCACCAACTGGGACATCCGCCGCGCCCTCTGGATCCCCGTCGCGAAATGCTTCGGCATCCTGCGCCTCACCTTCCTCTCCGACGTCTTCGTCCTCTCGGGCTCCGGCGTCGGCGGCGGATCGCTCGTCTACGCCAACACCCTCTACATCCCGCCCGACGCCTTCTTCCAGTCGCCGCAGTGGAGCGCCATGGCCGACTGGAAGGCCGCCCTCATGCCCCACTACCGCGTCGCCCAGTTCATGCTCGGCGTCACGCAGAACGCCTTCGAAGGCGAGCCCGACCGCGTGCTCCGCGACGTCGCCAAGGAGCTCGGGCGCGGCGACAGCTACGTCACCACCCCCGTCGGCGTGTACTTCGGCGCCGCCGGCGTCACCGCCCCCGACCCCTACTTCAACGGCGCCGGCCCCGCGCGCACCGGCTGCAACCACTGCGGCGGCTGCATGGTGGGCTGCCGCTTCGGCGCCAAGAACACCCTCGACCGCAACTACCTCTACTTCGCCGAGAAGCTCGGCGCGACCGTCACCCCGATGCGCACCGTCACCGACGTGCGCGCCCTCCCCGGCGGCGGCTACGCGGTCACCCACGAGCGCAGCGGCGCGTGGATCTTCCGCGACCGACAGGTCACCACCGCCGAGCGCGTCGTCCTCTCCGCGGGCGTCCTCGGCACCGTGAAGCTCCTGCTGGAGAGCCGTGACCGCGGCTCACTCCCCTCGGTCTCCGAGGCCCTCGGGCGCATCGTGCGCACCAACAGCGAGGCCATCCTCGGCGTCACCGCGGCGCCGCGTCAGGAGTCGTGGTCGCGCGGCATCGCCATCACCTCGTCGGTGCACCCCGACGACAAGACCCACGTGGAGGTGGTGCGCTACAGCGACGGCAGCGACGCGCTCTACCCCCTCACGACGCCCCTCACCGACGGAGGCGTCGGCGCCCCCCGCTGGTGGCGCTGGCTCGGCGGCATCGCGCGGCGCCCCATCACCTTCGCGAAGAGCCTCTGGCCTTTCGGCAAGGCGCGGCGCGGCGTCTTCCTGCTCGTCATGCAGACGCTCGACAACTCCATCTCGCTCCGGCTCCGTCGCACGTGGCGCACGCTCTGGCGCCGCGCGCTCGACACCGACCGCGGCGCCGGCGAGCCCAACCCCTCGTACATCCCCCTCGCCAACGCCTTCGCCCGCGCCTTCGCGCAGAAGGTCGACGGCGTCGCGTACTCGTCCATCCCCGAGGTGCTCTTCGACACCCCCACCACCGCACACATCCTCGGCGGCGCCGCCATCGGCGCGTCCCCCGCTGAGGGCGTCATCAACGAACGCAACGAGGTGTACGGCCACCCCGGGCTCTACGTGTGCGACGGCTCCATGGTGCCCGCCAACCTCGGCGTGAACCCCAGCCTCACCATCACCGCCCTCACCGAGCTCGCCATGAGCCACGTCCCGGTGAAAGAAGGCGCAACGCGACAGCACGCCGTCGACCCGGCACACCAGGCGAAGCGCGTCGCGGAGCTCGAAGCCCTCGCCGCAGAGACCGGGAGCCCGTCACTTCAGCGACGTGCGCTCCCGGTGCTCGCGTAGGCGATCAGAACAGGTTGGTCAGGGCGACCTCGCCGAGCTTCTTCTGCTCGGCGATGCGGCCCACCGCGCGGAGGATGCGCGTCTTCTGCGGGCCCGTGAGCGCCTCGCCGGCGACGGCGCGGGTCACGAGCTGTGAGGTCACCGGGCGGCCCGAGCGCGGCTTCTTCGAGCGGGCGGCCTTGGCGGCGTCATCCTCCTTGCCGCGGGCCTGGCGCTTCGCGAGCTTGATCCCGCGGTCGACGGGGGTCAGCGTCTCGATCTGCGACGACGCGTACACCACGCGCATCGGGTCGATCTTGTGTTCCTTCAGGTACCCGGCGAACTTGGACTGGGCAGACTCCAGCGACTGGGCAAGCGTGCTCATGAAATGACAGCTCCTCGATGCATGAAAACGGGGGCGGTTCTGTACCCCAGGTGCCCACCGGGACACAAGACCATCGCACGACGATTCGTTGGCTACTCCCGGCAGAGCTGCACCTGGAGGCGCTGGACCACCCCCAGGAGCGCATCGCTGTAGTCATTCCGGCAGATGGAGCTCACCGACCCGTTGCGGTACGCCTCGTCGAAGCGCCGGGCCACCTGCACGATGCGCCGGGCCGGGGAGGCGTAGTACTGCTCCATCGGGCCGCACCCCCGCGGCACGGAGCCTTCGCGGCGGCAGGCCGGCACCACCCGCAGCGGGCACATCGGGTCCTGGTTGCTCTGCCGCATCGAAACCGGCCCCTCCGCCGACATCCCGACGAATCCGTCCGAGCCGTCGGGGCGGCTGCCGAGGAGGGCCGCCCAGTCGACCGTGTCGCCCCGCCGCGGGAGGTTGAGCGGGACGCCCGTGATGGCCGAGAAGATCACCCGCTCGGGGTGCCCCGGCTTGAGCCCGAGGAAGCCCCGCGTGGGGCGCGTCGGGTCGATGTAGCGGTCGATGGGCCACGTCGGGTCTTGCGCCGAACCCGGGGTGTACAGGTACATCCGGAGGTTGAGGTCGTTGGACGACCAGCTCGGCGACATGATGTCGAACACGCTCACCCCGTCGGTGCAGGGCATGCCCCGCTCGGCGTAGCGGCAGTCGCGCACCGAGCCGTCCTCCTCGTCGGTCACCATCACGATGCCGAGGAGCGCGTTGTCGCGCACGAAGCCCGCGTTGGGGTCGGTGTTGCCCACCATCGCGCGGGGGTTGCGGACGATCAGCGCGCGGTACACCGACTCGAGCTGCTGCTCCAGGCCGCAGCCCCCGATGGACAGGTACGCGTTGCAGACGAAGTCCTCGCGGAGGTTGTTGCCCGGCGCCGCGGGGTCGAAGGTGAGAAACGACGGGTACTGCTGCGGGTCGTCGGCGCAGCGCGCGGGGCGGCTCCCGGCGGGGGCCGTCGTCCACGGCAGGTGCGTGCTCAATGCCCGGCCGTTGCGAATCGGGTTGAGCAGCCCGTCGTCGCCCGTGTCGGTGTTGGCGCACGAGGGCACCACCGAGCCCGGCGTGCCGAGGTCGGAGCTGATGACGCCGATGTGGAGGTCGCGCACCGCGGGGAAGCGAGGCCGCTCGACGCCCGTCATCGGGTCGCGCACGCGCGGCGGGTCGACGAGCTGATCGACGAGCACCCCGATGTTGCGCGCGAGGTTCGACTGGTTCTCCGCCATGGAGTTGGAGTTGTCGATCATGAAGAGGAGGTCGACCGCGGCGATGCCCGGCACGAGCGTGCAGGGTGAGACCGGAGCGTCGGCGGGGACGTCAGGCGCGGCGGCCTCCGCGACGACCGCGGCGTCGGAGACGAGGAGGTCGGTGCGGGCTCCGCAGGCCGAGGCGGTGAGGGCGAGGAGGAGGGAGGAGAGGTGCTTCATGGATTCGTGGGGTCGAGCGTACCGGAGAGCGTCGCGACGCGACGACCGTCATCGTAGGTGCCGACGAGCCGACCGGCATTCGCTTCGAGGTGGAGCGCGCCATAGACGGTGCGGAAGTTCTCGGGGGAGAGTTCGACCTCCTCGCAGCGCTGGACGCCCCACACCCTCCGGAGGCAGGTGCGACCGCCCGCCTCTTCGAAGGTCACGACCCGAGGGAAGGCGACGGGCTCGGTCGAGTTGTGCGGTTGCCCCCCGAGGATGACGCCCGCGCGGCCATCGTCGATGGGCGCGAAGAGCTGGTGCAGACGCACGGCCGCGTCGCTCGCTGTGGCGCACACGGAGACGGGCTCCGCGGACGACCCCAGGTTGAAGTCCCCCGCCGCGCCGTCGAAGCTGAGCAGCCGAAGCCGCTCGGGGGTCGCGCGCTCGGCGACGACGAGGCCCCACTGCGCGCCGCGCTGCCCGACGCCCACCACGGACCGCACCGACGGCGCGTCGACCACCGACCGCGCAGCGAGCAGGGCGCCATCCGGACCGATGTGCAGGGCGTGAAGGATGCGGCGCGTCCAGGTGCGGATGTCGGGCCGACAGGCCTCCGCGCGCTCGATCAGCTCGCCGCCGACCACGACCACACCGCCCTGATCGTCCGGGACGACGCCCGTCACCTCGAGCGACAGATCGGCGTCGAGCGCCACCCGCCGGAACCCCGTCGGCGTCGCCCAGAAGAGCGCGAACCCCGTCACCTCCGGGGCGCTCCCGTCGGGCGAGAAGCGCCTCCCTGCGGGCAGCGCGTCGAGCTGAATGAGCGCGCCACGACGCGTCGCCGCGAGGAGCCACCAGCGGCCTTCGGGCGGCGTCTCGGGCGGCGTCTGCACCGTGGCCGCGCCGCGAAACGCCCCCAGCCCGTCGTGGCCCCGCCACTGCAACCCGCCCCGGTAGACGCCCTCCATCCGCCGCGTCACGCGCATCACCACCGGCGCGAATGTGGTGTCGACGTAGGAGCGCACCCACGGCGAGCCGAAGGGAGCCGCCACGGTTTGCTCGAAGCGCCACAACTCGGGTCCGCCCCCCCGTTCCTCCGGCGGGATCCGCCGTGCGCCCCGCAGCGACACGCCCAACCCGGGCGCCATCCATCCGTTGCCCCGTCGCGCCCGCTGCGCCGCGCAGGTCTCCGTCGACGGCACCGTCGGCGCGCGCTCGTAGCCGCGCTCGTAGAGGGGTGCGAGCGCCTCGGTGAGCGGCCGCTCGGGGGCACAGGCAGGCTCCGTCGGGGAGACCGGCAACGCGACCAGCGCGGCGGCCTCCTCGTCGATGCGCCACGCGGCGCGCTCGGTGGTCAGCGTCAGCCGGTCGGCGGTGCCCTCCACCATCACGGGCAGCTCCCCGCGCGTGTCGACGTCGCGCCAGGAGCGCCCTCCGTCCGAGGTCACCTTCAGCGCGCGGTGCTCGACGATCACCGCGCCGCGTGACACGTCCCGCCACGCCGACGCCACCGCCCCCGGCACCGCGATGGCCTCCAACGACGCGCCGTCCGACGTGAAGGCGCCATACTCCGGCACCGTGAGGGCCACGCGCCCCGCGCTCACGTGGAGCTCGATCGCGGCGCGGTCATGGGGCGACACCTGCTCCCCGCCCGCGTCGCACGCGAACGACCGCAGCAGCCGGAGCCGACCCGTGAAGGTCTCGCTCGCGTACGCCTCCGTCGCGGTGACGAAGACCCAGCCCCGCGCGCCCCGCGCCGCGCCGACGATCGGGACGTCCGGGACGTCCTCCGACGGCGCCGCCACGTCCCCCCGCAGGTCGACGCGCAGCGGCCCTGCGAGCGCGTGCGTCACGCCGCCCTCGGTGAGCACGGGCCGCGGCCGCTCGCGCTGCACGTGGGGGATGGTCGGGAGCGCCGACCGACGCGCCTGCGACGCCGCCTCGTCGCGCACGCGCTCGCGGGTCACGGTGGTCGCCACCGCGCGAGAAACGGGGCGGGAGGCGTCGACGCAGCCGACGAGGGCCACGAGGGCGGCGAGCGAGAGGCAGCGAGGGTCCACGGCGCATCCTACCGTGTGAGGCCGCGGAGTTGTGTTACCGATGCGCGCCGCCATGCCGACGCTCATCTCCCGCGAAGAGGCGCTGTCTCGGATCGTCGCCGAGGGCGCGCAGCCCCCCTGTCTGATGTGCGCGACGCTCGCGGGCAGGGTCGGCGCGCTCTACACCGTCCACGAGGACGATCGCTTCGTGGTGATGCTCCCGCGCTACGTCCGGTGCTGGGGGCACGCCCTCGTGGTGCCGCGGGCGCACGTCACGGCCTTCAGCGAGATCGACGAGCCCACCTGGGCAGCGCTCTACCGCCTCGCCCACCGCGCGGCCCGCATGGTCGAAGCGCTCCGCCAGCCGCGGCGCGTGTACGTCACCTCCACCGGCTCGGCCACCCGCGAGCTCATCCAGACGTCACGCCACACGCACGTCCACGCGATCCCCGTGTACAGCGAGGACGACCGCCCCGCCGACGTCTTCAGTTGGGCCGCGGGCGTGTACGTGGGAGAGCCCGCGGAGTGGGAGGCCCTGCGCGCCGAGTACACCCGCTGGTGGCGCGAGGCGCCGTAGGCTCACCGCGGCGACCCGTACACCACCGACGTGTCGCAGCGCCCGATGGCGTCGACCACCGCGCGGAGGTTGTCGGCCGTGGCGCGGTAGTGCGGGGCGGCCGTCGCCATCGCGGCCGTCCAGCGCGCGCCGAGCGACGTGACGTCGCCCGCGAGGAGCCCCGTGAGCATCGTCCGCTCCCGCCCGAGCGCGTCGCACACGGCGGGCGTGGCGATGTCCCACGCGGCCACCATCGCCGCCTGCACCACCACGTACTCGCGAAACCCCACCGGGACCTCCGGGGCGTGGCGCACGTGGTACACGGCCGCCACCCGATGCCGCAGCGCTTCGAAGCGAGCGACGGGGGCCTCGCGCTGATCGCGGTCGACGATGCGCCAGGGCCGCGGGTCGCTCGGGTCGAGGCACAGCATGAGGGCGTCGGGGCGGAGGGTGACGCGCACGAGCGAGCTGCCGTAGCTGCGCCCCTGGAAGCCCCGCGCCGTCGCGAAGCCGCTCGCCCACGCGTAGCGGTAGCGCCGCAGCGCCGGGTCGCGGAGCAGCGCGCGGGCCACGGCGCCGTCGTCCCCCGCGCGACGCCCCAGGCGGGCGAGGAGCTCGCTGAAGGGCGTCGCGGCGCCGTCGTCCGCGCTCGTGCGCAGGAGCACCCCGTCGCGCGCGGCCATCGCGGCCTGCGCGGGCGGCGTCCACGAGTACAGCACCGCGCGCCAGGGACGGCGGTCGTCCACGGCGTAGTCGTCGAGTGTTGTTGTCGCGGGCGCGTCAGGCGCCATCGCGTCACGCGGCGCAGGCGGCGCCGCGCGGTGACAGCCCAGCGCGAGCGCGAGGGGCAGCGCGAGGCGCGCGGCCACGGCGGCGCCGCCGCTCCCCACCTACCGACGAACGCGCGCCGCCGCGCGCCCGGTGAGCTGCGACGAGGTGTCCATCGCGCTCCCGGTGAGCGTGCCGTCGGCGGGGGCGTTGATCCGGTAGGCGTTCACCGGGAGGATGAACGGGTTGGTGCTGGCGGTGCCGTGGAGCTCGAGGGTGTGCGTCGCCTCGTCCCAGTTGCCTTCGACGTTCTCCCGCACCTGCTCACCCGGGCGGGCGCCGGGCGCGTGGAGGGCGGTCCACGAGAGGTACCCCTCCACCTGACCGACCTCGACGTGCCGGAGCACCATCACAAACGACCACTGGCTCGCGTCGCTCGTCATCCGACCGTTCCAGAGGCGCCCGGCGCCGACGGCCCACGGCGACGCGTCGGCGGGCGCCACCGTCGCCGCCAGCGGCCGCGCCACGGGCACCGCCGGGCGCGAGCGCGTCGCGAGCACCCCGAGCGAAGCCGCGCCGAGCCCCACGAGCACGCCGAGCGCGACCACGCCCTGGAGCGAGACCCCGCGCCCCGCGGTGGTCTCCGGGATCGCGTGGAGCTTCACCGTCGCCTCCGCCGACGAGGGCGCGCGTCGCCCCTCCGGGAGCGCAGGCTGCGGCGTCTGGCGGACGGCCTGCGGGCGCTCGCGCACCATCGACTGGTTGTCGGCGTCGGGCGTGTCGGCGCGCGGCCGCGGCTCCGGCGAGCGTATCTCGGGGAGCGCCGACGACTCCACCGCCGCCACGAGCGCGAGCTGCGGCACGTGCACCTGCTCGTCGTCCGCGCGCGGCAGCGGCGACGGCGGGCGCGCCGAGTCGCGGCGGGGATACGGCCGCGCGATCGCCGGCGTCGACTGGCGCGCCGACGCCGGGGTGTACTCGATCACCGGCACCGCCGCGCCCGCCTCCGGCACGATCGTCTGGAGCGCGATGGCCATCTCGTCCGCCGAGCGGAAGCGCAGCCCCGGGTCGCGCGCGACGCAGCGGGCGAACCACCCGTCGAAGCCGTCGGGCAGGCGCCGCGGGCAGCCCAGCACCTCGGCCCGGTCTGACGCGCGCGGCAGCGGCCGGTCGAGCATCTCCGCGAGGAGGGAGCTCATCTCCACCACGGCCTTGCGCGCGCTCAGCCAGTAGCTCCGCCCGGCGAAGAGCCGGAAGCCCAGGAGCCCCGCCGCCCAGATGTCCGCGGTGGGCGAGATCTCGCCGCGCCGCGCCTGCTCCGGGGCCATCCAGAGCGGCGTGCCGAGGGGGCCCTCGCTGGAGTCGATGTCGTCGTCGAGCAGGTGCGCGATGCCAAAATCGAGGAGCTTCACCGTGAAGGGGTCGCCCTTCGCGAGGAAGACGTTGGCGGGCTTGAGGTCGCGGTGCACCACGCCCTGCGCGTGAGCGCGCGCGAGGCCCCGCGAGAGCTGCGTGAGGATGCGCCACGACTCGCTGTCGGGCAGCGGCGTGCCCGGGCCCACGCGCCTCATCCGCTCGGCCAGCGTCTCGCCGTCGAGAAACTCCATCGCGATCCAGAACGTGCCCGTCGACACGTCCGCCCCCGCCACCATCACGTCGACGATGTGCTCGCTCTCGATGCGCGACGTGATGCGCGCCTCCTGGAGGAAGCGCTGCCGCTGGCGCTCGTCGAGGGACTGCGCGCGGTGCAGGATCTTGAGCGCCCGCCGCCGCCCCGTGCTGAGCTGCTCGGCCTCGTACACCGTCCCCATCCCGCCGCGCGCGATGCGCCGCACGATGCGGAAGTCGCTCGCGAACACCACGCCCTCGGCGAGCTCGGGCGGCGGCGTCATGCGCGCGGCGACCGACGGCTCCTCGCGCGGCACCACGCCCATCAGCGTCGACTTCAAGCTCGGGCGCTCGACCGCCGCGGGGGGCGACGAGCCCAGCGCGGGCGTCGGCGAGGAGGGCGTGACCGGCCCCACGCCGAGGAAGGTGTTCTTGAGCCCCACCGACACCGTCGCCGCCGACGGCGTTGGGCGCTCGCTCACCGGCCCGGCGCCCACCAGCGTGTGCTTCAACGACATCCCCGACGGCCGCTGCGACTCGGGGCCGAGACCCACCATCGTGGTCTTCGGCACCACCGACACGCGACGCGCCTCATCCTCCTCCTGCGGGAGCGGAGGTAATTCCAATCGGGCGTCGGGGGGCACGCGCTTCAATCAACCCATACCATCGTGGGTTTGGCGCCCCGTTGCAAGGGCCGCGAGCAATCAGAAGAAGCCGCCACCGTGGTTGCGCGACGGGGGGATGCGACGGATGACCGGGACCGCCGGTCCCGTCGGGCGCCGGGCCTGGCGGGGCGCCGCGGCCTCTTCGAAGTTGAGCGTGCTGACGTACACGTCATCGCCCTCGCGCGTGGCCACCGTGAAGGTGGGCGACGCGGGGCGAAGCAGCGGCTGTGATGACGTGTCGATGCGGAAGGCGAGCACGTCGCGCGGGCGCACCTTGAAGATCATGTGGGCGACGCCCTGGAGGTCGGTGCGCGTCACCTCGCGCCCCTGGTACACCACCGGGAGGTTGGCGCGGTTGGGCGTGCGCACGATCACCGCCGCCACGCGCTGATCGGGCGGACACTGCACGGTCGTCTCGATCCCCGTGGCGTGGGCGTTGCGATCGAGCGACACCGCGGAGCGCAGCGGGACGCGCACGGCGTCGGCGGGCGAGACGAAGCCCTCAGGGCACCGCACCGTCACCTCCACCACGCCGCCCTCCGTCCCCGTCATGCGCATGCGAAACGACCCCTGCGCGTCGGTGGTCCCCTGCGGTCGATCGCGGATGACGATCTGCGCGCCGGGCATCGGGCGCTGGTCGGTCATCACCCGGAGCGTCACCGGGAAGAGCGTGGGCGCCTGCTGCGAGCCACAGCCCGCGGCGAGCGCTACGGCGAGCGCTGCGCTGCTTGCGAGGGCTGCGTGGTGGGGGCGGGGGTGGGGCTGGGGTTGCATCCTGGCGCTCCTGGGGGGCAGTTCATCATGGCGAGGCGCTGGCGAAGGACGAGCGCAAACTGGCGGAAGAGCGGCGCCTCCGGGTGCTCGGTGGCGAGGCGCTCGTAGAGCACCGCCGCGTCGGCGTACCGGTTCGCCGCGACCGCCTCCGCGGCGAGCTTGATCGGGTCGTTCGCGTTGGGCGGGGGCAACCCCCGGGGTCGGCCTTGCGGGTCGGTGGAGGTCATCGGCGCGGGCACGATCACCCCCACGAGGCCCGGCGGCGAGATGGGGAGCTGGAGGATGTTGTTGGTCGCCGGGGCCGGCGCGCCGCGCGTCTGCACCTCCGCGGTCGGCCCGGCGGCTCGGCCCCGCGGCGCCTGCTGCGGCGGCGGGAGGATCGCCGCGATGAGACCGATCACCAGCGTGACGCCGCCGAGGATGAGCGTGCGCGGCGAGGTGCCCGCCACGGTCTTCTCCGCGGCGGCCGACGGCGGCGGCGGGAGGTCCATCGGGCCGAAGGGGTCGTCGCCCCACGCGCCGGGTTGCGACACGCCGGGCTGCGACATCCCAGACCCCGGCGAAGGCTGCACGGGCTGGAGCGCCTGGATGCCGCCCATCGTGCCCGCCCGCGCCGGCGCCACCACTGGGAGCGACACCGCCGACGGCGACACGAGCACCGACCCGCCCCCACCGGTCTGCAGCGAGCCCGGCGCGATGGTGTGCTGCGCCCCCGGCATCGGGTTGCGGTTGCCCGCCGCGGGGAGCGGAGCCATCGCCCCAGGGCCCTCCAAGAGCGCGGCGTAGGGCGACGCGCGGATCACCGTCGCCTCGGAGGCCGGCGGCTTCGGGGGATCGGGCTCCGACGGCGGATCGGGCGGCGCGATGGGCGGGCGCGACGGCGCGATGGGGGCGGCCATCCCCGAGGGGACGGGCGGCGCGAGCGTCCCGGCGCGGCCGCGGGCGTTCTGCGGCAGCGGAGGCTGCGGCGCGACGGGCGGCGGGATGGACGCCCCCGCGGCGGCGAGCTTCGCGCCCGAGAACACCATGGTGCTCTCCTCCTCGGCCATGTAGCCCGCGCTCGCGGCGGTGATGCGGGGGTCGGTGCCCGCGGGGTTGCGCGCCCCGGCCCCGGTGGCCTTCGCGGTGATCTTCGCGCGGCCGAGGGCGATCTCCGCGCCGTCGAACACCTGCGCCCAGTCGTCGGCGCGCGCGCCGTTGACGTAGGTGCCGCTCACGCTGCCGCCGTTGCGAACCCACAGGGCGGCGCCGTCCCAGTAGATCTCCGCGTGGAGCGCCTCGACGCCGGGCGCCCGCACCTTCCAGTGCGCGTTGGCGCCGCTGCCGACGGTGATCATGCGCGCGGCCATCGCGGCGGAGAAGGTGGCCGTGGGGTTGGCGCTCTCGCCGACCGTGACGGCGAGGGTGACCGTGTTCTGCGCGGGCGCGGCGGCCATCAGTGGTGCCCTCCGCCGCCCTGGTGCGACGACCAGGCCTCGCCCATCCCCATCTCCTGCCGAACCCGCGCCGCTTCATAGAACGACGCCGGAAACTGCATCCCGTACGAGTGGACCATCTCCGTGCAGAGCGGCAGCTCGCCCGTCGGCTCGAGCGTCGAGAGGAGGTTGCCCTGCCCGTCGCGCCCCTGAAACTTCCGGAGGTAGAGGTCCACCAGCCGGAAGCCGTCGTTGTTGTCGTACCCGCGCACCTCGGAGACGTGGGTGATCTTGCGCGACCCGTCGGCGAGGCGCGAGGTCTGCACGATGATGTTGATCGCGCTCCCGAGCTGCACCCGGAGCGCCGAGAGCGGGAGCTCCACGTCGCTCATGAGCGACATCGTCTCCAGGCGCGTGAGCGTGTCGTGGGGGTAGGTGGCGTGCACCGTGGTGAGGCACCCGCCGTGGCCCGAGGTCATCGCCTGCACCAGGTCGAGCGCCTCGCCGCCGCGGATCTCCCCCACCACGATGCGGTCGGGCCGCATGCGGAGCGTCGCGCGGAAGAGATCCCGGATGCCCACCTTGCCGCGCCCCTTGGCGTCGCCGGGCCGGGCCTCCAGCTGCACCACGTGCTGCCGCTGGAGCTGCACCTCGCGGCTGTCCTCGATGATCACGATGCGCTCGCCGTCGGGGATGAAGGAGCTGAGCGCGTTGAGCAGCGAGGTCTTGCCCGACCCGGTGCCCCCCGCGACGACGACGTTCTGCTTCATCGCGACGAGGGCCTCGAGCACCTGGGCGCAGTCGGGGGTCACCGAGCCGAAGTCCACGAGGCGCTGGACGGTGAGGGTCTCCTTGAAGAAGCGGCGGATCGACACGCTCGGCCCGTCGGGCGCCGCGGGCGGCACGATCGCCTCGATGCGCGACCCGTCGGGCAGGCGCGCTTCGAGGATGGGGTTGTCCTCGTCGACCATCTTGCCGACGTACTGGGCGATGTTGCGCAGCGCCGCGTTGAGCGCCTCCCCGCTGGAGAACTTCGCGTCCGTCAGGATGAGCTTGCCCGCCTTCTCGATGAAGATCTGGTTGGGCCCGTTGATCATGATCTCCGAGACCTTCGCGTCGTCCAGGAAGGGCCGCACCGGCGCCAGGAACGACAGCAACGTCTCTTCGTAGACCTGTTTGGGGATCACGGCTGCACCTGTCTGAGCATCCCCGCGCGGGCCTCTTCGACGTGCGCGCCGGTGGGCTCGATCTCGACGTAGCGACGGTAGTGCACGTCGGCGCCGGTGGGGTCGTTGAAGCGCTCGCGCAGCATCGTCGCGAGCAGGTAGTGGGCCTCGGCGTGGGTGTCGTTCTCCACCAGCACGCGCTCGATGTGGCGCCGCGCGGACTGGTACTCGTCCAGCCCCGCCAGGATGGTCCCCACGAGGTAGCGCAGCCGCCAGTCGTGCGGGTGCGCCTCCAGGTACGGGTTGGCGTAGCCCACCGCCGCCCGGAAGCGCGACGCCTGCACGCACACGCTCACGAGCTGCGGCATCACCCGCGCCTCCGGGGCCCCGCGCTGCATGCTGGCCACGAGGTACTGCTCGGCCCGCACCAGATCCCCCGCCCGCGCGAGCTGCATCCCCGCGGTGTAGAGCTGCTGCGGGGTGACGTTGGCCATCGGGTCGGTGGTGGGCGCCTCGGGGACTCCCTGCCGCGACGCGCAGGCCCCCAACGCCACGAGGGCCGCGAGCGACAGGGAGACACACAGCGAGGGAACGGGGCGGGTCACAGCGACGGCGCGTTTATACACCACTGGCCTCGCTTCTCGATACCCTCCCTGGCCTCCCCCGTCGTGCGCCCCTCTCCGGCAGCCCTCGTCGCCCTGGCCGTCACGCTCGCGGCCGCCTCCCCGTGGCCCTCGGACTGGGACGGCGTCGGCTTCTCCCTCGCCCTCCACGACTTCAGCCTCCCCCGCTGGCAGCCCCACGCCCCCGGCTACCCCGTGTTCGTGCTCGCGGCCCGCGCCGTCGACCTCGTCGCCCACCGCGCCCCCTGGTCGTGCGCGGCGGTGTCGGCCCTCGGCGCCTCGCTCCTGGTCGCCGCCCTCGCCCGCTGGCGCTCCCTGGGCGCCTGGTCCCTCGCCCTCCTCGCCTCCCCGGTGCTCGCGTATGTCGCCACGCAGGCCCGCTCCGACGCGCTCGGCCTCGGCCTCGTCGCCCTCGCCGTCGCGCTCGGCCACGACGCCGTCACCCCGCGCGCGCGCTCCCTCGCGGCCGTCCTCGCCGCCCTCGCGCTCGGCGCCCGCCCGGGCCTCGCGGTGCTCGTCGCCACCTGCGCCCTCGCGGCCCTCGGGGCGTGGCGCACCTCTCCGCGCTCGCTCGTCGCCGCCCTCGGGTCGTTCGCGGCCGTGAGCGCGCTCTGGGGGGCGTGGCTCGTGCGTGCGTCGGGGGGTCTCGCGCGCTACCGCGACGCCCTCGCCGAGCAGGCCCTCGGTCACTTCCGCGAGTGGGGCGGCAGCGCGTGGACGGAGCCCGACCCCGCCCATCGCCTCGCCGCCTTCGCCCGCTCGCTGGGCCTCGGCCTCGCCGTCGACGCCACCCTCCTCGGCGGGCTGCGCGGCCTCGCGTGGGCCCTCTTCGCGGTGGCGGGGGCGCGCTCCCTCGGGCGTCGCGCGGTGGGGTCGCTCGCCGCCCTCCTCGCCCCCTGCGCCCTCACCACCTACTGGACGCAGAACATCGCCCGCGAGCCCCGCCACACGCTCCCCGTGGCCCTCGCGCTCGTCGCCGTCGCGGCCTTCGGGATGCGCGCGCTCGCCACCACCCGGGCGCGCTCGGTCGTCGTCGCGGGCGTGTGCGCGCTGCTGGCGCTCCCGGCGCTGGAGACGCTGTGGGTCGGGCGCACGCAGCGCCCGCCGGCCGTCGCCCTCGGGGATTTCGTGCGCGCGCAGCCCGACGCCCTCCTCCTCGCGGGACGGAGCGCGCGGGTGGCCTCATGGCGCGGCGCGGCGGCGTTGCCCTGCGCCACCCTGGGGGACGTCCACGTGACGCTCGCGCGCCTCCCGCGGCTGCCGGCGCGGGTGTTCGTGAGCGACGAGGTGGCGGGCCTCGGTCGCCCCACCACCCGGCGCTTCTGCCGGGCGGCGCCGTGGCGCGGGGCGGACGCGTGCGTGGCGGTGTCGGAGATCGCGACGGGGCGGGGCGCGCGGTAGCGGTTGACCGTGCGACGCCCGGCGTGCGATCGGTGACGGCCATGACAGCAGTGACTCGCGGTCGAGACGGTCTGTACCCGGAGATCTCCGCGCGGCGGACGGGGCGCCTGGCGGTGTCGTCCGTCCACGAACTCTACTGGGAGGAGTCGGGCAACCCCGAGGGGCGGCCGGTGGTGTTTCTCCACGGCGGCCCCGGCGGCGGGAGCGACGGGAAATACCGCCGCTTCTTCCACCCCGAGCGCTACCGCATCGTTCAATTCGACCAGCGCGGGTGCGGGCAGAGCACGCCCCACGCGAGCCTCGACGACAACACCACCTGGAGCCTCGTCGACGACATCGAGCGCCTCCGCGCGCACCTCGGCATCGAGCGCTGGATGGTGTTCGGCGGCTCCTGGGGGTCGACCCTCGCGCTGGCCTACGCCGAGACGCACCCCGCGCGCGTCACCGAGCTCGTGCTCCGCGGCATCTTCCTCCTCCGCAAGCAGGAGATCGACTGGTTCTACCAGCGCGGTGCGAGCGCGATCTTCCCCGACGCGTGGGAGGACTACCTCGCCCCCATCCCCGAGGCCGAGCGGGGCGACCTCCTCCACGCCTACCACGCGCGGCTGACGGGCGACGACCCCGAGGTGCGCCGCCGCGCGGCCATCGCGTGGAGCGTGTGGGAGGGCACCACCAGCCGGCTCATCGTCGACCCCGACATGCAGCGGCGGATGGCGCAGGACGAGTTCGCCGACGCCTTCGCGCGCATCGAGTGCCACTACTTCGTCAACCGCGGGTTCCTCCGCACCGACGCGCAGCTGCTGGAAGACGCGGGGCGCATCCGGCACATCCCCGGGGTGATCGTGCAGGGGCGCTACGACGTGGTGTGCCCGATGGAGAGCGCGTGGGCACTGCACCGCGCGTGGCCCGAGGCGAAGCTGGTGGTGGTGCCCGACGCGGGCCACTCGGCGCTGGAGCCGGGCATCACCCGCGCGCTCGTCGACGCCACCGACCGCTTCGCCGGCCTCTGATCTACCGCTCGAACTGGTAGCGCGCCGGGTCGTTGCCCCGCACGCGCACCACCACGCGCGACGGGCTCAGCCGCGCCACGGCCCATGTCGCCGCGGGGAGGCCCGGCGCGTCGTCTTCGAGGTTCTCCACCAGGCTCTGGAAGGTGACGTAGGGAATCCCCCGGATCACGTCGCAGTGGTTGCGGTGCAGGTGCCCGTTGAACACCGCCCGCACCACCCCGCTCGCTTCGAACACCGCCCGCACCTCGGCGCGGTTCTTCACCAGCGCGAGGTGGGGGGCCTTGGAGAACCACCGCGAGTCGTCGAGGTCCTGCTCCGACGCGCTGTGGTGCATGAGCACCACCGTGGGGCGCGCGGTGGCCGCGAGGTCGGCGCGCAGCCAGTCGAGCTGCTCGGGCGACACCGCGATGTCCGTGTCGCGCCGCTCCACCGTGTGGAGGACGACGAGGTGCCAGCCCCGGTGGTCGAAGCTGTAGTGGAGTCGCGTCGGCGCGCCGAGCGAGCCCTCCCACACCTGGAGGAGTTCGCGGGCCTTGAGGTGGATGGTGTCGTGGTTGCCCGCGACGTTGACCACGGGGGCCTTCGAATGCCGCAGGGTGGTCTGGCACGCGCGGTAGCGGGAGAGGTCGAGGTCGTGGGACTCGTCCTCGATGTCGTCGCCGAGGTTCACGAGGGCGTCGACGCCGACGTGGTCGAGCGCGGCGACGGCGGCGGCCGCGAGGGCGTCGGCGTGGGCGGTGAGCTTGCGGAGCTTGCCTTCGAAGCGGGCCTCGGGGCCGTAGTGGAGGTCGCTGACGAAGCCCAGGGTGAGCGTGCCTTCGGTCGTCACGGCGCCGACACTAACACCAACGCCGTCCCCGATTGAACGCCCCCCGCCGATGTGCGACAAACCCGGCCCATGCGACCGATCATCATCGGGGCAGGGCGCGGCTCGCGGCTCGGGCCGCGCACCGACGAGGTCCCCAAGACGCTCGTCCCGGTGATGGGGCGCCCCATGCTCGACTGGATCCTCGACGCCCTCGCCGCCGGGGGCTTCTCCCGCCGCGACGTCGTCTTCATCAGCGGGTACCGCGCCGAGGTGGTGCGCGCGCGCTACCCCGAGTTCACCTTCGTCGACAACCACGACTGGGCGAACAACAACATCCTCCTCTCGCTCCTCTGCGCGCGCGGGCACCTCGGCGACGGCTTCCTCTGCACGTACGCCGACATCGTGTACCGCCCGTCCATCGTGCGCGCCCTCATGGACTCCGCCCACGCCGCCACGCTCGGCTGCGACACCGACTGGCGGCGCCGCTACCGCGACCGCTCGCAGCACCCCGAGAGCGACGGCGAGAAGCTCCTCGCCGAGGGCGACCGCGTCACCCGCCTCTCCCGCACCATCGCCCCGGAGTCCGCGAGCGGGGAGTTTGTCGGCGTCGCGCGCTTCACCGCCGACGGCGCCCGCACGCTCCTCGACGGCTTCGACGCGGCGCGCGCGGAGTTCGCGGGCCGCACCTTCCGCGAGGGCCGGAGCTTCGAGAAGGCCTACCTCATCGACCTGTTTCAATGGATGATTGAGCGCGGCGCGGCCTTCCACCGCGCCGACATGCACGGAGGCTACATGGAGATCGACACCCTCGAAGACCTCGCCGCGGCCCCGCGCTGGTGGGCGGAGTCCACGCCGTGACCACGCCCGTCGCCCCGCTCTTCCCCACCACGGTCGTCGGCTCGATGCCCCGGCCGCAGATGCTCAAAGACCTCTTCGACGACCTCCACGAGGGCCGCGTCACCCGCGCCGCGTGCGACCGCATCCTCGACGCCGCCGTCCCCTACGCCATCGCCCTGCAGGAGACCGCCGGCGTCGACATCATCTCCGACGGCGAGTGGCGGCGCTTCTCCTACGTCGCCGTCATCTGCGACATCGCGTCGGGCTTCCGCCGCCAGCTCTCGGGCGCGGGTCAAGACGGCCGGTACTGGCACACCGTCGTCGCGCCCGTCGCCACGGTCGACCCCGAGGGGCTCGCCGAAGACGCCCGCTTCGCCCTCGCCCGCGCGCGTCGCCCGCTGAAGGTCGCGCTCCCCTCGCCCTACCTGCTCAGCGTGCGCATGTGGGACGAGGCCCTCTCGTCGGGCGCCTACGCCACGCGCCGCGAGTTTGCGCAGGCCCTCGTGCCGGTGCTGCGCCAGCAGGTGATCGCGCTGCGCGACGCGGGCGTCCACACCGTGCAGCTCGACGACCCGCACCTCTGCCTCTTCGTCGACCCGACAGTGCGCGCGCGCTTCGCCGACCCCGACGAGGAGGCGATGCACTGCGTCTCGCTCATCAACGCCGTCTTCGAAGGGGTGACGGGCGTGCGCCGCGCGGTGCACCTCTGCCGCCGCAACAAGGGGCGCAAGGGCTGGGTGGCCGAGGGGTCGTACGACGCCATCATGCCCCAGCTCCGCGCCCTCGACGTCGACCAGCTCATGATGGAGTTCACCATCCCCGCGGCGGGCGACATGCGCTGCCTGCGCGACCTCCCCGAGCGCGTCCACATCGGCCTCGGCTGCGTCGACTGCCGGGGTGAGGTCATCGACGCGCCCGACACCATCGTCGCCCGCGTGGAGAGCGCCCTCGCCCACGTCGCGCCGTCGCGCATCGCCCTCGCGCCCGACTGCGGCTTCGCGCCGGGCAACGCCGCCGACATCCCCGTCGACGAGGCGTACCAGAAGCTCCGCAACATGGCCGCGGCCGCCCGCATCCTCCGCGAGCGCCACGGGTGACGGACGTCGAGGTCGCGCTCGAAGGGGTCTCCCGCACCTACCCGGCGCTCCCGGGGGCGGCCCCTCACGCGGCCCTCTCCGACGTCACCCTCCGCGTCGCGCGCGGCGAGGTCGTGGCCCTCATCGGCCCCTCGGGCTGCGGCAAATCCACGACGCTGCGGCTCATCGCCGGCCTCGACGAGCCCACCGCGGGCGCGATCCACATCGCGGGCCGCGACGTGCGCGACGTGGCCCCACAAGACCGCGACGTCGCCATGGTCTTCCAGGGCTACGCGCTCTACCCCCACATGACGGCGCGCGAGATCATGGCCTTTCCGCTGAAGATGCGCGGCGCGTCGAAGGCGGAGCAGAGCCTCGCGGTGGACGAGGCGGCGGCGCGACTCGGTCTGGCGAAGCTCCTCGACCGCCGGCCCGACCAGCTCAGCGGCGGCGAGCGGCAGCGGGTGGCGATCGGGCGGGCGCTGGTGCGGCGGCCCAAGGTGTTCCTCTTCGACGAGCCCTTGAGCAACATCGACCCGGCCCTGCGCGAGGAGATTCGCGCCGAGCTCGCCGCCCTCGTCCGCTCGCTCGGCGCGACGGTTCTTTACGTCACGCACGACCACGTCGAGGCGATGACCCTCGCCGACCGCGTCGCCGTCCTGCGCGGGGGCAAGCTCCTCCAGGCAGCTCCCCCCCGCGCGCTCTACGAACACCCCGCGGCGGAGTTTGTCGGCGTCTTCGTCGGCGCCTCACGAATGAACGTCCTCCCCGCCGCCGTCCGCGCGGGGAAGCTCCACGCGGGCCCCTTCGCGCTCAGCCTCGCGACGGCTTCACTCCCCGCGGCGGTGCACGTCGGCGTGCGCCCCGAGCACGTCACCCTCGGCCCGGCGGGCGCGTCGGCCACCGTCCGCACCGTGGAGCCCCACGGCGTCGAGACGCTCGTCACGGTGGCCCTCGGTGACCTCTCGCTCCGCGCGCGGGTGGCGGGCTTCGCGTCGCTCCGCGTGGGTGACTCGGTGGGCGTCACGCTCGACGAAGCGGCCCTCCACGTCTTCGACCCCGCCCGCGACGGCGCCCGCGTGGAGCCCGCGTGAACGCGCTCTCCCGACGCCGCTGGTTGCAGGCGTTGGGGGCCTCGCTCACCGCGTGTCGGGCGCCGCGCCGCGACGGCTCCCGCACCGTCGTCGACCTCTGGTTCAGCTACGGAGGAACCAACCGTGAGGTGCTCCTCCAGCTCGTCTCCCGCTTCAACGCCGCGCAGTCCCGCGTCACCGTGCGGGCGGTCTTCCAGGGCGACTACTTCGAAGCCCTCGCCAAGCTCCGCACGGCCCTCGCCGCGGGCGTCGCGCCGGCGCTCAGCCACGTGGTCGGCGAGGTGGTCCCCTACCTCTCGGGGGCGGGCGTGCTCGAAGCCCTCGACGGCTACGAAGGCGCGCGCACCCTCCCCCTCGTCCGCGCGCTCGCCCAGTCGGGGAGCTACCTCGGCGGCGATCAACACCCCCTCGTGGCGATCCCCTTCAACCGCTCGACGCCCGTGCTCTACGCCAACGCGCGGATGCTCGCCGACGCCCGCGTGCGCGTCCCCGACACCTGGGACGCGCTCCGCGACGCCGCCACCGCCCTCACCCGCCGCGACGGCGCCAACGTCCGCTGGGGCTACGAGGTGCCCATCTCGTGGTGGTTCTGGGTGGCGATGGTGGGGCAGGCGGGGGCCACGGTGCTCGACGCCGACGGACGCGCCACGCTTGGCGGCGAGGCCGGCGTGAAGGCCCTGCGCTTCTGGCAGGAGCTCGTCCACGAGCGCCGCGTGATGCGCCCGCCGCCGGGCCGCGACTACAACGCGTGGCAGGCCGCCAACCAGGACTTCCTCGCGGGCCGCGCCGCCATGGTCATGACGAGCAGCGCCTTCCTCCGCTACCTCGAACGCAACGCGTCGTTCCCGGTGACGGTGGCGCCTGTCCCACGCGACGTGCGCGCGGCGGTGCCCACGGGCGGCACCTTCTTCGTGATGCTGAAGCAGGCGCCGCAGGCGGAGCGCGAGGCCGCGTGGCGCTTCCTCCGCTGGATGTGCGAGGCCGACCAGACGCTCTACTGGGCCACCCGCACGGGCTACCTCCCCGTCGCCACCGACGCCGTCGCGCGCCTGGAGGGTGACGGCTACTACCGTTCGCACCCGAACGATCGGGTGGCCCTCGACCAGCTCCGCGACGTGCAGCCGTGGCCCTGGTCGCCGGGCCTCTTCCGCGTGCAGCGCGACGCCGTCGAGCCGCGGCTCGAAGAGGCCGTCCTCACGCGCCGCGACGCCCGCGCCGTGCTCGACGAGGCCCGCGCCGCCGCTCGGGAGGACGCGACGTGAAGCCCCGCGCCCCGTGGCACCCGTGGGCCATGCTCGGCCCGACGCTCGCGCTCCTCGGGGTCTTCTGGATCCTCCCGGTCGTGCGCGCGGCGATCTACAGCCTCTACGCGTGGGACCTGCTCACCCCGCCGCGCTTCGTCGGCCTCGCCAACTACCGTAGCCTCGCGCACAGCGGCGTCGCGTGGCGCGCGCTCGTCACCACCGTGTCGTACAGCGCGATGGTGGTGGTCGGCGCGATGGGCCTCGGCCTCGCGCTGGCCCTCGCGCTCCAGGGCCGCGGGCGGCTCGTGGGCTTCGTCCGCGCGTCGATCTTCAGCGCGTACGTGGTGAGCTGGGTGGCCGTCGCGCTCTTGTGGACGTGGCTCCTCGACCCCGACGCGGGCGCAGTCGCAGCGCTGCTCCGCGCCCTCCACCTGCCGCGCGTGGGCTTCCTCGGCGACCCGTCCACCGCCCTCCCCACGCTCGCCGCCGTCACCGTGTGGAAGCTCACGGGCTACGCGATGATTCTTTTCACCGCGGGCCTTCAAGACGTCCCCGCGTCGCTGCTGGAGGCCGCCGCGCTCGACGGCGCGGGGCCGTGGGCGCGCTTCCGGTACGTCACCTGGCCGATGCTCGGGCCGACGGCAGCGTTCGTCGCGACGACGAGCCTCATCGTGTCGTTTCAAGCCTTCGACATCGTGCGGATCATGACCCAGGGAGGCCCCGTCCACGCCACGACGCTCTTCGTGTACGCGATCTACGAGCAGGTGTTCCTCGACCTGCGCGTGGGGCGGGCGAGCGCGCTGACGGTGGTGTTCTTCGTCGCGCTGGTGGGCCTCGCGGCGCTTCAGCTCCGCGCGTGGCGAGCCCGGGGAGCGGAGCGCGCATGAAACGTCCGTGGCCGCTGCGCGTGGGGGTGGGGACGTTCTGCGCGCTCGCCGCGGGCGTGTGGATCGCGCCGTACCTCTGGATGGTCTCGACCTCGCTCAAGTCGCTCCAGGAGATCGTGCGACGGCCCACGGCGCCGCTCCCCGAGCACGCGGGCCTCGGGGCGTACCGGGAGGTGTTCGCGGCGCTGCCGGTGGGGCGCTACCTCGCGGTGTCGACGGCGGTGGCGCTGACGATCGCGCTCCTCCAGGTGGCCCTCGCGCTCCCCGCGGGCTACGCGCTGGCGAAGCTGCGGTTCGCGGGCAAGCGCGCGGCCTTCGGCGCGGTGCTGGCGTGCCTGCTGGTGCCCGCGCAGGTCACCTTCGTGCCAGTGTTCGTGATGCTCTCGCACGTGGGGCTGGTGAACACCGCCGCCGCGCTCATCGCCCCCTTCGCGGCGAGCGCGCTGGGGACGTTTCTGGTGCGGCAGGCGCTCGTGGCCGTGCCCGACGAGATCATCGAGGCCGCGCGGATGGACGGCGCCCCCGAGCGCACCATCGTGTACGGCATCCTCGGCCCCATCGTGACGCCCACCCTCGCGTCGCTCTTCCTCATCAGCTTCGTCTTCCACTGGAACGACTACTTCTGGCCCCTGGTGATGACCACGGACGACACCGTGCGCACGCTCCCGCTGGGCGTCGCGCTGCTCCGCGAGCAGGGGACGGGCGTGCGCTGGCACATCGTGATGGCGGGCAACGTGGTGCTCTCGCTGCCGCCGCTGGCGCTGTTCGCGGTGCTGCAGAAGCACCTCTTGCGCGCAGTGGGCGGGCGATAGCCGCCACCCCGCAGACCGCCCCGCCCGCTATCCCCTCCCCCGCCGCCGCGCCACCACCGCCCCCGCCATCGCCGCCGCGAGCGCCGCCGCCCCGGCCACGCGCGCCGCGAGCACGTACCCGCCCCCCGCCCGCGCGTCGCGCACCTGCACGCCGAGGAGCCCCGTCGCCGCGCTCGCCGCCTGCGCCCCGAGCGACAGCGCCGCCCCCGCCGTCGCCGCCGCGAGCGCCCACCGCGGCAGCGCCACCTCGCGCCCCAGCGCCCACACCGCGAGCCCGGTGATCCACGCGTGCGTCGCGAAGCGCGCGACCGCCATCGGCATCCCGGGGAGGTGCCACGGCGAGCTCGGCGCCTGGAGCGCGGCGAGCTCCCAGAGCCACCCGACGGCCCCCGCGGTCATGCACGCGAGCGCGAGGCGTTCGGCGCTCCGCGAAGCCGTCACTGCCCCTGCCCGCAGGCCGCACAGCACGTCGTGTGGGCCGCAGACTCGCACCCCGACGACGCCACCAGGTAGCGGCAGGCCTTGTTGCGCGCGTCGGCCCCGCGCGGCGCCTGGTTCACCACCACGCAGAGGGCCTCCCAGGCGCGGCGGTGCTGGTTGCCGATGCCGAGGAGCGCCCGGCCGAACAGCACCCGCGCGTTGAGCCCGTTGGCCCCTCCCTGGCGCGCCTCCACGGCCCGCTCGGCCTCCACCTGCGCGAGGCGGTAGTTGCCCGCGTTGTAGGCCGCCAGCGCGGTGCGGTAGTGATCCACCGGCGCCACGGGGCGCGCGTCCGAGCGAGCGGGCGCCGAACCCGCGTCGGCCTCCACCACGGCGACCGCGGCGTCGACCGGGGCCACGTCGGGCGCCGTGGCATGAGACGGCGCCGCGTCGAGGGGCGGCGGCGTCACGACGGGCTCGACGGGCGTCGGGCGACGGGGGCGGATGGCGTGGCCCGTGGTGGTCGCACCGCCGTCCCGCAGCGCGAGTTCCGGGTCGCCGTCCGTGCGGCCGCGGATGCTCCACCAGCCCCCGAACAGCAGCAGCAGGAGCAGCAGCAGGGCCGCGACCGCGTAGGGGCGACGGTCGTGGACGACGGGGCGGAAGGTGACGTCCTCCGGGGAGGTGACGTCGGCTTCGATGACGGCGCCCCGCGCGGTGGGCGACGGGCGCGTCTCGCCGTCGGGGGAGCTGCGGGTGAGGGCCCCGGTGGCGCCCATGGCCGCGACCGTGGCGGCCTCGTCGATGAGGCTGCGCTCCAGAGCCACGGCGAGGTCGGTGGCGCGGGCGAAGCGCCCGGCCGGGTCCTTCGAGAGGCAGCGCATCACGACGGCCTCGAGGCCCGCGGGGATGTCCGCGTCGGGGCAGCGCGTCCGCGGGGGGACGGGGGCCTTCACGATCTGCTGGGTGAGCGTCTCGACGAGCGAACCGCCTTCGAACATCACCGAGCCCGTGAGGCACTCGTAGAGCACGGCGCCGAGGGCGTAGACGTCGGTGCGGTCGTCGACGGGCTGGTTGCGCGCCTGCTCCGGGGCCATGTACGCGGGCGACCCGAAGATCTCGCCCGCGCGGGTCTCGTGCCGCTCGACGCCCTCGAGGAGCTCGGCGTTGTTGGTCTTCGCGACGCCGAAGTCGAGGAGCTTCACCTCCCCCGCGCTGGTGAGAAAGATGTTCTCGGGCTTGATGTCGCGGTGGACAACGCCCGCGGCGTGGGCGGCCGCGAGCCCGCGCGACACGGCCACCCCGATGCGAACCACCTCGTCGGCCGAGAGCCAGCGCCCGCCCGTCGACTCCACCCGCTGGAGCCGCTCGCGCAGCGACGAGCCCTGGAGCAGCTCCATCGCGTAGAAGAGACGGCCGTCCTCGGTGCTCCCGAGGTCGTACACCTCCACGAGGTTGGGGTGCTTCACCGCCGCGATCGAGCGGGCCTCGAGGCGGAAGCGCTGCACCACGGCGGGGTCGTTGGAGCGTTCGGCGTAGAGCACCTTGAGGGCCACGCGGCGGCGCAGGTCGATGTGCTCCGCGGCGAACACCTCCCCCATGCCGCCGGAGCCCAGGCGCTCGCCGATGCGGTAGTGCGTCCCGCGCACCAGGCTCGCGTCGGCCGAGGCCAGCGGCGCGGTGTTCGAGCGCATCGGCGGCGGGGCGACGGAGCCGGGCTGGAGGTTGCGCGCGGCGGCGACGAGGCGCCGGACGCGGGCGTTCTCCTGCTCGCGGTCGTTGGGGAAGAAGTGGGCGAGCGTGCGGGCCACCACCTCGCGCTCAAACCGGATGCCGCGGCGCGCGCCGATCTCCACCAGCGCGCGGCGGGCCGTGACCGCGTCGCCGAAGCGCGCCTCGGAGTGAAACGCCGTGATGGTCTCGAACCACTCGTCGAGCTCGCGCGGCGCGTCGCGGCGCAGGCGGCTCGGCGGCATGAGGGAGTACGACCCCGCGGCCAGGGCCTCCATGTGCTCGGCGGGCTCGGCGGTGCAGAAATCCCGCTCGGCGAGGAGCTCCCACATCACGACGCCGATGGCGAAGAGGTCGCTGCGGGCGTCGACGCGCTCGCCGCGGGCCTGCTCGGGGGACATGTACCCCGGCTTGCCGAACACCAGCCCGTGCGCGGTCTGCGTGTTGCGGCCGGTGGCGTGGGCGGTGCCGAAATCCAGCACCTTCACGTCGCCCTCCCACGACATGCGGACGTTCTGCGGGGAGATGTCGCGGTGGACGAGGTTGAGGGCGGTGCCGTCGAGGGCCGTCGCGCGGTGGGCGAAGGCCATCCCGTCGAGCACCCCGGCGATGACGATGAGCACAAAATCGAGCTTGAGCGGCGTGCGGGCGGTGCGCGTCGCATAGATGAGCGCGTCGAGGTCGATGCCGGCGATGTGCTCCATCGCCACGAAGGGGGTCGCGCCCTCCAGGCCCACCTCGAGAATCTGCCCGATGTTGGGGTGCGCCAGCGCGCACAGCACCCGGCCCTCATCGAGGAAGCGGGTGATAAACTCCTGGTCGCGCGCGTACTCCGGGCGCACCGTCTTCACGACGCAGAGGCGCTGCGCCACGGCCAGCTCGCCGGCGAGGGCCAGGCAGACGTCCCCCATGCCGCCCTGCGCGAGGGGAGAAAGGAGCACGTATCGCCCAAACTCGCGCGGCCACCGCCCGATGTCCGACGTCGTCTCTGCACTCGTGACGCTTGCGGCTTCCATCACCGTCGCTGCCTCGGAGCGTCACGGCCGCCACGGAGCGGCCACGACACCGCCGCGAGACTAGAACAGCGTACCCCGGAGGGCAAAAGCCAAACAGGGATCTACGGGCGGTGGGGGCGGCGCACGCGGAGCTCCATCGAGCGCTTCACGAGCTCGCGCAGCGGCGTGGGCGCCACCGCGGGCATCGCGACGACGCGCGCGCGCTGCGCCGCCGGGAGCGGCCGCGCTTCGAAGAGCTGCGTGCTGGCCGGCTCAGGGAACGTCGGCGTGGCGTGGCTCACGGGCGTCGTGACGTTCGGCAACGGCGCGGGGGCCTCGACGAACACAGGCGACGGCGGGGTGACGAGCAATGCCTCGGGCGCCAGGGCCGGAGCCGGCGCGCTCGGCTCGGGCTCGCGCAGCCCGAAGAGCTCGCCCTCCGGGATGGGCATGGTGAGGTCGAGGCTGCTCGTCGGGATCTCCACGGACTCGTCAGAGTCGGTGGAGATCTCCGGCCCCACCGGGTCGGGCTCGAAGAGGGGCTCCGGGGCGCGGGGCTCAGGCGCGCGCACGGCCGCGGGCGGCGGCTCGAGCGCGACGAGCGGCGCCGTCCGCGTCGCGGGACGCAGCGGCGGTTCAGCCGCGCGGGGAGCGGGGGCCACGGGCGCTGCGATCGGCGTGGGCGCGCGGAGGACGGGGGTCTGCGCGATCGGGGCTGCCACGGGCACGGGCGTGGGCGCAGCCACGGGCACGGGCGTGGGCGCAGCCACGGGCACGGGCGTGGGCGCAGCCACGGGCACGGGCGTGGGCGCAGCCACGGGTGCGGGAGCCGCCACGGGCGCGGCGGAGGCGAGGGCGCGCGGGGCGCGGGGGGCGTCCTTGCGCGACACCACACGCTGGAGGAGGGCTTCGAGGCGGGCGCGTGCGTCGGGGTGGCTCACGTCGCGTCTCCGTTGGTCAGCATCTCGAGGATGGCCTCGGGCGACACGCCCTCGACCGTGAGCGAGCGGACCTCCTGGCAGGTCTCGGGGCTCGCGAGGAGCACACGCAGCGTGGCGCCGTCGCCGTTGAGCACGGCCCCGCGCACCCGCAGGCCCAGGAGCTCCGCGACCACGCGGGACGAGAGGCGCGCGGCAAACTCCCGGAAGCCCGGACCCGTCGCCGGCGGCGAGCGCCACACGAAGAGCAGCGCGTCGCTCCAGCGCTCGAAGGACACGAGCCCGAAGCCCCGGCGCGCGAAGGCGAGCGAGAGCGCCCAGGCGACGTCTTCGGGGAGCGACCCCGGGATGTCGTCCAGGGCCTCGGCGGCGTCGGCCACGATGGGCGCGACGAGCCGGTCGGCGAAGGCGTCGAGGCCGTCGGGGAGGCATTCGAGCAGCTCGCCCACCCACGCCGCCGGGAGCGCGACGAGGCGGTCGGACTGCGCCGCCCCCGTGTCGATGCGGCCGCGCGGGAGGTCGAGCACGAGCGTCGGAGTCGGTGCGTTGCTGCGGAGACCCATCGCCGCGGACGATCGCACGTCCGCCGCGGGCCGCGCAATCCGGGAACACACCCGACGCCCGTCCGAACGGCGACCAGTCATCTTCGTTGGCGCCATAGGGGTCGCGTGTGAGAATCCGCGCCGTGCCGACGGCCTCCGAGTTCAGCGGCGAGCGCTACCGCTTCGAGTTCCGTCTCCCCGACGTGGGCCTCGGGGAGGTCTGGACGGCGCTCGACCGCGAGCGCGACGACGCCCCCGTCCTCGTCAAACTGCTCGGGGCGGGCTCTCCCGGCGACATGGCCGACCCCCGCTCGATGCCCGCGCTCGTCTCCCGACTCCTCCGCGTCGATCACCCCGACGTGCTCCCCGTCCGGGGGTGGGGCGACCACGAGGGTCGGCTCTACCTCGTCCACGATCGCTTCGACGGGCGCTCCCTCGCGAGCTGGCTGGCCGGCCACCGCAAGGCCCGCACCCGCCCCGGCCTCGCGACCGCCCAGCGCCTCTTCGACCGCATCGCCGACACCCTCCACGTGGTCCGCGAGCGGGCTGGCACCGAGGCCCCTCCCCACGGCGCCCTCTCCCCGCGGAGCGTGCTCGTCCACCGCGCGTCGCCCAACCAGTACGACCTG
Source organism: Polyangiales bacterium (assembly GCA_044375895.1). GTDB lineage: Bacteria > Myxococcota_A > Polyangia > Polyangiales > CAISKJ01. The sequence continues at coordinate 27,286 of JBILLV010000011.1, read as the reverse complement.
CGCGTGCTCGATTTCGGCGCGGCCCACCTCCTGGTGCCGCCCTCGGGACACCCCACCCCCCAGGTGTACCTCTCGCCCGAGCAGCTCGACGACCCGATGCGCGAGTCGCCCCGCAGCGACGTGTTCGCGCTGGCAACGCTCCTGGCCGAGGTGTTGAGCCCCGCGCTCGCCCCCGCCGCCGACGGCCCCGCGGTCTGGGCCACCCTGGCGCGCGAAGGGACGCCGAAGGTCCGCGCGAAGCTGGGATCGCTGCGGAGCGATGTCCCCCACGCCATCTGGGACCTGGTGGCCCTCGCCCTCCAGGCCGACGCCGCGCAGCGCCCCGAGCACCCGGGCGAGCTGCGCGCGCTGCTCCAACAGCAATGGAAGAAGCTGGGCTTGTGGGAGAAGGCCGCCCTCACGCCCGAACCCGATCCGCCTGAGGCGCCCCCCCCGCCACTCCCCGAGTTCGAACGGGTTGGGACGCGCTTCAAGGCGTCGACCGTCACCCCCGCACCCTCGTCCCCGCCCTTCGCCTCCGACCCCGTCCCGACGCTCCCAGTCAGCGGTCCGTTGCCGGTCGCCGCACCGCTCCCCGTCCTGGCGCCGCTCCCAATCGCCGCGCCGCTCCCTGTCCCCGCGCCGACCCCCGCCCCCACCGCGTGGAGCGCACCTCCGTCGCGTGTGCAGGTCACCGCCTGGGACCACGCCGACGAGTCCGGCCCCTTGACCCTCCCGATCGCGCCGCCGTCGCTGGCCCCGACGCCACGCATCGCACCGCCCACCCACCCCGGGACGCTGGCCAACCTCCGCGGGCTCGGCGCCTCCCCCCTCGGCGCCGTCCCTGCTCGCGCCGCGACCCTTGCGCCTGCGCCGAAGGCCTTCGCGCCGCCGTCCGTGGCGCCGCAGACGGAGGCGCCGACCACGCTGCGCCGCTCCCTCGACACCGCGCCCCGAGAGCCCATCGGCGAACACACCTCGCTCGACGTGTTCGCCTCGATCGGCGCGCTCCCCGAGGAGCCGACGGGCGAGGACGAAGCCCCCTTTGAAGACCCTTCGCCGACGCCCCCCGACGGCATGCCGAGCATCGCCGACGACGACGAGGGCGTGACCGACTACCGCCCCAGCCCTGAGCACCACTCTCTTCCGCCCGCGGCCCCTGCGCCCGCTCCTCGCAACCGCCTCCGCGCGCGCACCATCGGCGTCGACGAGGCCGAGGCCCGCGCGCCGGTAGCCCCCCCCGCGACGCCTGCCGCTTCCCCCCTCGCAGTGGTCACCGAGCCCGAGGGGACCCGCATGATCCAGATCGGCTGGGAGGCTCCGCCCGACGCGCCGCCGCCGCCCAGCGCGCCGACGCCCCTCCGCACGCCGCCGGTGCCCGACCCCTTCGCCGCGCCCGTCGCCCCGATGGTCGAGCGCACGATGGCGATCGACCTCTCCACGTCGGGGATGGCGCCGTCTCCCGCTCCGCCGTGGTCGTCGCCGGGCCTCACGCCGCACGGCTGGACGCCTCCGCCCTCCATGCCTTCTACGCCCTACGCACCCACGCCCGCACCGCCGCCCGCGTCACCGCACCCGGTGGGGTGGATCATCGCGGGCGTGGTGGGGGTCTTCGTGCTGCTGACGTTGTTCGTGGTGCTGGCGCGGGCGTAGCGATCAGGCGTCGCGGGTGCCGTCGCTGGTGGCTTCGGCGTCGTCGGCGGGCTTGGCGCCGTGGCAGGCCTTGTACTTCTTGCCCGAACCGCAGGGGCAGACGTCGTTGCGCCCCACCTTCGGGCCGCTCCGGCGCACGGGCTGGATGAACTCCGCCGAGGCCGGGGGCTCGCTCGCGGCGCTCCCCTCCGCGGGCGGCGCGTCAGACGACACGGGCGCGGGCGGCATCGACTGGCCCTGCGACCCGCCGCGACGGTTGCGCGAGCTCGGGCCGCCGCGACGGACGGCCTGCACCTGCGAGGCTTCGAGCCCGAGGGACTCGAGGGCCGCCTGCATCGCGGCCTCGTCCTCCAGGCCGTCGGAGTCGGCGTGGGCGTACTGCATGCTGGCCTCGCGCTCGTGGGCGATGCGCTGCTCCCGCTCCTCGAGGCGCTCGACGTCCTGGGCGCGGTTGAGCTGCGTCTGGAAGAGCTTCTGCAGCACGCCCCCGTTCACCGACACCATCATGGCGGTGAACATGTCGAAGCCCTCCTTCTTGAACTCCAGCTTCGGGTCCTTCTGCCCGTAGCCCCGGAGCCCGATGCCGTCGCGGAGGTGGTCCATGTTGGTGAGGTGGTCGATCCAGGCGCGGTCGATCTCCTCCAGCACGAGCATGCGGAAGGCGCGCAGCAGGTACTCGACGGGGACGTCCTTCTCGCGCGCGTCGAAGCTCTCCTCGGCCTGCTTGAACATCACGTGCGCGAGGTCGTCGCGCGCCCCGATGCCCTCGATGTCCTTGAGGTCCTCGCTGTAGCGCTCGCGGTAGCGCGTGGCCACCGAGTGCGTGTCCCACTCGTCGCGCGGCGCGGCCTCGCCGCAGTACTTCTCCACGTCGTGGACGTTCACCAGGTCGATGAGGTCGAGCAGGCGCTCGCGCTGCATCTGCATCGACGCGAGCACGTCCTTGGTGAGCTTCTCGGCTCCGGCCTTGGGGTCGTCTGCGAGCTTCGCCAGCGACACCTGCGAGCCGAAGTAGTGGTAGACCTCCATCTCCACCGCCTCGGCGTTGAAGGCCTCCATCTCCTCGATGGTGGCCGCGGCGGCGCCCGTCACCGGCCCGCGGTAGCCCTCGTTCTCCGAGTCGGTGTCCGTCTTCGGCAGCGTCTTCGCCGTCGGGTAGTGGCGGATCATCTGCTCGCACAGCTCGCGGACGCGCTTCCTCGTCTCCTCGGGAAACTCCCGCGCCGTCACCTCGCGCGTCTCCTCGTCCTCGCGCTTCGTCACGTCGCGGACGTAGCGGCCCTCCAGCACCTCGCGGCGCTGCTTGTACACCGACTTCCGCTGCTGGTTCATCACGTCGTCGTACTCGAGGACGTTCTTGCGGATGTCGAAGTTGCGCGCCTCCACCTTGCGCTGCGCGTTCTCCACCGAGCGGGTCACCCACGGGTGCTCGATCGGCACCCCCTCCTCCATGCCCAGCCGATCCATGATCGCCTGGACGCGCTCGCCCGCGAAGATGCGCATGAGGTCGTCTTCGAGCGACAGGTAGAAGCGCGAGCTGCCCGGGTCGCCCTGACGGCCCGCGCGGCCGCGGAGCTGGTTGTCGATGCGCCGGCTCTCGTGGCGCTCGGTGCCCACGATGTGGAGCCCGCCCGCCGCCACGACGTCCTCGCGCTCCTTCTCGCAGGTGGTCTTGTAGCGCTCCACCGTGGCCTCGAACTCCTCCTTGTTCTCGGGGGCGTTGGGGTCCTTGCGCTCGAGCAGCATCTCGGCCTTCGCGAGCATCTCCACGTTGCCGCCGAGGATGATGTCGGTGCCGCGGCCGGCCATGTTGGTCGCCACCGTGACGGCGCCCTTGCGCCCGGCCTGGGCCACCACATACGCCTCGCGCTCGTGCTGCTTGGCGTTGAGCACCTCGTGCTTGATCCCGCGCTTGCGCAGGAGCGTCGCGATGGCCTCGCTCTTCTCCACCGACACGGTGCCCACCAGCACCGGCTGGCCCCGCTCGTTGCAGTCGACGATCTCCTCGACGACGGCGTTGAACTTCTCGCGCTCCGTCTTGTAGACGAGGTCGTCGTAGTCCTTGCGCTGGATGCCCTTGTTGGTGGGAATCTGCAGCACGTCGAGCTTGTAGATCTTGTGCAGCTCCTCGGCCTCGGTCTCGGCCGTGCCGGTCATCCCCGAGAGCTTCTTGTAGATGCGGAAGAGGTTCTGGAAGGTGATGGTCGCCATGGTGCGGTTCTCCTCCTGCACCTTGACGAACTCCTTCGCCTCGACCGCCTGGTGGAGCCCGTCCGACCAGCGCCGCCCCGCCAGCACGCGCCCCGTGAACTCGTCGATGATCACCACCTTGCCGTCGTCCGTGACCATGTAGTTCACGTCGCGCTTGTAGAGCGTGTGGGCGCGGAGGCACTGCTGGAGGACGTGCAGCTCCTCGATGTGGTTGGGGTCGTAGAGGTTCTTGATCTTGAGGCGCCGCTCGGCCTCCTCGATGCCCTCGTCGGTGAGCTGCACCGAGTGGGCCTTCTCGTCGACCACGTAGTGCTCGTCCTTGCGGAGGTACGGCACCGCCTTGGTCACCTCGCCGTAGAGGTGCGTCGAGGTCTCCCCGAGGCCCGAGATGATGAGCGGCGTGCGCGCCTCGTCGATGAGGATCGAGTCCACCTCGTCGACGATCGCGTAGTGCAGCTCGCGCTGCGCGCAGTCGTAGACGGAGTACTTCATGTTGTCGCGCAGGTAGTCGAAGCCGAACTCGTTGTTCTGCCCGTACGTGATGTCGCAGCGGTACGCGGCCTTCTTCTCCCGGTCGCTCTGCGAGTTGACCACCGTGCCGACGTTCAGCCCCAGGAAGCGGTGGATCCGCCCCATCCACTCGGCGTCGCGCGTCGCGAGGTAGTCGTTGACCGTGACGATGTGCACGCCCTTCCCCTCGAGCGCGTTGAGGTACGCCGGGAGCGTCGCGACCAGGGTCTTCCCCTCGCCGGTCTTCATCTCCGCGATCGACCCGCGGTGCAGCACGATGCCGCCGATGAGCTGCACGTCGAAGTGGCGCATGTTGAGCACGCGCTTGCCCGCCTCACGGCAGGTCGCGAAGGCCTCCGGGAGCACCTTGTCCAGGGGCTCCCCGTTGCCGATGCGCTCCTTGAACTTCACGGTGTTGGCCCGCAGCCCGTCGTCCGACAGGGCGGCCATCTTCGACTCCAGCTCGTTGATCGCCGCCACCACCGGGCGGATCTTCTTGAGCTCGCGCTCGTGCTTGGTGCCGAAGATCTTCTGGAGCAGCCACGGGATCATCGTCGTCGTACCTTTCGAGGCGCGGGCGTCGGGAGACGGAGAGGGGCGTCCGCGCGGGCGCGGGAAATTGCGCCCACCGGCGGGGGATTGCAAGAGCCTACGCCTGCGGGGGATCGGGAGGGAAACCGGGCGGGGGGCGGAGGTGTTCCCCGGGAGGGAACGAGGTTTACCCCTGCTCCTTGAGCACTTCGTAGTTGCGGTAGCCCATGAGGCCCACGAAGAGCGCGGTGAACACCGACTGCTCCGCGATGGCCCAGAGCACCACCAGCGCCGCGACCCCGATGGCCAGCTTGCGCACCGTCCGCTCGCGCCGCGGCCCCGCCACCAGCAGCGCGGCGTGGCCGCCGTCGAGGGGGGGGATGGGCAGGAGGTTGAAGAGGCCCCACCAGAAGTTCACCTCGAAGAGGGCGCGGAGCAGGAAGCGGAGGTTGTGCGCGCGGGCGAGCATCGGGAGCTCGTGGCGCGTCACCCACACGAGGCCCGCCAGCGCGAAGCCCGCGGCGGGGCCCGCCAGCGTCATCACGAGGTTCTGGTTGCGGGGGAGCTGGCGGTCGGGGAAGGTGAGGCCCCCGAGGGCGTGGAAGGAGATGCGCGCGTTGGCGCCGAAGGCCCGCGCCGCGAAGGCGTGACCGAGCTCGTGCACCAGGATGGACACGAACACGACGCCGACCCACAGCGCGATGCTCGCCCCGCGGAGGTGCGACGCCGACAGCAGCATCGCGAGCCAGAAGGAGGGCTCGATGACCACGGGGAAGCGCCCGATGTGAAAGCGCAGCGAGAGGGAGTCGGCCTGCATTGGCCGTGAGGGTAATCACCGCGCGGCGCCCCGTCGAGGCGCCGCGCGGCGATGGAGGTGGGAGGAGGGATGATCAGGCGGCGGACGCGCCGCGCTGCGACGGGACGGGGGGAGCGTCGGCGAGGCCGGCCATCTCCGCGGCGAACCGCAGGAGGCCTTCACCCCAGCCGCCGAGGATGTACGTGCGCTCGTAGAACTCGGGCAGGAGCGTGTCCTGGTAGCCCGCGACCTGGACGAGGTACACGTTCACCTTGGGGTTGACGCGCTCGCGGTACGTGGCCACGAGCTTCGGGACGTCGATGTACTGCGTCGAGCCCCAGCGGTAGTCCTTGTAGTCCTGCGCGTTCACGCCATAGAGGCCGCCGTGGCCGGCCTGCATGTCGGAGAACACGAAGACGTGGTCCCAGCGCTGACGCTCGCGGATCGCGCGGTCCCAGAACAGCCAGATGCCGTTCTCGGTGCCGCCGCCCACGGTGTTGCCGAGGCGCTCGAGGGCTTCGAGCTGATCCATCACGGAGGCCGCGCGGCGCACCGCCTGGGTCTTGAGCGTGTCGCCGAACACGCCCACCTCGCCCTCGTCACCGCACAGGCCCGCGAGCAGGCCCGTGAGGTTGGCGATGGTCGCGACGGCCATGGTGCCCATCGACGACGTGGTGGCGCCGCGCGCCGAGCCCGAGTTGTCGCAGAGCGACATCACGCGCCCGCCGAGCTTCGGGAGGTTGCCCAGGGAGGCCTTGAGGCACGCCTCCACCGCGTCGAGCACCTTGCCCGAGACACCCGCCACCGCCTTCACCGCCCGGTGCGCGGAGAAGTAGCGGAACGGGAGCTGCTGGCCCTTCGCCGCGCCCGCGACGAGGCGGTCGCAGAAATCGCTCGCCGGGACGCCCGCCGTGACGAGGTTGCGGAGGTTCCGCAGGAGGGCCATGTGACCCATCTTGGGGAGCGACTCCGCCCACGCCGCGCGCGACGAGCCCTGCGCCGACACGATGGCCTCCCAGGTCTCGCCCTCGTTGGAGAGCGTGCCCTTCGCGAGGGCGTCGACCGCCGGGGACTTCGCGTGGCAGAGGTTCACCACGTCGACCGTCTTCACGGTGCGCGACGCCATGCGGTACTTCGCGAGCTCGTAGGCGCTGAAGCCCGCGAGCGCGTCGGCCCACGCCCGCTTGAGCGCGTTGGGCACCGGCTTGCCGAAGCGCCAGAGCTGGTAGGCGAGGCCCACCGCGGGCTCGTCGGCGCGCCGCACGATGGCCTTCGCGTAGCGCCGGACGAGGCCCGTCCCGCGCACCTTCGGGTGGTGCGCCGCCCGCACGAGGATCACCTGCGGGGTCGTCCGCACGTGCTCCTCACCACGGAGCCACACCGCGAGCTGGAGCGTCGCCTCGGCGTCGTGCGCGAGGGCCGCGTCGATCGCGCGCTCCATCATCTCCGCCGGCGAGAGGCCGCGCCAGTCGTCGGGGTCGATCGCGCGGAGCGTCGCCCGGAGGTGATCGCGCTGCGCGGCCGTGAGCGCGGGGCCGCGCGTCGCCGTGGCCTTCGCGGGCTTCGCGGGCTCGGCGCCCTTGTCGGCGTGGTAGTACATCGGCTCGCCGAAGAAGCACGACGCCGCGGCGACGCGGAGCCGGAGCAACGGCGAGCGGATGTCGTACGAGGGGCCGCCCATCCAGTTGAGGTGGGCGTCGACCGGGAGCGCCTGCGCGATCACGGGCTGCGGAGAGACATGGCGCGGCGAGCGCGCCTTCGTGGCGTGGAAACGGGCCATGACATCACCTCGTGGGGTGGCACTGCGCGCGCGGACGACCCCCGTCGTCAGCGCTGCGAGCGTTGGAAATTAGGGATGAGAGAGAACGTCGTCGGGCGGTGGTTTTTCGTTTGGAATGAAGTAACCGCTCGTCTCACTGCTCTCATCGGTCCCAGGGATGGGAGTCGAACCCACAACCGCGTCCTCTAATGGAAGTAACCGGCTTTGCTCGCTGCTCCTCGCGGAGAGAATGGTGCGGCCGGTGTGTTTTCGCGCTCTACCGTTGAGCTACCCTGGAGTGCAGACCCCTAATGCGACCGCCGTGCCAGGCGTCCCAACGGCGCAATTCCGGGCGTTCGCACTTCGGACGCCTGAGCCAATACGATCGTGGGTGATCCGCTGGGATCAGTCGTCGGCGGCGGGGGTCGTGGCCTTGCGGATCGTCACGCGGGTGACCCGGCGGCGCCGGACGGTCTCCACGCGGACGCGCCAGGCCCCCTCGCCGATGTCGGCCTCGTCGCCGGGGCGCGCGAGCCGACCGAGGGCCGCGACGACGGCGCCGCCCACCGTGTCGGCGTCTTCCTCGGCAAACTGGATCCCATGGGGGCGCAGGTCGTCGGCGGTGCACATCCCGTCGGCCACCACCGAGCCGTCGCCGCGCACCTCGGTGCGGGGCGCCTCGTCGTCGTGCTCGTCACGGATCTCGCCGACGATCTCCTCGATGGCGTCTTCCATGGTGATGATGCCGCTGGTGCCGCCGTACTCGTCGAGGACGACGGAGAAGGGCACCTGGCGGCGCTGCATCTCGCGCATGAGTTCGAAGAGCCCCATCTGCTCGGGGACGACGGGGGCCTCGCGCATCACCGCGCGGAGCGTCTTCGGGCGCTCGCGGGCGAGGAGCACGTCCTTGAGGTTGACGTAGCCCACCACCCGGTCGAGGTCGCCGCCCTCGGTCGCGGGGAAGCGGGTGAAGCCCTGCACGCGCGCGCGCTCCAGGGCCTCGTCGAGGGTGAGGTTGGCGTCGAGGGAGAAGACGTCCACGCGCGGCACCATCACCTGCCGCACGGTGCGCTCGGTGAAGCGGGCGACGCGCTCCAGGAGCTGGCGCTTCGACTGCGCGAGGCGGCCCTTGGCGTAGGCCTGCGTGAGCATCCCGAGGATCTCCTCCTCGGAGAGGGCCCCTTCGGCGTCATGGAGCGCGGGGTACCCCAGCGCGCGCAGGAGCACCGACGAGGCCCCGTTGAGCACGATGAGCCCCGGGAACACCATCCAGTAGAACACCCGCAGCGGCCGCGCGACCGCCAGCGCCACACCCTCCGCCGAGCGGATCGCCACCAGCTTCGGCACGAGCTCGCCGAAGATGATGTGGCTGGCGGTGAGCACCGAGAAGCCGAGGACGATCGAGACCGAGTGGATCGTGCGCTCGCTCGCGATGCCGAGGGGCATGAGCAGCGACTGGAGCTTGTGCGTGATGGCGGGCTCGCCCACGGAGCCGAGGCCGAGGGAGGCGAGGGTGATGCCGAGCTGGGTGGCGGAGAGGTAGCGATCGAGGCGCTGGGCGACGTCGACCGCGCCGCGCGCCGCCGCGTCCGTGCGCTTCGCGAGGCGCTCGATCTGCGTGGCGCGGAGCTTGACGAGGGCGAACTCGGCGGCGACGAAGAAGCCGTTGAGGAAGACGAAGAGGGCGACGAGCCCGAGCGCTAGCACGTGGTGAGATTACCCGGTCTCGCTCCCGGAGGGGGTGTTTCCGGGCTCGGGATAGATCGCCTTGAGGGCCGCGCGGAGCTTGTCCTGCCCGAACTCCTCGGCCGCCTCCCGAGTGAAGATCTTGACGATCCGCACCAGGTCGACCGCCTGCACGCGCCCGATCCCGAGCTCCTTCTCCACCTCACGCTCCAGGAAGGACTCCCACGAACCGTAGCCCTTCGCCTGGTAGAGCGCCGGGTCGGACAGCTCCTTCAGCGTGAGCGCCGCGTCCCAGAACTGCCGCTGCAGGTTGCGCTTGAGCCCCTTGAGCTTCGCCAGCGCCCCGATGGCCTTCGTGAGGTTCTCCTTGAGCTTCTCCGCGCCCGCCGGCGAGCGCGCGGGCGCGTGGAGCGAGCCCGTGATCGTCGGCTTCGGCGGCGGCGGCGCGCTCCCCGCCTCGAGGGGCGGCAGCGGCCGACGGGGCAGGCGGCGCGGCAGCATCGGCGGCGCGCCCCGCTTCACCTTCTTCTTCTTGATGATCAGCCCCTCCGAGCCGGGGGCCTGCGAGGGCGTCCCCTCGGCCCTGGCCTCCGGCGGCGGCGCGCTCGGCGCGGCGGGCGGCTTCGAAACAGGCGCCTTCGCCGGTGCGGCCTTCGCGGGCGCGGCCTTCGCGGCGGGCTTCGCGGGCGCGGCCTTCGCGGCAGGCTTCGCGGGCGCGGCCTTCGCGGCGGGCTTCGCGGGCGCGGCCTTCGCGGCGGGCTTCGTCCCCTTCGCCGCGGGCTTCACGCTCGCCGCTACCGCCTTCGCCGACCCTTTGGTCCCCTTCGCCTTCGTCATGGATCTCTCCGAGCCGGTGTAAAAGCAGTGTGGTGATCGCGCCGACGCATAACATCGGCACGTCGCTCCGTCCATCTTTTCCGGGGAATGTCAAGACCCTTGCTGGGGTTCTGTCACCCGCTCGCGCGAAACACACTGGAGTTCCAGATGGTTTTGCGGTTGCTGCGCGGTTTGAGCCTTGCTAGACAGGCATTTCCGCACGTCAGGGAGCGTTTCGCCGATGTCCTCCGAGCCCGACCCCATTCTTCACGTCGCGATGACGATCCCGCGCACCGAAGCCGAGGGTCCCGGGGTACGTTTTGCGGTCTGGGTTCAGGGGTGTCCGATGCGTTGTGCGGGGTGTTGCAACCCCGAGATGCTGTCCTTTACGCCGCGCGAGGCCGTCTCTGCGCTGCGGGCGAGCGCCCTGGTGGGGCAGTGCCTCGCGACCGACGCCGAGGGGGTGTCCTTCCTGGGCGGCGAGCCCTTCGCGCAGGCCGACGGCCTCGCCGCGGTGGCGCGCGGCGTCCGCGCGGCGGGGCGCTCGGTGATGGTATTCTCGGGCTACACCCTCGACGAGCTCCGCGCGATGGACGCGCCGGGCGTCGCCGAGCTCCTCGCCCACACCGACCTCCTCGTCGACGGGCGCTACGAGGCCACGCAGCGCACGACGACCCGCCGCTGGGTCGGCTCGGACAACCAGGTGATGCACTTCCTCACCGACCGCTACACCCCGCTCGACCCGCGCTTCCACGAGGGCAACCACCTGGAGATCCGGCTGCGCCACGGGGAGATCACCCTCAACGGCTGGCCCGCCCTCGGGCGCAACACCCGCCTGGGTCCGGCGCGATGACGGCGGCTCCGCACCCGTCCGCGGTGACCTTCACGGTCGAAGAGGGCCGCTGCCTCGACGTGCTCGCCGCGCTCCTCGGTCGTCGCCGCGGCGAAGACCTCCGCGCCCCGATGGGCACCCGCGCGCCGCACCCCGCGCTGCTCGCCGCCGGCCGTGACCGCATCGCCCGCTCGGTCGCGCGCTACCTCACGCACGAGGAGGGCTACCGCGCGCGGGCGTTTCTCCGCGACGGCCGCCGCACCGCGGGGCGCGCGTGGGACGGCCATCTGGGCGCGGGCTTCACGCCGAGGTTCACGGTGGCCTCCCGCGATTTGTGGCTCCGCGGCGCGCAGCACCTCCCCTCCCTCGCGTCCATCGACGCGTCGTCGGCGCCGCGGTCGCGCGAACGCCTCGTCGAGCAGATGGTGCCGGTCGAGCGGACGGCGTCCGGGGACTGGGTGTTCTACGCCCTGGCGCACGCGTCGTTCCGGAGCTTCCTGCTGCCCCCGGCGGAGGAGCGGGCGATCTTGCAGCGCCTCCGCCTCGGCTCGCCGCTCGCGGCGCTCCTCGACGCCGAGCCCGAGGAGGACGAGTCGAAGCTCCGCGCGCGCTTCGCCCCGCTGGTCGACCCGGCCAACGCCCGCGTGGTCGAGTGCGTCGAGGCCCGCCTCGCCGCCGCGTGGCTGCTCCGGGCGCGCGCCCACGGGAGCTGGCGCCTCGCGCACGCGGAGCTGCTCCGCCGCTGGACCTCCCTCGGCCGCTGCCTCCACGCGTGGCTCGACGTCCTCGACGCCGCGCGCCGGATGGACCTCGCCCGCCCGCTCCTCACCTTCGCGGTCGGCCTCGCAACGGAGGTGTTTCGCGACGGCGGGGAGGCCGCCCGCGCGGTGGTCGCGGCGGCCCCCGGCGCGCGCAGCATCGCCGAGCGAGACCGTCTCATCGCCGCCGTGGCGCGCGTCGCCGACGTGGGGACACGGCTGCTCCGGCTGCGCGACCGCCTCGCCCTGGAGCGCTACGGCGACGAGCGTCACGAGGAGGGGCAGCTCTACGTCCGCGAGGTCGACCAGGCCATGGGGCCGGCCCGTCGTCCCGTGGAGTCGCTGGCCCGATGCCTCGCCGGGGTGGTGGGCTGATGCTCGGTCGGTGTGATAGGGAGAGCGTATGAGCCGTGCGTACCGCGTGACCTGGGTGACCGTCGCGAGCAACGTCAGCACCGACGACACCCTCACCATGAACCTCTCGCTCCTCGGCATCCTGCCCGACGAGGACATGGCCACGCTCCTGCGCGAGGAGCTCGAGCGCAGAGGCTGGAAGCCCGGCGAGGGCGGCGTAGTCACGGGGGCGGTGCAGGGCCTCGACGCGGTGCTCTCGCCCGACGGATCGAAGGTCACCGTGACCGCCCGCGCCGAGGGCGACGTGAGCGCGCGGGGGACCAACCGCGACGACGCGAAGCTCGCCCTCGAGCGCGCGGAGGGGGCCGCCCGCGACGAGCTCAAGGCGGGGCTCGCGAAGCGCCTCACGGCGGCCGAGCCCGACCTGCGCGCGATGATGGGCGAGGCGATCCAGCGCGTCTACGTCGAGGCGCTCAAGCGCAAGGCCGCGTCGATGGGCGAGGTCGAGAGCCTCCACGAGACGCGCGGGAGCGACGGCGAGTACGAGGTCACCATCAAGGTGCGCACGTAGCCCGTCGGTCTACACGCTGCCGACCCAGTCGAAGGCGCCGGCTTCGGTGAGCTTCACCTTGCGCTGAAGGGCCGCGACGATGGCGGCGCGCCCCTCGTCGACGTGCGTCGGGCGCATCCGCGCGACGAGGCGCCAGGTGAGCCCCAGCGCGGTGGCCTCCGTCGGCCCTTCGAGCTCCACGGCCCCGAGCCCCTGCTGCTTGACGTTGTCGTCGGCGCTGGCCTCCGCGGCGACGGCGTCGAGGAGGCGGCGCGCGTCGCCCGCGGGGACGGTGAGCGGCGTGGTGACGGGGATGGTGGCGCGCGCCCAGCCCGCGTGGTGGTTGGCCACGGTGGTGATGCCGCCGTTGGGGAAGAAATGCACCGACCCCGCGAGGTCGCGCACCACCGTCACCCGCATGGTCATCTCCTCGATGGTGCCGCGCACGGTGTTGACCGTCACCTCGTCGCCCACGTTGAACTGGTTCTCGAGGAGGATGAAGAAGCCGCTGAAGAAGTCCTTCACCACCGACTGGGCGCCGAAGCCGATGGCCACGCCCGCGATGCCGGCACCCGCGAGGAGTGGCGCGATGTCGAGCCCGATCTCCGCGAGGACGGTGACCGCCGCGAGCCCGCCGATGGCCGCGCGGGCGATGCTCCCGACCACGCGCACCAGCGTCTCGACGTGCTTCGACTCGAAGATCTGTGAGTCGCGGGCGGCCCGCGCCTGCCCCGCGACGCCCGACGACGCGCGCTGCACGATGAAGCGCTCCAGGGCCGGCACCGCGCGCAGCAGGAGCCGCGCGATCACGAGGACCACGGCGATGCGGGCGCCCTTCAGGAGCACGGTCTGGAGCGCCTCGGGCACCATCCGCCAGGTCTGCGAGGCGATCTGTCGGGCGCCCTCGTCGACGCCCTGGCTCAGGTGTGGCTGCATGGTGGGGCGTACGTATACCCCCAACTGTCGCTTGACGGTGCGCCCGCCCGCGCATGAACATCCCCTCCGATGCCGACGCTCCGCGCCTACCGCGAGACCGACTGGGACGCCTTCCTGGCGCTGGACCTCGAGACCGGCGACGTCACGCTCCGCCACGACACGCCGGAGGCCCGGGCGCGCTTCCGCCAGCGCTGGCCCACGGTGCTCCGCGAGCGCTACGGCTGGACGGCGTCGGGGCCGACGCTCGACAAGGCCGCCCTGTACGTCCTCGAAGACGACGACGGGCAGTACGCCGGGCACCTCTGGCTCGCCGAGCAGGACGACGTGCGCACGGGCATCGCGCGGCTCTGGGTCACCACCATGGCGATCGTGGAGAAGCACCGCTCGCGCGGCTGGGGGAGGCTGCTGGTGGCGAAGGCCGAGGAGGTGGCGCGCGCCCGCGGCCTCGGCGGCATCGGCCTCGGCGTCGACGCGGACAACGTCGTCGCGCGGAAGCTCTACGAGGAGATGGGCTTCGAAACCGTGCGGCTGCGGATGGTGCGCACGCTGTAGCGCTCAGGCGCCGCGCTCGAGCTCGTGCTTGCGGATGAGCCGGTGCACGTAGGTGCGGTCGAGGCCCGCGGCCTGCGCGACGGCGGAGACGTTCCACTGGTGGCGCTGGAGGAGGCCGGCGATGTAGGCGCGCTCGAGGTGGTCGAGCCAGCGCTCGCGGAGGTCTTTGAAGGGCTGGTCGAGGTCGACGGCGGGCAGCGCCTTCGCGTCGGTGTCGGGCCGACGCTGCCCGTCGGAGGTCATCGCCAGCGCCTCCTTCGCGCCGAGGGCCACCGCGCGCTCGACGAAGTTGCGGAGCTCGCGCACGTTGCCGAGCCAGGGGCGCGCCGTGAGCTCGCGCATGAGCTCGTTGGGCAACTGCCCCGCGGCGCCGGGCGGGAGGAAGTGCTGCACGAGCAGGGGGATGTCCTCCGTGCGGCCGCGCAGCGGGGGGATGGTCACCGGGAGCACCGCGAGGCGGAAATAGAGGTCTTCGCGGAAGGCGCCGCTGTTGACCATGGTGCGCAGGTCGCGGTGCGTGGCGGAGACGATGCGCACGCTCACCTTGCGGTAGGTGCTCTCGCCGATGCGACGCACCGTCCGCGACTCGATCGCGCGCAAGAGCTTCGGCTGCATCGCCAGGGGCATCTCGCCGATCTCGTCGAGGAACACCGTGCCCCCCTCGGCGGCTTCGAAGGCCCCGGCCCGCGCGTTGGCCGCGCCCGTGAACGCCCCCTTGGCGTGCCCGAAGAGCTCGGCCTCGAGGAGGTTCTCCGGCAGGGCGCCGCAGTCCACGATCACGAAGGGCTGATCGACGCGGGGCGAAGCCTGGTGGAGGGCCTCGGCCACGAGCTCCTTGCCCGTCCCCGTCTCGCCCTGGATGAGCACGGTGGAGTCGGTGCCGGCGATGCGCGCGAGCTTGGCGAAGAGCTCGCGCATCGCCATCGAGCGACCGAGCAGCGGGCCGAAGCGGTTGTCGGGGAAGAGGTCGACCGGCGAGGGGGCGGGCTCGTAGCTCACCGTCACCGCCGTCGACCCCACCTGCACGCGGCCGCCGTCGGGCACGCGCGCCGCCTGCACCAGCACCCCCTCCACGAAGGTCCCGTTGCGGCTCCCGAGGTCGCGCACCCAGACCCCGTCGTCGCGCGCTTCGAACTCCACGTGGAGCCGCGACACCGCGGGGTCGGACACCACCAGGTCGACCCCCGGCGCCGCCCCGAGGACGGCCCTCCCATCGAGCGCCGCGGCGTGGGGCCCCGCGTGGTCGTGCCAGGACACCTGCGGGCGGCGCCGGGTGGCGGACAGCGTCGCGCCGAGCGCGTCGCGCTGCACGACCGTGACGTTGGGGCTCACGCCCTCTCGATCAGCCATTTGCGCCGACGATACACCACCGGCGCCCTGAAGTTGGACACCTTCGCGCAGAGCCCCCCGATGGAGCGCGTTCGCACGCTGAACATCGCCCCGGCTGGAGCGCTCAAGTCTTCTACAGCACCGGCCGTTGGAGACTGGTGTTATGAAAGCTGCGATGGAGATGTCCCCCCAGGTTCGGTCGGCGGCGCGCGCGCGTGTCCTCTTCGTGGACGACGAGCCGCAAATGACCACGGCGCTCCGCCGGGTGTTGAGCAGCGAGCCCTTCGATGTGGCCGCGGCGAACACCGTGGCCGACGCCTTCACGCTGATGGCCGAGCAGGAGTTCGACATCGTCGTCTCCGACGAGCTCATGCCCGACATGAACGGGTCGGAGTTTCTCCGCCAGGTGCGCACGGAGCACCCGTACACCGTGCGCATCTTGCTGACGGGCAAGGCGAGCCTCGACACCGCCATCCAGGCCGTCAACCGCGCTGGGATCTTCCGCTTTCTCCAGAAGCCCTGCTCCGCGCAAGACCTCATCGAGAGCCTCCGGGACGCGGTCACCCACCGCCACGAGCGGGTGCTCGCGCCCCCGACGCTCCTGCCCCCGCCCGACAACCTCTCCATCGAGCTCAGCGCCCGCTACGAGCGCGCCCTCCAGGGCCTCTGGATGGCGGTGCAGCCCGTCGTGTCGATGCCCGGGCGCTGCGTCTACGCGTACGAGTGCCTGGTGCGCAGCAGCGAGCCGTCCATCCCCCACGGCGGCGCCTTCGTCGAGCTCGCCGAGCGCCTCCACCGCTCGGTCGACCTCGACCGACAGATCCGGCGCCACGTCGCGGCCATGCTCCAGCAAGCGCCCGAGGCCCTCACCGTCCTCGTCAACCTCCACCCCTCCTCGCTCGACGACGCCGACCTCTTCGACCCGGAGGCCCCCCTCTCGCGCTGCGCCGAACGCGTGGTGCTGGAGATCACCGAGCGCGCGTCGCTCCACGACCTCAACGGCGCCCGCGAGAAGGTCACCGCCCTCCGCGCCCTGGGGTACCGCATCGCCGTCGACGACCTCGGCGCGGGCTACGCGGGCCTCACCAGCCTCGTCCTCCTCCACCCCGAGATCGTCAAGATCGACATGGAGCTGGTGCGCGGGATCCACAACTCGCCCACCAAGTCCAAGCTCGTCTCCGCCGTCATCACGCTCTGCCGCGAGCTCGGCGCCCAGGTGATCGCCGAGGGGATCGAGTCCATCGAGGAGTGTCGCGCGCTGGAGGCCCTCGGCTGCGGCCTGCTCCAGGGCTACTTCTTCGCCCGCCCCGGCGCTCCGTACCCCAATGTCCACTGGCCGCGGACGTAGCGACTCGCGCCCTCAGCCCAGCTTCTTCCGCGACAGCACCCGCTCCTCCAACGCCCGCAAGATCTCCTTCGTGATCGCCTCGGCCGGCAGCCGCGCGTCGATGCGCAGGGGGTCGGGCTCGGTGATGCCCGCGAAGATCGCCGCCGAGCGCCGCAGGTCGTCCTCGCGTTCGAAGAGGTTGCCGCGGCCGCGGGAGTTGACGCGCGAGACCCCCTCGGCGGCGTCGATCACGAGGATCACGAGGAGGTCGGGGCGCGGCGCGACCCGCTCGTTCTGCCGGCGGATCTCCTCGGGGTCGAGGCCGCGCGCGCCCTGGTAGGCCATCGAGGAGAAATAATAGCGGTCGACGAGGACGATCTTGCCCGCGTCGAGGGACGGGGCGATGAGGTCGCGCACGTGCTCGCGGCGGTCTTCGAGGAAGGCGTGAAACTCCTCGTCGGGCGAGAGCCGCCCCGTCTCGCCCGACGCGCGGATGCGGCGCCCCCAGGGGCCGTCGGTGGGCTCGTGCGTGCGGACGACGACGTAGCCGCCCGCCGTGAGGGCCTCGGCGAGGCGGAGGGACTGCGTGGTCTTGCCCGCGCCATCAATGCCCTCGATGGCGACGAGCGCACCGGGCGGACCGACGACGATCGACATGGGCGGGACTCTCCCACGGACCCGGCGCGGGCGAGAAGTTCTCGGCCCCCAATGGGTTTCGTTGACGCCCTCGCGCGGCGGCCCGTAGCATCCGCGCCGATGTTGACCCTCCGACGCTCCACGGGCGCGGCCGTCGCGCTGGCCCTGGGCCTCTCGCTCGGCGCTGCGAACGTCTCCGCGCAGGACAACGGCGCCCTCGTCCAGACCGGTCGCACCCAGTACGACAACCTCCAGTTCGAGGAGGCCATCCAGACGCTGTCGGCGGCGATCATCCGGCGGGGCAACACGCCCGCGCAGGAGGCACAGATCTACGAGTGCCTCGGGCTGTCGTACCTCGCCCTCTCGCGCGACGACGAGGCCGAGGGGGCCTTCCGGCTCATGCTCACCCGCGAGCCCGAGCGTCGCCTCGACGGGGGGACGGCGCCGCGCATCGTGGAGTTCTTCAACCGCGCGCGCGACCGCTGGATCGCCGAGGGGCGCCCCGGCGCCGTGCAGGCCAACACGCCCGTCCGCGTCACGCGCCCGGTGACCATCCAGCACACCTCGCCGCCGCAGCAGACGCGCAACACCGCCCTGGAGCTCACCGCGTCGCTCACCGACCCCGACCGGCGCAGCGCGGGCATCGTCCTCGCGTGGCGCGCCGGCAGCCGCGGCCTCTTCCACCGCTCCACCGCGCAGAACCGCGCCGGCACCTTCGCCGCCACCGTCCCCGCCGCCGAGGTGCGCCCGCCCGTCGTCGAGTACTACCTGGAGGCCGTCGACGAGAGCGGCATCGCGGTGGCGGCCCGCGGCGACGCGTACGCCCCGCTCCGCGTGGTGGTCCCCGCGGCGGAGAGCCCCTCGGTGCTCACGCGCTGGTGGTTCTGGACGGGCGCGGCGGTGCTCGTCGCGGGCGTCGCGGTGGGCTCGTACTTCATCTTCCGCGACACTTCAGAAGAGCCCGCCCGGCTCACCATCAACCTCGGCGAGGGCATGTGACCCCTTCCTATCCCATGCTCGTCGTCGAGGCTTCCGTCGAAGACGTCGACGCCCTCATCGGTCGCCTCACCCTCCTCGGCTCCGACGGCATCGAGGAGCGCGACCAGACCACCCTCGCCCGCGGCGGGACGCTCGGCGCCACGCTCATCGCCAGCTTCCCCGACGAGGCCTCGCGGGAGGCCGCGGTCGAGGCGCTCCAGGGGGAGTTCACCGTGCGTCGCGAGGCCATCGTCGGCGACGCGTGGCGCGACGCGTGGAAGGAGCACTGGCGCCCGACGCGCATCACGCCCCGCGTGGTCATCGTACCGAGCTGGACCACCTACGCCCCCGAGCCCGGCGACCTCGTCCTCGCCCTCGACCCGGGCCGCGCCTTCGGGACGGGACAGCACCCCTCCACCGCCCTCGCCGCCCGCGCCATCGAGCGCCGCATCGAGGCCGGCGAGACCGCTCCTCTCCTCGACCTCGGCTGCGGCTCGGGCATCCTCTCCTTCATCGCCGTCATGGAGGGTCTCCCCCGCGCGATCGCCTGCGACATCGACGACGAGTCCATCGTCGCGGCCCGGGAGAACGCCCTCGCCCTCGGCCTCACCGACCGCGTCGACCTCCGCGTCGGCGGCTTCGATGTCGTCCCCGAGACCTCCCCCTTCGTCGTGGCCAACATCGAAGCCGTGGTGCTCATCCCCCACGCCGCGGAGGTCGCCGCCCACGTCGCGCCGGGCGGGGCCCTCATCCTGTCGGGCATCCTCGTCGAGCAGCGCGACGACGTGGTGCGCGCCTACGCCCCCCTCGGGTTCACCCTGGAGCGCGCGGACGTCGAGGGCCAGTGGGTGGCCCCGGAGCTCCGTCGGGCGTGACCGAGCGCCTCCGCGTCGACGCGTCCGTCGTGCGTGGGGCTGAGGGCGAGGCCGCGGCCCTCCCCCGCGAGGCCGCCCACCACCTCCGCGTCACCCGCGTCCCCTGGGGGACGCGCGTCGTCCTCTTCGACGGCAGCGGATTCGAACGCGACGCCACCCTCGACACGGGCGGCGCCACCGTGACCCTCGGCCCCCACGCGCGGGCGGGCGTCGGCGCCGACCGCGCACACGTCACGTGGATCCAGGGGTACCCCAAGGGAGACAAGCTCGACACGATCGTTCGCCAGGCCACCGAGCTCGGCGTCGCGGCGCTGTGGCCCGTGTACACCGCGCGCTCCGTCCCGCAGGAGCGCGGCGACCGCAGCGCGCCGCGCCTGGAGCGTTGGACGCGCATCGCCGAGGAGGCCGCCCGCCAGTCGGGGCGCGCCGACGTCCCAGAGCTCCGCCGCCCGGTGCCGCTCGACGAGGCCCTCGCGGCGCTCCCGGACGGCGGGGTGCGGCTGGTGGCCTGGGAGTCGTCGGCGACGCCGCTCGCGCGCGCCGTCCCGCCGGGCGCATGCGGCCCCGTCGCCGTGGTGTCGGGCCCCGAGGGCGGGCTCGACGGCGCGGAGGTGGCGCGCTGCGAGGCCCGCGGGTTTGTCACGGTCTCCCTCGGGCCGCGGATCCTGCGCGCGGAGACGGTGGCCCCCGCGCTGCTCGCCGCGCTCTCGGTGCTCTGCGGCGACCTGCGCCCGGGGTGACCACGCACGCGCGTTGACACGCACGCGATCGGTGGGCGATGGTTGCGCCGCTCGCTCCCTCCCGCATGTCACTCCTCTCGGCGCTCCTCACACAGGATCTGGTCGTCTCGCCCAAGGCGATCGACGAGGCCATCTCACGCCAGGTGCTCAACGGCGGGGACTTCGAAACGAGCCTGCTCGAAGGGGGCGCCATCGGGGAGGACACGCTCGCCCGCTACTGCGCCGCGGTGCACGGGCTGCCCCACGCGACCCGCGAGGACGTCGCCTCGGCCGACCCGGTGGCCACCGCCCGCCTCCCGCGCGACCTCGCCGAGCGGCACGGGATGGCGGCCCTCTTCATCGAAGCCGGGCGCCTCATCGTCGCCGTGACCGCGCCCATCGCGCCGATCGTGCGGGTCCAGGTGGAGGACCTCGTGCGCCTCCCTCTGGAGGGGCGCTGCGTCACCTCCGTCCGCCTCGCGTGGGCGCTCTGGCGGTACTACCAGGTGCCGTTGTCACCGCGCCTCGAGCGCATCGCCGCGCGGCTCCAGACGACGCCGCCAGGGCCCGTCCCGGCGGAGGTGATGATCCCGCTCACGCGGCCGCGCGCCGGGTCGCGGCCGTCGGCGGTCTCGACGCCCGCCAGCGACGCGCTCGCCACCTTCAGCGCGGTGATGGACGAGGTGGACGCGCAGTCCAACTCGTCGAACCCGCCGCCCTCCGAGCCCGCGCCGCCGCCGGGCCTGCGCCGCTCGTCGCCGGATTTGCCGCCGTTGCGCGTCGAGCCTCGGGCGCACAACCCGATGGCGGTCAACCTCCCCACCACAACGCCACCCTTCGGGATGTTCGCGGTCAGACCGTCGAACGTGCCCGAGCCGCGCGTCTCGCCGCCGCCCCCGGTGCCGTCGGCCCCTGAGCCGCCGCCCCCGGTGGCCGCTCCTGCTGCGCCGGTGGTGGCGCGCGCCGCCCCATCGCCTCCGCCGCCGACGTCACCCCTCTCCGATCCGCCGCCGGCCACGCGCCCGGCGATCCTCCCGTCGCCGTCGCTGGCCGCGCGCGCGCCCGTGGCTCCGCAGCGCGCCACCGAAGCGCAGGAGGCGGTGAAGCCGCCCGCGCCGACGGTGGTGACGATCTCCGCGCCGCCGCCGACGGACGACCCGCCGCGCGCCTCGATGCCCTCGTCGCTCCCGCCGACGCCGCTGCTCCCCTCGGCGCCGAAGCTGCCGCTCGGGATGATGGCGTCGATGCCGCCGCCGGCCATCGAGGTGCTGCTCCAGGGGGACGATGGCGTCTTCCACGACGTGCACCTGTCGTCGCTCCCGCCGCCGCCGCGCGGGTTGACGCTCGACGAGGCGCTCCGTCGCATCGACGCCGCGCGCGACCGCGACGCCATCGTCGACGCGATGCTCGCCCACGTCTACGAGCGCTTTGTCTACGTCGCGCTGCTGGTGGTGCAGGGGGGGCAGTGCGGCGGCGTGTCGGGCTGCGGTGAGGGCGCGCTCGGCGGGACGCTCCGGGCGGTGTCGTTCTCGCTGGAGCGGCCGTCGATCTTCCGTCTTGCCCATGAGTCCGGGGCGGTGGAGGTCGCGCGGGTCGAGCCTGACACCCTCGACGCGGAGGTGCGCGCCCAGCTCAACCGCTCCGTCGCCGAAGAGGTGGTGGTCGCGCCGATTCGACTCGGCGCGAAGGTGGCGCTGCTCCTCTGGGCGGACAACGGTCGACGCGCGCCGACGGCCCTCGCCGTGCGCGATCTCGACGCCTTCATCAAACGCTGCGCCGCCGCGTTCGAACGCCTCATCGCGACCCGCAAGCGCACGGGCCGTGGGAGCCAGCCGCAGATCACGCTCCCGGCCGCCCGCACGGTCGACCGCGCGCCGCTGCCCGACCGTTCCGCGCGCCTCCACGCGCTGCAGAGCGCGCTCCACTCCGACGCGCCGCCCGCGACCCCCTCCGCGGCGCCGGGCCTGTGGAGCGACCCGCCGGAGTCGGTCGATGTGGAGGTGGGGCGCGCCGAGCCGCATGTGGGGCTGAAGGCGACGCCAGTGCGCGCGCCTGGAGACGTGTGCGCGGCGATCGTGCGTGAGCTCATCGAAGGCGGGGCGCCCGTCCCCGGCGCGCTCGACACGCTCATCGCGCACGGAGAGGCGGGCATGGAGGCGGTGTTCGCGCGCTTCCCCGGGCCCCACCGGGCGCGGCGGGCGGAGGGCGGCGCGAAGCTGCCGTCGCTCGACGAGGGGGCGCCGCTGCTCCGGGCGGCGGTGGCCTTTCGTCACGCCGCGGCGCCTCGCCTGGTGCGGGCGCTCGACGACGCCGATCCGGACACGCGCTACTGCGCCGCGCTCTGCCTCTCCGAGTGCGTGCACGCCTCCGCGGTGGCGCCGCTCGTCGGGCGGCTGTTTGACGAAGACGACGCGGTGCGTGCGGCGGCCGTCGAAGCGCTTCGAACCCACCAGCGCTTCGCGGAGTTCGACGACGCGAGCCGGACGATCCGGGCGGCCCTCGGCGAGC
Organism: Polyangiales bacterium; assembly: GCA_044375895.1. GTDB lineage: Bacteria > Myxococcota_A > Polyangia > Polyangiales > CAISKJ01. The sequence goes on along the minus strand of JBILLV010000011.1, from coordinate 4,991 downwards.
GCGGCGCGTCCTTCCGCAAGGCCGCGGCGGTGGCGCTGGGCGAGCTGCGCGACGCAGAGGCCGTGCCGGCGCTGGTGGCGGGGCTCGACGACCCCGACCCCGCGGTGGCCGAGGCGACGCACAAGGCCCTCGCGACCATCACGCGGCAGGACTTCGGCGCGATGGCCGCCCCGTGGGTGGCGTGGTGGGCGCGGGCCGGGCAGCAGCACCGGGTGGAGTGGCTCATCGACGCGCTCCTGCACCCGGAGCCCGGCGTCAGGCACGAGGCCAGCGAGGAGCTGAAGAAGCTCACGGGGCAGTACTTCGGGTACTACTTCAACCTCCCCAAGCGCGACCGCGAGCGCGCTCACCAGCGCTACGTGGAGTGGTGGAAGAGCGACGGGGCGCAGCGCTTCGACGGGCGCGACGCGTAGCGCGGGCGTCGCGTTCGACGTCAGCGCGGCTGGGGTGTCCCACGGCGCATGGGACACCCCTCTCGAATCACGCCGCCGCCGACCTCCGCGCGCGGGTCAGTACCCGCGGCGCATCACGACGGGCGCGCCGATCTCGACCTCGCGCTCGGCGCCCGTGATGATGCACACGGCGGTGCGGGGGTGGACGGCCACCACCATGAGCTCGCCCTGCACCTCCACGGGGAGCTGCCCGTCCGCGGGGTCGGGGTTGTCCGGCGGGGCGTCGGGTTGGCCGTCGCCGTCGCGGTCGATGGACATGCGGATCAGGCGGCCGTTGTTGCGGTTGTTCTGCAGCATCGGGTCGCCGCGCCGCGTGAGAAACAGCCGGTTGCCGAGGCGCACGCCGTCCTGCTCGCCGCGGTCGACGATCACGATGTACTGCCCGCCCACGATGATGCGCGGGTTGGGCATCGCGACGACGTGGGCGACGAGGTCGCGGTCGTTGGGCGTCGGCGACACGGGCTGAAACTGCCGCTGCACGATGGCCACGCGCTCGCCGCGCTCGATCGGCTCGATCGACTCGGTGAGGTGCCCCGTCGCGACGTGGCGCTCGCGGTCCCACGCGTCGATGACGACGGTGCCGAGCACGCGGACGACGCGCCCCGCGTTGCGGTCGGAGCCCTGCGTCTCCTGGCCCTCCTGGAAGACCGTGTACGACTCGCCGACGTTGGGCGCGCGGCGGTCGAACTGGAGGTACACCGTGTCTCCCTCCGACAGAAGCATCTGCTCCTCGGGGGCGCCGAGCACCGTGCCCGACGCCGTGAGCGCCTCGGGCGAGGCCCACGCCTCCTCGCGGAGAAACACCGTCCCCCGCGGCACGCGCGGGCGGACGGAGAGCTGCGGCGTGCGGCTGTTGAGCGTGGTGGAGTTGGCCTGCGGGGGCCCCGTCCGCACGTCGGCGTGCTCGAGCAGGCGCACCTGATCGCCCGGGAAGATCCAGTGGGGGTTGGTGATCTGGGGGTTGCGACCCCAGACCCCGGGCCAGCGCCACGGGTTGGCGAAGTAGTACCCCGTGATGTCCCACAGGGTGTCGCCGCGGTTGACGGTGTGAAACTCGGGGACGATGCCCTCGCTCACACCCTCCGACGTGACGCGGCCGTTGCTGAGCGTCACCGTCTGGCGCGGCCCGATCCGGCCCTGCGTGTCGGTGACCTCGTCGCTCACGGTGACCTGCGCGCCCGCGAACGCAGGCGCCACGAGCACCAGACACATCCAGGGAAAACCCCTGAGGAACCTCATCGTCATTCCCTCTCACCCCGGATACGGCGCGCGGCCTCAGAGTCCGGGAACTCCGTTGTCAATCGTTGCGTGGCGTGCGCGGCGCGGGGCTCGTCGCCCAGGCGTCCGTACGTCACAGCGAGCTTGTAGAGCGCGTCGGCGACCTTGTTGCCCGCCGGGAACCGCGCGACCAGACCTTCGAACTCCTGCACCGCCCGCGGCGCGTCGCCGCCGCGCAGGAAGCACTCCGCCCGCCAGTACATCGCGTTGTCCGCGTGGGGGTGGTCGGGCCAGCGCACGAGGAAGCGCGTGAAGGCGTCGACCGCCTCCGTGCAGCGCCCGCCGCGCGCCATCGCGAGGGCGGCGTCGTACGCAGGGACGGCCTGCGGGTCGAGCGTCCCCGTGCCCATCGCGACGGGCACCATGGGGAGGTTGGCCTCCGCGCTCGGGCCGCGCGCGCCCGTCGGGGGAGGCGGCGGGGGGAGGCGCGCCGCGGGCGGAGCTCCGGGGGCGGGGGGCGGCGGCACGGGCACCACCGGGAGGCGCTCGCTCGGCGGCAGCACCGTGAAGCCCGTGGTGTCGGGGGCGCGGTCGCCGCGCGAGACGCGGATGGTCGCGCGGGTGGCGTCGCCGGGCTCGTCGCTCGGCTCGTCGGCGCCGCGCGTGGTGGAGTCGACCCGGATGGGCTCCGTGGGCGGCGCGTTGGTGCCGAGGCTGATCGTGCGGCCGCGCGAGACGCCCTCGGCGGCGCTGCGGGCGGCGCGCGCGGTGTCTTCCGTGAGCATCAAGCGGTTGCGGATCTGGTCGATCTGCGCGGCCTGGCGCTCCTGCTCGGTGCGGAGGCGGCGCACCTCGGCGTCGAGGGCGCTCACCTCCGAGTGGGTGGTGGCGCATCCGAGGGCGGAGAGCGCGAGGGCGGCGATCAAGGGGCGTCTCATGGCTTTGCCGAGGCCCAGCGTAGAGAAGCCGATCGAGCCCTGCAAACAATCGGCGGCGCGGGTGACGGAACGCGCCTATTCGCTCGCGACGCGCAGCATGAAGTTGGCGCTGACGCCGGGCGCGGGGTACCCGCCGCCGAAGGGCGTGTAGGCGGTGTCGAGGAGGTTCTCGATGGCGGCGGCGACGGTGACGAGGCGGTGCGGGCGGACGCCGCCGCGCAGCGCGAAGGCGACGTAGCCGTCGACCTGCGCGCACGTCGCGGGGCCTTGCGGGCAGAGCCTCACGTCCTCCCGATCGCTCGCGGCGAGGCGCGTCTGCGGCAGCATCCCCGTGCCGAGGAGCTCCACCCACGCGGCCTCCCAACGCCACCCGACGCTCGCCCGCCCGAAGGCCGGAGGCACCTTGGCGAGCGGCTCTCGCACGACGCTCCCATCCTCCTGAGGCGTGTCGGCCTCCGCCCAGGTGTAGCCCGCCCCGACGCTCGCCTGGAAGCCCGTGCGCGGACGGTAGCCCGCGTCGAGCTCGGCGCCCCAGAGCACCCCCGCGCTCGCGTTGGCCCGCGTGAACACCCGGCGACCGTCCATCATGGTCATCCCGTTGATCGATGAGGGGACGCGCACGATCAGCCCGTCGAGGAGGGCGCCGTACACGAAGGCCTGCGCCGTCCACTGGGGCCGCACGACCCGGACGCCCACCTCCGCGAGCCACGAGCGCTCGGGGCCGAGGTTGGCGTTGGGGACGTCGAAGCTCCGGGCGCCGCTGCCGAGCGCCTGGTAGTCGTCGAGGTTGGGCGCGCGGAAGCCCCCGAGCGCGTTGACCAGCAGCGCCACGTCGCGCGTGAGGAGGACGCGCGCGCCGACGCCGCCGACGGGCGCCACGAGGGTCACGTCGAGGCGCGGGTCGGTGGCCGTCACCGGGGCGGCGGCGGAGACGAGGGCCGCGCGGGCGCCGGCCTCCACCAGCACGCGCTCCCCGAGGCGCTGTTGCCAGAGCGCGTAGGCGCCGCCGGTGAGGTAGGAGCTCCCGCCGACGTAGCGCCCGCGGCCCGTGGCGCTCGTCGCGCTCCCCATCACGGTGCGGGTGGTGTCGGTGCGGCTCTCGACGGCGTCGCGGGCCACCTCGACGCCGACCGACACCCGCGCCCCGCCCGTGCGGAGCGTGGCTTGCGCGTTGCCGTGGAGGGTGAAGACGCCGTCGACCTCGGTGTCGACCCTGCCCTCGCGGAAGCGGTCGCGCACCTCGGCGCGCTGCATCGCACCGAAGCGCGCGGAGACCGTGACGGGGCCGAAGTCCCCCTCGTAGCGCGCGTACCCGAGGTGCCGCTCCTGGAGGCGAAACACCCGACGGTCGTTGGGCGAGGAGAGGTCGGGGCGCGGCGCGTCGAAGATCGCGGCGGTGGTCCCCGCGAGGCCGATGCGGTGCCCGCGCGCCGGGGTGAAGGTGGCGCGGAGCGTGGCGGAGCGGTCGTCGAAGCCGGTGTAGGGCTGCACGCCGAGGTCGCCGCCCGCGTCCACGCGCCCGGTGCGCCCGATGGCGCCCGAGAGCAGGAGCCCGAAGCCGCGGTGCTCGCCCTCGACGAGGCCCTGGGCCTGCATCGAGCGGTCGGCCGTGGCGGTGCGGAGCGTGAGATCGCCGTAGAGATGGGTGTCGCCGCCGGGCTCGGGGTGGGCGTCGAGGGGCGTCGCGAGCACCACGCCGCCGAGCGCGTCGGATCCGTAGAGCACGCTGGCCGGGCCGCGCACCACCTCCAGCGCGCGCACCGACGCGGGGTCGATGAGCGTGAGGAGCGCGTTGCCGCCCACCTTGGTGAGCGAGTCGTTGAGCCGCAGCCCGTCGAAGAGCAGCAGCGTACGCTGCCCGCCGAGGCCGCGGATCAACGGCGCGGCGGAGGCGTTGGTGGTGCGCTGCACGAAGACGCCCGGGAGCTCGTCGAGGCGGTCGCCCACGTCGCGGGAGAGCGAGCGCAGGGCCTCCGCCCGCGTGTCGGAGACCACCGAGCGGGGCGTGTCGGTGAGGCGCTGGCGGGCCCGCGACGGCGCCGTGACCGTCGCCTCGGCCGAGGGCTCCTCGCGGGGCGCCGGGGCGCTCTGGGCGAGGGCCGCGGAGGACGCCGCCGTGAGGGCGACCGCGAGCGTCCGGCGCATGAAGCGTCAGTACCCTTCCGTCTTGCAGACGATCTCGTTCATGATCTCGCGGGTGCCGCCGCCGATGGGGTAGAGGCGCGCGTCGCGGTAGAGGCGCTCGACGAGGTAGCCGCGCATGTAGCCGTAGCCGCCGTGAATCTGCACGGCCTCGTCGCAGACGGCGCTGCACATGTCCGTGGCGGTGTTCTTCGCCATGGCGGCGAGTCCGGCGAGGGCCATCGACTCCTCGCGGCCGATG
>JBILLV010000159.1:0-21260 GCA_044375895.1 Polyangiales bacterium | reverse complement strand
GATGCGGGTGATCACCTCGTGGGTGAGCGCCCGCGCCGCCGCGATGCGGGTCGCCATCTCCGCGAGCTTGTGCCGCACCACCTGGAAGCCCGTGAGGCTCTTGCCGAAGGCGTGGCGGTCGCGGGCGTAGGCGACGGACTCGCGGTAGGCGAGCGTGGCGATGGCGACGCACTGGACGGCGAGGTGGACGCGCTCGACGGCGAAGTTCTGCGCGATGGTGACGAAGCCCATGTTCTCGTCGCCGATGAGGTGGTCGGCGGGCACGCGGCAGGCGTCGAAGTGGAGCTCCGCGGTGTCGGACGCGCACCAGCCCATCTTGCGGAGGCTGCGGCCGACGGAGAAGCCGGGCGTCCCCTTCTCCACGACGATGAGCGACACGCCGCCGTGCCCAGCGCCCCCCGTGCGCACGGCCACCGTGACGAGGTCGGCGCGCGTCCCCGAGGTGATGAAGGTCTTCGCGCCGTCGATGACGTAGTGGTCGCCGTCGCGCACGGCGCGGGTGCGAATGCCCGCGACGTCGCTCCCGCCGCCGGGCTCGGTGATGGCGAGGGCCGACACCTTCTCGCCGCGGAGCACAGGGGGGATGAAGCGCCGCTGCTGTTCGTCGGTGCCCGCGCGCAAAATGGGCGGGAGCGCGATGCCGTGGCTGCCGAGGCCCACGGTGGCGCCGACCGAGCGGCCCGCCAGGATCATCTCCTCCGCCGCGACGACGGTGTGCTCCAGGGTGCCGCCGCCGCCGCCGAGCGCCTCGGGGTAGCCGATGCCCAGCACCCCCGCCGCCGCCGCCTTCCGATAGAGCTCCAGAGGAAACTCCTCCCGCTCGTCCCAGGCGTCCGCGTGGGGCGCGATCTCGGTCGCCGCGAAGCGACGAACCTGGGCGCGGAGGGCGGCGTGTTCTTCGGTCTCGAAGAGGTAGGTCATGGGGCGGCGCGAGTGTCGCCCGAAGCGCCGCGAACACGCCAGAGGGTTGCGGTCTGCGCTAGATTCCCCGCCATGGCGTCCACCCGATCTTTGGCTGTGCTCCTCCTTCTGGCCCTGATGGCCTGCAGCGCCCGCGGCAACAGCGGCGGCAACACCACCGAACCCGAAGACGTGCCCGACGTGCCCGCGGCGCCCGACGTGCCCGCGGCGCCCGACGTGCCCGCGGCGCCCGACGTGCCCCCAACGCCCGACGTGCCCCCGACGCCCGACGTGCCCCCGACGCCCGACGTGCCCCCGGCGCCCGACGTGCCGCGGCCCATGGACGCGTGCGTGCCGCAGACGGAGTCCTCGGCCGCCGCGTGCACCAACGGGCGCGACGACGACTGCGACGGCACCACCGACTGCCGCGACCTCGGGTGCGCGGTGTTCTGCGTGCCGGACGCGGGCCCGGACGTCGCGTGCGTCCCGCGCGGCACCGAGGACTCCAACGCGGCGTGCAGCAACGGCGTCGACGACGACTGCGACGGCTACGTCGACTGCGGCGGCGCCACGCCCCCGGACTTCGGCTGCACGATGAGCCCCACCGTCACCGTCTGCCCCCGCGACGGCGGCGTCACCCCGGACGTCGCGTGCGTCCCGCGCGGCACCGAGGACTCCAACGCGGCGTGCAGCAACGGCGTCGATGACGACTGCGACGGCTTCATCGACTGCGGCGGCGCCACCCCCCCGGACTTCGGCTGCACGATGAGCGCCGCCGTCACCGTCTGCCCGCGCGATGGTGGCGTCACCCCCGATGTCGCCTGCACCCCGACGGGCCCCGAGAACGCCGTCGGGGCCTGCGGCGACCGGATCGACAACGACTGCGACGGCTACACCGACTGCGTCGACCGCGACTGCTCCTGCGTCGGTACGTGCGCGGCCTTCCGCGCGGGCTGCACCTGCGGCGGCGCAGAGAACACCACCGCGTCGTGCCGCGACGCCGTCGACAACGACTGCGACGGCTTCATCGACTGCAACGACTTCGGGTGCTCGACCAACCCGGCGATCACCTTCTGCCCGCGCGACGCCGGCCGCGACTGAAATCCCCGCGCCGCGTGCGCACCCCTGGATTCAGGGCATCTCGCAGTGATTCCCCGAAACGTACGGCGCAGGTGTTCGTACCGACTGCCGACCGCGAACGACGCAACGCCCGCGTCGTCTTCGCGGATCGCACAAGGAGAAACGCACCGATGCCCCCTGATCTGCTGCCGCGTGTCACCCAGGTCCTCACCGTCACCGTGTTCCCGCTCGCGTGGAAGATCCTCGGGGCCGTCGCGCTCTGGGTGATCGGCGGCTGGATCATCAACACCATCAGCAACCTCACCCAGCGCGGGATGGCGGCGCGGCGCATCGAGCCGACGCTCATGCGCTATGCAGACTCGGCGCTGAAGGTCGCCCTCCGCATCGCCCTGGTCACCTTCATGCTCTCCGTGTTCGGCGTGGAGACGACGAGCGTCGCGGCCTTCGTCGGCGCCGCGGGCATCGCGATCGGCGCGGCCTGGGCGGGGCTCCTGTCCAACTTCGCCGCCGGCGTCTTCCTCATCCTCCTGCGCCCCTTCAAGGTCGGCGACATGATCGCGGCGGGCGGGGTGACGGGCGTCGTGACCGAGATCGGGCTCTTCGCCACCACCCTCGACCAGGCCGACGACGTGCGGACCTTCGTGGGCAACAGCAAGATCTTCGCGGACAACATCATCAACTACAACGCGAACACGTCGCGGCGCGTCGAGCTCACCGCCCAGATCGCCCACGCCGTCGACCCCCTCGACGCCATCGCGCGGCTCAAGGCGCACGTCGGCGCCGTCCCCAACGTCGACCCGAAGAAGGGGGTGGACGTGGAGATCCTGGAGTTCAACGCCGCGGGGACGAAGCTCGCCGTGCGGCCGCACACGCACAACGACCACTACTGGCAGGTGTTCTTCGACACCAACAAGGCCATCCTGGCGGCGGGCGGCGAGGCGAAGTGGCCCATCCCCGCGCCGCAGCAGGTGATGATCAACCGCAACGGGTAGCCGCCCCACCTCACGGCGCGCGCAGCGTCGTGCGCTCGCCCACCGCCGCCCCATCCCGCACCAGGGCGACCGTCAGCGTCGCCCCCACCGCGACCCCCTCCAACCGCACCGCGAGCTCATACGCCCCCGTCGTCGCCGGGATGCGCGCGTTGACCCCGTTGCTCAACGCCGCGCGGGTCGGTCGAGCCAGCGCCGCGCGCCAGGCAGCACTTTCACCCGCCACGATCGCCAGCCGCACGGCGCCCGGCAGGTCGGGAAACTCCCCCGCACGCAGCCCGCCCTCCTCCGTCGCGATGGGCGGCTGTGTCAGCGTGTTGGGCGGCACCTCCACCCGCGCGCGCACCACCACCACGCCGCCCTCGCGCGTCGCACGCACCGCCCCGAGCACCGGGTCTCCTGCGGGGGCGGCGGGCGCGCCGGTGTTCGGATCGAGCACGAGCACGCCGTCGCCCCTCGGGCAGGGGTCGGGCGTCGCGGCGGCGCGCGCTCGGAGCGTCGCGCACGCGTCGCACGCGCAGCCGTCGCACACGGGGGCGTCGACATCGTCCGTCACCCCGCGCTCACGGCGAATCCATTGCTCCAGGGTGATCTCCGAGGGCGAGCCGGGGCCGCTCGCGAGCCACGCGGCGTGGAAGCGGGCCGCGTGGTCGCGACCGACGTAGCGCAGGTGCCAGGGCTCGTATTTGTATCCGGTGCGGGGGTCGGGGAGGTCGCGGGCGTCGCTGCGTGCGAGGCAGTCGCTCCCCGGCGCGCGGTGATCGGGGTGGAGCGGGTACGGGAGGACGAAGCCCGACTCCCACGCGTGGGTGGCGATCCAGCGCCCGCCGGGGGTGCAGCCGAAGCCCTCACGAAAGCGCGCGCCGCCCCGCGCCCACCCCTGCGTGAACACATCGATCGCCGTGCCGAGCTGGTGCTGCGAGTGACCGGGCAGGGCGCTCGCCGCCGAGGTGGGGCAGAAGCCTCGGCCCTCGCGCCACGCCCACTTGCCAAACACCGCGCACTGGATCGCGTGACCGCGGAAGGCCGAGTCGAAGTACATCCCCTCCCCCGTGGCCGCACGGAGCGCCGCGCCCAGCGATCGCAGCGCGAGGGCGGCCTCGCGGCGGAGGCACTGCCGATCGGGTGGGACACACGTCGCCGGGGCCGCGGGGGCGAGCGTGCGGAGGTCGACGAGGTCGCGCGGCGCGTACGACGGCGAGAGGACACCCCGCGGCGAGCGGTTGACGCGCGCGAGCCAGTCGTCGCCGTCGACGGGGGGGAGCGCGGGGGCGAGGTCTTCGCGCGCGACGAAGCGGCCGTCGCGGTCGGGGCGCGCGAGGGCGGGGCACACGGCGCGAACGGAGGCACGGGCCGACTGCGCGCGCGGCGGGGAGGGCGTCCCTGCGGCCACGACGCCGAGCACCAGGGCCAGACGCACGCTCGATGCGCTTCGTCGTGTCACCGTCACTCCAGCAGCGTGACGGCAGCACCGAGGGCCGTGGCGATGGCCGCGCGGCGCTCGGTGCGGACGGTGACGTCAGCGGTGCGGAGCGGAGCGGCGCGCAGCGTGGTGGCGCCGTCGTTCTCCGTCCAGAGCGGGACGGCGGTGAGGGTGCCCACGCGGAGGCGCGCGCCGTCGCGGACGAAGGTGACGCGGAGGAGCGCGCCGTCGCGGGCGTAGGGGCAGTCTTCGGGTGAGGTTCGCGACGGAGCGGCGAGGCCGGGCCGATGACGCCAGCCCTGGTTGGAGAGGAGGTTGCCGAGCGACCACGCGACCACGGCCTCGCCGCGCGGTGAAGCGAGGCGCTCGACCCGTTGCAGCACGTGGGGGCCGGTGCCGAGGATGACGTCGGCGCCGGCGTCGATCCAGGCGCGCGCTTGCGCTCGTTGCGCGGGCGTCGGCGCGTAGACGAAGTCGCGCGACCAGTGGATGGAGAGGACCACCACGTCGGCGCTCGCTCGCGCCGCACGGAGCGCAGCGCGCGTGCGACGACCGTCGGGCGAGAAGCCGAGCGCGACGGCGGAGGCGCCCGCGCCAGGGCCGGAGTTCACCCGATCGGTGAAGGCCAGGAGCGCGACACGGACGGCGCCGCGACGGAGCACCACGGGGCGGTCGGCGTCGGTGTTGGACGCGCCCGCCCCCGCGCTGGCGACGCCCGCGTCACGCAGCGCAGCGAGGGTCTCGGTGAGGCCGCGCGCGGTCTGGTCGTAGGCGTGGTTGTTGGCGAGCGAGACCACGTCAAAGCCCGTGGCGGCGAGGGCCGCGGCGAGCGACGGGTCGGCGCCGAGCACGGGCGGCGTGGTGTTGCCCGGCCGACGGTAGCGCTCCGACAGCGGCGTCTCCAGGTTGGCGATGGCGATGCTCTCGGGCGGGAGCTCGGCGCGGAGGGGGCCGAGCACCCAGGCGTAGCCGCCGTCGGCGAGGTGCGCGGTCGCGGCGGCGGCGACGCGGCGGTGCACCACGATGTCGCCCGCGGCCACGAGCGTGACGGTGTCGGTCGGCGCGGGCTGGGCGTGGGCCGCGCGCGCGAGAAACGCCGCGAGGGCGAAGGCGCGCGGGCTCACCAGTCGTGGAGGCGCGGGAGGTGCCATGGGGGTGTGCGCGTGGGGCGATCGTACCGCGGTCGTCGGGCGCAGCGAGGACGAAGCCGTGCTCCCCTGAACGGGCGCTCATCCCCTGCGGCCGCCCCCCGCGGTGTGGTACGACGCGCGTCCATGACCCTCCGCGAAGACACCCTCCGCCGCCTCGATGACGGCGTCGACCGACTGCGCGACGAGCTCACCGCCCTCTCGCTGCGCATCCACGCCCACCCTGAGCTGCGCTTCGAAGAGCACCGCGCGGCGGCCTGGATCGCCGAGCTCGTGCAGGCCCACGGCCACCCCGTCGAGCGCCCCCTCGGCGGCCTCGCGACCGCCTTCCGCGCCCGCGCCGGCGACGGCCCCGCGCGCGTCGCGATCCTCGCGGAGTACGACGCCCTCCCGGAGATCGGCCACGCCTGCGGGCACAACCTCATCGCCTCCGGGGCGGTGGGTGCGTGGCTCGCGCTCGCCCCGCTCGCCGCGGAGCTCGGCGGCGCCGTCGACCTCGTCGGCACGCCCGCGGAGGAGGGCGGCGGGGGCAAGATCATCCTGCTGCGCGAGGGCGTCTTCGACGGCGTCGACGCGGCGATGATGTTTCACCCCTTCGACCGCGACCTCGTCTCGCACCCGGCGCTCGCGAGCGTGTGGATCACCATGAGCTTCCGCGGTCGCCCGGCCCACGCCGCGGCGGCCCCGCAAGACGGCGCGAGCGCCCTCACCGCGTGCCTCCAGACCTTCTCGCTCATCGACTCGCAGCGCGTCCACTTCCGCGACGGGGTGCGCGTCCACGGGTACGTCACCAACGGCGGCCAGGCGGTGAACATCATCCCCGAGACGGCGGCGTGTGAGTTCTCGGTGCGGGCGCGCGACGGCAAGGAGCTCGAGCGGGTGAAGGCCATCGTCGAGCGCTGCGCCCGCGGGGCCGCCCTCGCGTGCGGGGTGGAGGTCGAGCTCCACGTGCGCCAGGGGTACCGCGACATGGTGAACAACATGGCCCTCGCCCGCACCTTCGGGCGGCACCTCGGCGCGCTCGGTCGCCCCGCCGTCGAGAAGGACGAGCGCGTCGGCGCGGGCAGCACCGACATGGGCGACATCTCCCACGCGGTGCCGGCGATCCACCCCTGGCTCGCGATCTGCGGCGAGGGCGAGACGCTCTGCCACCAGCACGAGTTCGCGCGCGCCGCGGCGTCTCCGCGGGGCATCGACACCATGCTCGCCGCCGCCCGCGCGATGGCGCGCACGGCCGCGGAGTACCTCGCCGACCCCGCCCTGCGCGCGGCGGTGCGTGAGGAGTTCGACGGGGCGCCCGCGCGCCGCTGAGCCAGCCTACAGACCCAGCCCCAAGGCCCGCGTCCAGCGCGCGAGGAAGTCGCGCATCGACGGCCGCAGCCGCGGGTCGATGCGCGTCGAGTCCGCCAGCAACTGCATCAGCTCGGGCTTGGTGGCCTCCTTGGGGAGCTCCTGCCAGGGCACCGTCATCGACCCGTGGCGCACCAGCACCGCGTTGAGCTCGGGGTTGCCTTCGAGGAAGGGGTTTCTCCCCGTGAGCATCTCGAAGATCATCACCCCGAGCGCGTAGACGTCCACCGGCGGGCCGAAGAGGTTGAGCCCCCGCGCGATCTCCGGCGCGATGTACCCCGGCGTCCCGGTGACCCCGTCGCTCGACCCGACGCGCGCGGTCTCCGTCGCCACGCCGAAATCGATGAGCACCGCGCGCACCACCTCGGCGGTCGACCACGCCTTCGCGTCGATGGTCGCCTCGGGCGCGGGCTCGAGCTGCACGAGCACGTTGCCGGGCTTGATGTCCCGGTGGATCACCTTGCGCGTGTGGAGCCACACCAGGGCCTTCGCGATGTCGCGCACGATGGGCCCGAGGGCCTTCAGATCGACGCGCCCCAGCACCCGCAGCAGCGTCTCCAGCGAGGCGCCCGGGATGTACTCGATCGCGATGTACGCCCCCTCGTCGACGAAGCCCGCGTCCATGATGCTCACGATGTTCGGGTGGACCACCCCCGCGAGGCGCTCCATCTCGCCTTCGAACATCCCCCGCGCCAGCTCGGCGGACGTCCCGCGGAACTTCTCCCACCGCAGGAGCTTCACCACCACCTTCTTGCCGGGCGCGCCGCCCTCCGCGAGGAAGGTGCTGGTCATCCCGCCCTCGTGGGCGCTCGACAGCTCGCCGAGCACGCGCATCCGGGCGATGTAGCGCACGCCCTCGTCGCGCCCGCTGCTGCCCGCCGCGCTCGCCTGCGTCCGCACGGCCACCAGCGCCCGCGCCAGCAGCCCGCGGATCTGCGGCTCGAGCATCGGCCCGCACGCCGACGCGACCGACTCCGCGAGGCCGCCGAGCTCGGAGAGGTAGTGCTCGATCACCTCCACGCGCCGCGGCCCGTCCATGAACTTCAGCGACGTCGCCGTGAGCGTGCGGTTGATGCGCGCCGCCCGCTCCGCGAGGGTGTCGACCTTCTGCCCGGGCGTCGCGGGGGGATGCGACGAGGCGCGGCCGCCGCCGAGGGTGAGCCCGTACGCGGCGTCGTCACGCACGCGCCGCAGCGAGTCGGCGAGGGCCGCGATGCCCGTGAGGTCGAAGCGCGGGAGCCCCGACCAGTGGGCCTCGGGACGGCGCTGGGCGAGGTCGACGCACTCGGCGCCGAGGGCGGAGAGCACCACCCCGAGGCGGCACCCGTCGCCCCCCGCGAGCACCCCGAGCTCGGCCACGTCGCGGGCGAGGTCGCGCGAGGGCCGTTCGAAGGACTCCATTCGCGCGAAGAGCTTCTCCAGCGCCTCGGCGGGCACGTCCTCCCCCATCCAGCGCTTGAGCCGGACGTGGGCCGGAAGCAGCGTGCCGCGCAGCGCGAGCCACACCAGCATCGACACGGCCGCGCCGGGCCCGAGCGACGCGGACAGCGGCCAGGAGAGCTCGACCAGCGTCGCGCCGAGGTGCCGCGCCAGGGCCGTCTGCCCGAAGGTCGGGTCATCCGCGACGCGCTCCAGCGTTTCGAACACCGGGTCGGGCTCGTCGGGTCGTCGGTCGGACCGCGACGCCCGCGCCAGCGCGCCGCCCGCCCGCAGCAGCCAGCGCCGCCACGCGAAGGCCGCGGGCGTCGGGCGCCGCAGCCCCGACCACACCATCTTCAAGAGCCGAACGCGCACCGCGTGGGCCCCATCGGTGGCCTCGGCGTGGGCGCGCGGGTCGACCACGCGGGCGGCGATCACGACGAGCTCGCCGTCCACCAGCAGGTCGACCACCTCCTCCAGCACCACGCTCCCCCGTGCCGCGACGCGCGGGTTGTCGTCGCCGCCGGCGCGCGCCGAGCTCGTGATGAGCACGTCCATCTCCGCCGCGAAGGACTTCACCTGCGCGGCGAGCGTCGGGGCCGCGGGGTCGAGCGCGGCCGCCCGCGTGAGCTCGGTGACGAGCCCCCACGCGGTGCTCTCCTCGGGGGAGGCGACGCGCGCCGCGAGGGCCACGGCGCGCTCGGCCCGCTCGGCGTCGGAGGCCGACCCGCGCCACGCCTCGGCCCGCACGCGCAGGTCGCGCGCGAGGAGTTCGACGATCTCCCGCGTCCCCGGGTCGCGCAGGCGGATCTCCAGCAGCGAGCGGAGCAGCGGGATGGCCGCGTCGACGCCGCCGCGCGCGGCGATGCGCCCGCCGAGCTCGTGCCACGCGCTGGTCTCGTCGAGGGCGAGGTCGGGGAGGGTGATGGCGAGGGCGGCGATCACCGCGGGGTCGCCCTGCGGCTGGTCGAGGGCGTCGAGGGCCCGCGCGCGCTGCTCGTGGAGCACGGCGCCGGCGAAGTGGGAGAGCGTCCCGAGGGAGGCCGTGGCGCGCAGGCGGAGCATCGGCGACCCGCCCTTGAGCACCTCGGAGAGCCGGTGCGCGAGGCCCGGGAGGTAACCCGCGAGCCGACCGATGGCGCGGGCCGCGCGCGACCACACGCCAGGGCGCGGGTGGGCGAGGAGTTCGAAGAGGGTCTCCTGCGCGACGTCGGCGGTGGTGGGGGAGAGCTCGCGGGCCGTCCCCGGGTGCGAGGCGAGCGCGCAGAGGAGCCGGGCGGCGCGCAGGGCGTCGCGGGCCGTGTCCGCGTAGGCCGTGAGCCGCGTCCACACCGACGGCGCCCGCGTCGCGAGCTGCGCCAGCGGATGGAAATGAACCCCCTGGAGCTCCCCGGCGAGGAGCGCGAAATCGACGGTGGACGAGCCCCACGTCGGCAGCTCCAGGATCCCCTCGGACTGGAGCCACGTCACCAGCAGCTCGACGGACTCCTCCACCGGACCGCGCTCGACGCGCCGACGCACCGACGCCCCCACGAGCGCGACGGCCGCGCCGAAGGGGTCGTTGGGGGGGATGGACGAGAGCGCCTGGTTGATGTCGTACGAGGTGATGCGCGCCTCGACGGGCGCGTGGGGGTTCACCTCGAAATCCGCGCGCGGGGGGGAGGCCGCGCGGAGCGGGCGGCGGCGCATGCGGTCGGTCCACGCGCGCATCGCCTCGCGGATGAGCGTGAGGGCCTGGAGGGCGCCGAGCACCGCGCCGGGGTACGTCTCCCGCGCGCGCATCCAGCCCTGGAGCGCGCGGGCGAGGGGCGGCAGGTCGGCGTTCTGATAGACGTAGATGCGCTCGGGGTTCTGCGCGGTGGCCTCGAGCTCGCGGAGGAGCTGGCTGACGGCCTCGGCGAGCGCGCGGAGCTTGACGTCGAGGGGGACGGTGACGCCGGCCCAGTCGATCCAGCGGAGGAGCGCGGCCTCGCGGGCGGCGTCGTCGACGGCCCCGAGGGCGGCCCAGAGGGTGATGGCGCGCTCGTCGTCGAGCTCATCCGTCCACCCGAGGAGCACGTGGACGGCGTCGCGGGGCTGCGCGGGCGCGTCGGGTGAGAGCGACCAGCGGAGCGCCCCGGCCGGACGATTGGAACCCTCAGAGCGAGGCGGGCGCGGCGGTGAAGGATCTGGCACGGGCGGTAGGGGCGGGATTGTACGGGAGCGCGCCCGCCGGGCGTGACGAATCGACGGGCGGAAGGCCCCACGCGCGAGGGGCCGACGGGTGGTACCTTCCCGGTCGTGCGAGAGATGCTTTTGATGGCCTTCGTGACGCTGGCCGCGTGCAGCACGACCGCCTCCCCACCCGACGCGGGGCCCACGCCCGACCGCCCCCCGGCCCTCGACCGCCCCGCCGAGGCCTCGGCCACGGCGGACAGCGACGGCGACGGCGTCTGCGACCTCACCGAGCAGATGCGCCGCACCGACCCGAGGCGCGTCGACACGGACGGCGACGGGCTCATCGACTCCTTCGAACTTCGCATCGGCACCGACCCCCTCTCGGGCCGCTCGCCGACGGCCTCCGACCGGGTGCTCTTCCGCGAGGGGAGCGCGTCGTTCGCGACGGTGGAGCACCTCTTCGAGTACCGCGGGACGGGCGACGTGGTGAGCGCCACCACCCTCGACCGCACGGCCGGCGTCGACGGGGCGCGCGCGTCGGACCTGTGGGACTTCTCCGCGGAGGCCATCAGCGCCTCGCCGCAGGCCTTCGTGCGCGCGCTGGCTGGGCCTCGCTTCATCGGGGTGCTCGGGATGGTGGTGCTCCGCTGGCGCCTCACCGCGACGCCGCGCGCGACGCCCACGGCCGGCGTGCGCGCGACGCTCGGGTGCCGTCGGGCCTACGAGACCCAGCTGGTGGTGAAGCGCGAGGGCGATGAGATTCTCGACGCGCGGCCCATCGTGGTGGAGCTCGCGCCCGCGGAGGGCGACGGCGGCGCGCCCGAGTGGCCGACGGTGAGCGCCGAGGGGCACTGCCTCCCGGCGCGGTGTTTCTGACGGAGGGCGCGGCGGACTACCCGCTCGCGCTCCAGTCGATCAGCACCCGCTCGGGGCGCTGGCGGTCGACGTACGCCACGAAGCGCGTCCCCCGCACCAGGCGACCGTACGCGAGCGTGGGGAGGAAGTCGGTCACCTCCACCGTGTAGGGCGCCTTGCCCTCCACCTCGATCTGCACGCGGGCGCGCGTCTGCGAGACGTTGCCTTGCATCGAGGGGTTGGACACCTGGATCGACACGCCGCCGCCCACCACCTCGTCGAAGACGGCCGTCGCGGCGATCCCCGTCTGCGCGAGCTCGGTCGGGCGACGCATCATCGCGGCCTGACGGAGGAGCATCGTCGCGAAGCCCGCGCTCATCAGCGCGCCCACGCCCATCGCCGGGAGCGGCGCCCGCCCCAGCGCGCCCGCCACCACCGCGGCCACCGCGCCGAGCGCGAGGAGGGAGCCGAAGATCATCGCCGTGACGCGGGCGGTGGTGATCGCGCGCTGGCGCGCCTGTTCGGCCTTCGCCTGGAAGGCGTGAAGCTGCTGGAGGGCGGGGGTCGTCATGGCGCTCCGTGGAGCAACGGGTGTGCCCGCGAGCCCGCCCGACCCGACGCCCGTCGAATGGCGTGGAGCGGACGTCCCAGAGACGTGGCACGGGTGGCACGGTGCCACCGCGGTGCCAGCCGGAGGGGGCTACGCGTCTTTCTGGAAGGTGACCCCGTCGCCGACCGCGAGGGTGTCGACGATCGCCATCACCACCGCGTCGACGGGGCGATCTTTGGTGGCGACCGTCTGGCGGGCCGAGCTGCCCTGCGCGATGAGCACCACCTCACCGAGGCCCGCGCCCACGGCGTCGGCGGCGATGAGGGCCGCGCCGGTGGGCTCGCCCGCGACGTCACACGGGCGCACGACCAGGAGCTTGAGCCCGTCGAGGGTCTGCTCCTTGCGCGTGGCGACGAGCGTGCCGGTGACCTTGCAGATGAGCATCGGCGGCGCTCGTCAGTCAGTGCCCGCGGGCGTCTTCGCCGACTGCCCGGGGCCGCGACCCAGCGGGAGCACGGCGTCGATGTTGGCGTGGGGGCGCGGGATGATGAGCACGCTCACCATCTCGCCCACGCGCTCGGCCTCGCGCTGGCCGGCCTCGGTGGCCGCCTTCACCGCGGCCACGTCGCCGCGCACGATGACCGACGTCAGCCCGCCGCCCACCTTCTCGTAGCCCACGAGCTGAACCCTCGCGGCCTTGACCATGGCGTCAGCGGCCTGAACCGCCGCCGCGAAGCCCTTCGTCTCGATGATCCCCAGCGCGTCGCTCATGGTGTCGTCCTCGTCTCCTCAGTCAGTGTCGCGTGTCACTCGATCAACGATCGAGCTTCGTCTCCTGCTTGCGCCCCTGCACCGACGCGAGCGCCGCGCGGGCGGCCTCCGCGGCGGCGTCGATCTCGGCCTCGGGCCCGGACAGGTAGAGCCGTCCGAAGGCGCCGTACGGCTGGATGTGAACCAGCGACACGCGCGCGGCCTTCTCCGCCTCGTTGGCGGCCAGCACGATGTACCCCGCGGGGTCGGTCTCCAGGATGAGCAGAGACTCACCGGGCAGGATCATCATGCCCTGGGAGTTCTTGTTGATGATCTGCGCCTGGTAGGGCTCGATGCCGCGGATGATCTGGTTGGTGGGCATGTTGGGGGCGAGCCGGTCGCCCTCCTTCAGCTCCAGGGCCGCGAGGATGGCGTCGCCCGCGTCGCGCACCTGCCCCTTGTCCTCGTGGTGCACCTCGAGGAGCCCGTAGGCGCGCTCGACCACCTGGACGGCGGGCTGCACCTTGCTCGCCTTGAGCGCGAGGTCGGTCACCCGGTTGATGGCCATGCCCGGAGCGATCTCGATCCAGAGCGAGGCCATCCACGGGATGGGGAGAAACCCGCGCGCCGTCTTCCCGATGAACGACGCAAGCTGCGGCTGCAGGCTATCGAGGAAGATGTACGTACGCAGCGCGACGGCGGCCATAGGCCCGCGGAGTTATCACGTCCCGCGCCGCCACCGCAAGGCTCTCCGCGCGCCACGGCCGCTCCCCGTCACACGAACTTGCTGCTCTGCACCGGCCCCCCGGTGAACTGCCGGGATCGGAGTCCGTTCTCTCGGAGGGGGGCGGCCCCCGGCTCGCCGTCGACGCGGACGTTGAGGCAGGCCCGGGCAAAATCGACGAGGGGGGTGCGGTCGAGGAGGTCGTTGTCGGCGAGGGCGAGGTCGGCGACGCGGGCGGCGATGGCCGCGGGGGCGGAGTCGTCGGCGGGGGTGCGGATGGCGCCGCCGGTGGCTTTGTCGATGAGCACGTGCTCGGCCCAGGGGGCCACGTTGAACTGGTAGAGGTACGTGACGAGGTCGGCGGCCACGGGGCGATCGCTCACCCAGCGGCTGGCGTGCTCCCAGAGCACCTGGCCGGGGCGGTGGGGCCGGAGCTCCGCGAGGGTGTCGGGCTCCACGGCGCCGAGGTCGTAGGCGACGATGAGCCCGGGTTCGCCCGCGCTCTCCGACGACCACGGCACCGCCGGCACGCCGAACACCCGCGCCGCCGCGGCCCCGAGGATGGCGCTGTCGCGGTCGGGCAGGGTGAGCACGCGGGGGGGCGCCACGCCCATCGCCCGGAGGGTCACCCGCACGCGCTCGATGGCCTCGCGGCACCGGAGCTCGGAGTCTTGCGTGTACGCGTAGCGCCCGCGCATCCCTTCCTTGAAGCCGTGGGGCGAGAGGCGGAGGAGGCACGCGCCGTGGAGCACAAAATGCCAGCCGCGGAGGTCGTCGCCGTCGAGGGGAGCGAAGCCGCGCAGCCCCTCGGCCCGCTGGAGGAGGGCCTCCAGGCGGTCGCGCATCTCGGCCTCCTCGCCGTTGGAGACGTCACCGAGCGTCGACATGCGGGTGCGGGCGCCCGTGAGGTCGCCGCGGAGGGCGGTGTTCCACGCGAGGAGGTAGCGGAGGGGGAAGGCCTTGGCGAGGAGGTCGGGGGCGCCGAGGAGGCGGCGGCAGGCTTCGCCGTGGCGGCCGTCGCGCTCCAGGGCCGTCACGAGCTCGCTGAGCAGCCCGGGGAGGTCGGGGCGCTTGCGCACGGCGCGGGCGAGGAAGGTGGCGGCGAGGTCGGGGAGTTCCTGCTCGATGAGCTCGTAGCCGAGGTCGTAGAGGGAGGGTACGTCGTCGGCGTCGCGGGCGGCTGTGACCACCTCGACGAAGGACTCCCCCACGATGTCGCGCCCCACGCGCCGCAGGGCGTCGAGGGCCGCGGGCCAGTCGGCCTCCTCCACCCGCGGCGGAAAGGCCAGCCAGGGCCGCAAGGTGGTGAACGCTGAGCGCGCGTCCCCCACCTGGAGCGCGTCGTCGATGCGGGAGAGGGCGTCTGTGAAGCGTCCCATGGGCGGCGGCGGGACTCTGCCAGTGCGGGGGGCGTCTGCGCAATGCTCCGCGCGGGGCGTTCTGGAAACCGCGGCAGATGAAGGGAATGCGATTGTTGTACAGCCGGAGTGGTTGGTCTATGGTCGCGCCGACTCACAGGACGAATGGCCTCGCTTGAAGATCAGCAATGGCTAGAGCGCGCGCGTAACGGCGACCGCAAAGCGTTTGGCGCACTCGTGCGCCAGCACCAGCGGCGCGTGCACCGTCTCGCGCTCCAGCTCACGGGCAGCGCGGGCGACGCCGACGACGTCGTACAGGAGACCTTCCTGCGCGCGTACCGGGCGATTCACCGCTTCGACGGGCGGGCCGACCTCTTCACCTGGCTCTACCGCATCTGCGTCAACGTCGCGCTCAACCTCCGTCGGCAGAACAAGCGCGTCACCACCGACCTCGACGACCCCCGCGTCCCCGAGCCCGTCGACGGCGGCGCCGACCCCGCGCTCTCCGCCGAGCGCGCGTCGGCGTACCGTGAGCTCACCAAAGCGCTCGACTCATTGTCCGAGAGCCTGCGCACGACCATGGTGCTCGCGTGCGTCGAACAACTTCCCTACAAAGACATCGCCCAGGTCCTGGGTTGTAGCGAGGGCACCGTCGCGTGGCGCGTCCACGAGGCGCGACGGCGGCTCCGGGAGTGCATCCATGCGGATGTGCTCGCCGCGCTCGAAGAACCTTAGACGACCTGCGGAGGCAATGGCGTGGACGACCCGCTCAAGCTCAAGATCGCCGCATCGCTCGACCTGCCGACGGACACCGCGGCAGACCCGGACGTCGCGCGCGCCATCGACTCCGACCCGGAGGCTCGCGCCTACGCGCGCTCGCTCCACACCCTCGACGCGGCCCTGCGCCGCTGGCCCGAGCGCACGCGGGAGGCGTCCTCGTGGGAGGCCCTCGCGGCGCGCATCGACGCCCGCGTCGCCGAGCTGCCGACGGGCGCCAAGGTCAAGAAGAAGAAGGGGGTCTCCAGGGAGGAGGCCGACCCCGCCGAGGCGCCGGTCTTCCAAGATGATCTTCACCCCCCGACGGAGAGCAACCAGGCCATGTCCGAGACCCAGGACCAGGACGCAGACCTCGAAGGTCTCGCGGCGCTGACCCGCACGAGCAACGTCCCCCCGAGCATGTCTGTCCCCACCGTGCGGCCCGCCCTCACGGACGACGTCGACGACACGAGCTCTGGCATCGTGGACATCAAGAAGCTCGCGGCGATGGCCCGCAGCGCGGAGTCGATGGCGCCGCCGGCCCCGAAGGTCGAGGCGAAGCCCGCCGAGACCGAGAAGAAGGCCGACGAGAAGAAGCCCGCCGCCAAGACCGACGACGTGATGGTGACCCCGTCGCGCGCGGCCGCGTCGGTGCCCAAGGTCGATGCGCCCGCGCCCAAGGGCGGCAACACGTGGCTCGGGATGTTCGGCGGCGTCGCGCTCGCGGCGGGGGCGTTCGCGCTCTACACCAACAGCACGCGCCAGGCGGCCGATCAGGCCAGCGCACCGATGGCCGCGACGGCCGAGACGCCCACGGCCTCGGCTCCCACCGAGCCTGCGCCCGCAGCCCCGCCTGCCGCCCCGACGCCCGCGCAGCCGGTGATGCCCGCGCAGCCGGTGATGCCCGCGCCGCAGGTGGCGGCCGCCATGCCGACGAGCGTGCCCCCGGTGGCGGCACCGGAGCCTGCCGTCGCGCCCGCGCCGACGGAGAGCCCTGCCCCCGCAGCCGAAGCCGAGCGCGCCGCGACGGAGAGAACGCAGCGTCGCCTGGAGTCGGTCGCCGTCCCGCACTCCGCTCCGGCCGCCCGCGGCACCGCGGCCGCCGCGCCGCCGCGCGCAGCAGCGCCGACCGTGCCCGCCGCCACGCCCCCGCCGCCCCCTGCGGCAGCGCCGACGCCGGCCGCCCGCACGGCAGCCACGGAGGCCCCCGCGCGCCCTGCCACGGCTGCACCCGCGGGTGGCGGTGGTGGTGCCCGCTCCGTCGACGACATGATGAACCGCATCACGGGCGGTTCGGCCCCTGCGCCGGCCGCGGCGGCGGCGCCGACCGCGGAGCTCCCCGAGCGCCCGACGCGCTCGCAGATGACCACGGTGCTGTCGGGGCTCAACGGCCCGATCCGGAGCTGCGCCAACGGGCAGACGGGGACGGCGCCGGTGGCGATCGTGATCGGCAACGACGGCGTGGTGCGCTCGGCCAACGTCAGCGGCCAGTTCGCGGGGACGCCCGCGGGCGAGTGCATCGCGGGCGTGGTGCGGCGCGCGCGCTTCCCGGCCTTCCGCGCCCCGCAGGTCAACATCACGTACCCCTACGTGATCCTCCCGCCCCGCGGCGAGTGAGCCCGCGGCGCCGCGCAGCCACGCTCCGTCACGGCCTCGCCCTCGCGGGGTTGGCGTGGCTCCCGGCGTGCACCGCGCTGCTCGACCTCGAGAGCTTTCAGCCCCGCCCCGACGCATCGCGCGACGTCGCTCGCGCCGACGGTTCAGACGCCGCACCCGTGGACGCGACGGACGAAGCGCCCTTCGATGACGCGCTCGATGCCCCGCCGATGGACGCACCGTCGCCTGACGTCGCGCCCGACGTCGCGCCCGACGTCGCGCCCGACGTCGCGCCCGACGTCGCGCCCGACGTCGCGTCGTTCGATGTCACCGAGGTCGCGCCGCTCGACGCGCGCGATGTCGCTGCGCTCGATGTCGCGGACGACGCGACGCTGGACGCCCTGGACGTCCCACCGCCCGACGTCCCTGTCGACGCGCCGCTGCCCCCGGCGCTCCTGCCTCCGATGCCGGTCGCGCAGGTGGTCGTCGGCTCGTACCACACCTGCGCGCGGCTCGCGGACGGCGCGGTGTACTGCTGGGGCGTCAACGACTGGGGGCAGCTCGGCGACGGCTCGGCGGTCCCCTTCACGCCGCGTCCCGAGCGGGTGACGCTGCCGGGCGCGGCGGCGGAGGTCGCGAGCGGCGCCGACCACGTGTGCGCGCGCCTCGAAGACGGGCGGGTGTTCTGTTGGGGCCGCAACAGCGATGGCCAGCTCGGCGACGGGACCAACACCGCCCGCCCCACGCCGGTCCTCGTCGGAGCGCTCCGCATGGGATCGTGGCACCTCGCGGCGGGCGAGGCGCACACCTGCGCGACCCTCGGCGGACAGGTGTATTGCTGGGGCTCCAACGTCGCCGGGGAGGCCGGTCAGCCCGGCGGCGCGCGCGCGCTGTCGACGCCCGCGTTGGTGGTGGGCGTGACGGCCGATCGCCTCCAGGCGGGGGCTCGCTTCACCTGCGCCGGAGATGCGACGCGCCTGTGGTGCTGGGGGCGCAACAGCTACCGCGAGCTCGGCGACCCGTCGGTCGTCGATGCGAGCAGCGCGACGCCGCGGCGTGTCCAGCTCGGCCTCGGCGGCGACGTGCGCCTCACCGGGCTCGCGGTCGGCGGCTACCACGCCTGCGCGCGCGTCAACACCGGGTGGTGGTGCTGGGGGCGCAACGACCTCGGGCAGATCCCCGGCGGCGCTTCACCCACGCAGCCGACGCCCCTCGCGGTCGGTACGTTCACGGGCGAGCGCCTGGTCGCTGGGGCGCTCGGGCAGTGCCTCGTTCGCGCGGGGGGCGCGCTCTCGTGCTGGGGCTTCAACGCCTTCGGCGTCGCGGGCGACGGCACCCGGGAGGTCCGACGGATGCCCTCCGCCCCCGTGCTCGCCAACGTCGCCTACGACGCGACGGGCGAACCCATCGCCGCGCTCGGCGGGCTCCACGCCTGCGCCGCCACCGCGGACGGCGCGCTGCGCTGCTGGGGCGGTCGGGTGTACGGCGGCCTCGGCGACGGCGCGGCGGCGGTGTTCGACGCGCCCACGGAGATCACCGCGTTGCGTGGAGCGCGCGACCTCGCGGCGGGGGCCTTCCACACCTGCGCCACCGTCGGCACGGTGGGTGAGGAGCCTCGGGTCGTGTGCGCCGGGAGCAACAGCGTCGGCCAGCTCGGCGCGCTCTCGGGCGGCGCCGAACCGACGCCCCAGACCGTCCGTGACGGTGCGACGACGGGGCCCGCCCTCGGCGCAGGGCTGCGGCTGCTCACGGCTGGCTACAACCACGGCTGCGCGCTCGCGGGGGCTCAGACGCGGTGCTGGGGCTTCAACGACCAGGGCCAGCTCGGCTTCGGCCCGCCCTCGCAATCACCCGCCTTCGCCGCGCTCCCGACGCCCACGAGGCTCCTCGACGTCAACTCGCTCGCGGCGGGCGGCGCCCACACCTGCGCCGCCGCCACAGACCACGTGTGGTGCTGGGGCGCCAACGCGTCGGGGCAGTGCGGCGTGGCCCTCACGCTGCCGTCGTCTCCGACGCCCATCCGCGTGGCGCTGGGGACGGGCGCGGCGCTCGCGCAGGTGGCGACGGGCGACGCCCACACCTGCATCCGCACGGTGAACCACACAGTGTTCTGCTGGGGCGCCAACGAAGCCGGGCAGTCGGGGCGCACGGGGACGATGGTGGCGACGCCGGGGCCGCTGGTGTCGGGCACCTGGAGCGGGCTCGACGGGATGGCGCTCGGCGCGCGTCACTCGTGCGTGTGGGCCAACGGCGGCGCGGTGTGGTGCTGGGGCGCCAACAACCGCGGGCAGTCGATGCCGGGCGTGGCGGTCGCGTCGTCTTCGTCGCCGATCGTGGTGCCGGGCATCACCGGGACCACGACCGTCGGCGCCGGCTCGGAGCACACCTGCGCGGCGACGGGGACAGGGGTCTTGTGCTGGGGGGGCAACTACCGCGGGCAGCTCGGCGTGGGGAGCGTCTCCTGGCGTCCCTCCGATGCGCCGATGCCCGTGGCCCTGCCGCGCGATGTTGCGGTGGTGAAGCTGGTGGGCGGGCTCCAGCACACCTGCGCGCTCCTCGCCGACGGGCGGGTGTTCTGCTGGGGGTCGAACCACGTCGGGCAGCTCGCGACGGGCGAGCGCTTCGTGCAGCCGACGGCGTCGCTGGGCGGCGTGCGCTGGCGCTGAGCGTCACTCGTCGACGAGCGACGCGACCCCCGTGCGGTTGAGCACCAGCAGCGGAACCCCCGCCGCCAGCAGCACCCCCGAGACGATCCCGCCTCCGATGGCGGCCTCGGTGGGGAGCGACGCCCCCGTCGACGACGCCTGCGTCGCCAGCGCGAAGCCCACCAGCGCGAGGAACACCGTCGCCCCCGCGCCGGTGAGCCCGACGCCGACGTTCCATTGGGTGCGTGAGGCGGCGCGGAGGTGGAGGAGGCTCGGCCGCGGCGGCGCGTCGAAGGTGATGTCGGTGTCGCGCAGCCGCCACGCCTCCGCCCGGAGCGTGAGCGGGCCGGGCGTCACGTAGAGCGCGCAGGGCGTCTCGCAGGTGCCCGCGCCGAGCACGCGGACGCCGCGCGGGGTGGCGCCGCGCTGCTCCACCACCACGCGCTGCGGCGCGCCGAGCGACACGAGGGAGAGCCGCACGCGACCCGCGCCGGGGGTGTTGTAGTCGAGCGCGCCGCGCACCGCCTCCTGCGCCCCCCACGGCGACCGCGCCGATTGCCCCGCCGCCAGGGAGGGGAGCGCCAGCACCGCCGCCACGACCGCCGCGCGCAGGGGTCGCATCAACTCCGGCACGTGCCCATCTGACACGTCCGCCCGGCCGTGCACATCGTCCCGCAGGAGCCGCAGTGGCCGTTGTCGGTCTGGAGGTTGACGCAGCGGCTGCCGCACATCGTCGTGCCCATCGCGCAGCGGCACGAGCCCATCTGACACGTCCGCCCGCTCATGCACATCGTCCCGCACGTGCCGCAGTTGCTGTTGTCGGTCGCGGTGCTGACGCAGTTGCTCCCGCACATCGTCGTGCCCATCGCGCAGCGGCACGTGCCCATCTGGCACGTCCGTCCGCTCATGCACGTCGTCCCGCACGTGCCGCAGTTGGCGGAGTCCGTGGCGGTGTTGACGCAGTTGCTCCCGCACATCGTCGTGCCCGAGGCGCAGCGGCACGTGCCCGTCTGGCACGTCCGGCCGCTCATGCACATCGTCCCGCACATGCCGCAGTTGGCGGAGTCGGTGGCGGTGTTGACGCAGCGGCCGCTGCAGAGCATCTGCCCGGTCGGGCACATGCACACGCCGCCCGTGCACGTCTGACCGGTGGCGCACGCAGTGTTGCAGGCCCCGCAGTGCTGCGCGCTCGTCATGGTGTTGACGCAGGCGCCGCCGCACGACGTCTGCCCCGTCGGACAGCGGCACGAGCTCGTCTGGCAGGTCTGGCCCCCCGTGCACGCGACCCCGCAGCCGCCGCAGTTGGCGCCGTCGGTGGCCAGGTTGACGCAGCGCCCGTTGCACACCGTCTGCCCTGCTGGGCACGCGCAGCGCCCGCCCGTGCAGAAGCCGCCCGTCGCGCACACCGTCCCGCAGCCACCGCAGTTGGACGTGTCGCCCGCGGTGATCACGCAGCGCCCGCCGCACAGCGTCTGCGCGGGCAGGCACGTGCACCCCCCGACGACGCACACCTGGCCCGTCGCGCACGCGTTGTTGCAGCGACCGCAGTGCGCGGTGCTG
>JBILLV010000077.1:0-31994 GCA_044375895.1 Polyangiales bacterium | reverse complement strand
AGCGCCTCGCCGCCGCGGATCACGAAGAGCAGCGTCGCGACGTCCTTCGGCCGCCACGTGGCCCAGTCGATGTCCGCGAGCTTCACGCGGCGCCGTCCGCCGCCCGCGCCGCGACGAGCGCGTCGTCGGAGGCGATGGCCCGGTCGATGTCGGTGAGCACCTCCGCGATCGCCTCCCGCGCCACCTGCTCGGCGCGGCGGGCGCGGGCGTCGGCCTCGGCCACCCGCTGCGACGCGTCGCGCTGCGCCTCGTCGAGCTTCTTGCGGAGTGCCGTGAGCTCGTCGGCGAGGTCGAGCGCGGCCATCGCGAGGAGCGTCGACGCGGGCGCGCCCTTGACGCCCTTCGCGAGGGTTTCGACGCGGCCGTTGACCGTGGCGGCGAGGGCCTCCAGGTGCCGCTCGTTGCCCTGCGCGGTGAGGCGGAGGCGCTGGCCGCCGACCTCCAGGGAGACCGTCTGGCGGGGTGGGTTCTGCACGGGGGCGACGCTATTCGCTTGGCGTCGCGTGTCAACGGGGACGCGCCGCCCGACGCCCCGCCGCCAAAGTGAAGCGGGGTGGTTGCACCCCCTTTGCCACGGGGCGATAGTCGTTCCATTGCGATTGATGGTCCCCTCTAGATCTAAAACCCATTGGTTCGCGCGATCTGGAGAGTGGGGATCCCCGATCGGCGCGAAATCTCTCCCGTGCTTCGCGCGCGGCGTGGAGACGTACCGCCGCACCTCGCCGTCCGGCAACGGCCGTCGGATCAGTCAATCCCGCATGGGTGCCGCCCTCGATCTTTGCGAGCTGGGCGCGCTCTTGAAGTCGACGCTGCTTGAGGGGGCGTCGACGCATCTCACGGCAAGGCTGCACGATGTCAAAACCTCATCTTGTTCCGGTCGACGGAACACCTTCCGCGCCCGAATCCCCCCATCATCGCAACGTGAGCGCCGTTGTTGCGAAGGCTCAGGCGGGTGAATCGCTCAACGCGTCGGAGACCCTCGTCGACGCGCTCTTCGCCCTCGGCGTGACGCACGCCTTCGGCCTCATCGGCGGCGCCATCGCGCCCTTCTGCAGCGCGGTCGACGAGAGCCCCATCGCGCTCATGCACTTCCGGCACGAGGGCGGCGCGGCCTTCGCGGCGATCGAGCTCTCCCTCGCGACCGGTCGCCCCGTCGTCGTCTTCGCCACCACCGGTCCCGGCCTCACCAACTGCATCACGGGCATGATCGCGGCACGCTGGGAAGGCGCCCGGGTGATCTTCGTGAGCGGAGCCACGGCGTCGCCGCAGCGCGGACGCTGGGCCTTTCAGGAGACGAGCGCCTACACCATGCCCTCGTCCGACCTCTTCACCGCGGGTCCGCTGTTTCATTTCGCCGCGATGATCGAGAGCCCCAAGGAGCTCGAGCTCGCGATCACGCGCATCGCCGCAGGGCTCGCGCGCCCCGAGGGCTTCGTGGCGCACCTCGGCTTCCCGATGTCGGTGCAGACCGCGCCCGCGCTGACCTACAGCCCCCCGCGCATCGAGACGCTGGCGCCGCCGTCCTGCGCGGAGATCGACGCGATCCGCTGCGCGCGCCTCCTCGCGGCGGAGCCCTTCGTCATCTGGGCCGGGTTCGGCGCGCGGCTGGCGGCCGATGAGCTCCGCGAGCTCGCCCGGCTCTCCGGCGCCCGCGTGATGTGCTCGCCGCGCGCCAAGGGCGTGTTCCCGGAGGATCACCCGCAGTTCCTCGGCGTCACGGGCCTCGGTGGCCATGAGCGCGTCGGCGTCGAACTCGCGGCATCGCCCCCGACACGCATCCTGGTCATCGGCTCACGCCTGGGCGAGTTCACCTCGTTCTGGTCGCGCGACCTCATCCCGCCCGCGGGTCTCGTCCACGTCGACGTCAACCCCGACGTGTTCGGCGCGGCCTACCCTGACGTTCCGACGCTCGCGGTCCAATCCGAAGCCCGCGCCTTCCTGCGCGCGGTGATCGACGCCTGGCCCGAAGAGGTCACTGCCACGCACGCCTCCGTCACGCCGCCGCCCACACCGCCGCACGCGCTGACGCCCCGTGACCAAGGCGCGATCCGGCCGTCGTTCCTCATGGGGTGCATCCAGCGCTGCGTGGTGGAAGCGACCGACGCGGTCGTGCTCACCGAGGCGGGCAACTCCTTCGCCCTGGGCAGCCACCACCTGCGCTTCAGCGATCCAGGGCGCTACCGGGTGAGCTCGGGCTACGGCGCGATGGGGCACGCGACCACGGGTGTCCTCGGCTCTGCGCTCGGTCCCGCCCGCAAGGCGGTCGCCATCGTCGGAGATGGCGCGATGCTGCTCGCCAACGAGATCAGCACGGCCGTGCAGTACGGCATCGACGCCGTCTGGATCGTCCTCAACGACGCCCGCTACAACATGATCGATCAGGGGATGCGCTCGATCGGAATGACCCCCTTCGGGACCGAGATCCCGCGGGCCGACTTCGCCGCCATCGCGCGCGCCATGGGCGGCGACGGCGTCACCGTCGGGTCGGAAGGCGAGGTCGAGGATGCGCTCCGGCGCGCGATCGCCGCCCGCGGCCCCTTCGTCGTCGACGTCGACATCGACCCCTCCGAGCTCGCGCCGTCGCGCGGCCGCAACTCGAGCCTCGTCAAGCAGGGCGTTTCGAGCACCTCGGGAGCCACGCGCCGTGCGTCCTGAACTCAACGTCGGAATTCGTGCGCTCGCGGCGGTGCTCCCCGACACCGTCAGGACCAACGACTACTATCGCGAACGGTATCCGGAGCAGTACCGCGAGGCCGAGCAGAGGGTCCTCTTCAAGCGCGCCCGGTCGCCGCAGGCGCCTCGTGACGATGCCTTCCTCGCGGCGATGGCACGCTACGCGGACGACCCCTTCCGGGGCGCCGTCGAGCGACGCGTGCTCCCGCCCGGCGGCACGGCCCTCGACCTCGAACTCCCGGCCGCCCAGCGCGCCCTCGACGCCGCCGGCCTCCGGGCCAGCGACGTAGGACTCGTGATCCTGACGTCCTTCCCGGGCGACCACATCGGCATCGGCAACGCCGCCTTCCTCGCCCGCGCGCTCGGCACGACGCGCCCGGTGTGGAACCTCGAGAGCGCCTGCTCCAGCGGGATCGCGGCGCTGCAGACGGCCACCTCGCTCGTCTCGGCTGGCCAGTACGACACGGTGCTCGTCGTGCTCTCGTGCACCTACTCGCGCGCCTGCAACGAGGCCGACCCGCTCACCTGGTTCTTCGGCGACGGCGCCGGCGCGTTCGTCGTGGGGAAGGTCCCCGCCGGTGAGGGCCTGCTCGGCGTCGGGGCGGTGGCGACCACGGAGACCTGCGACACCTGGTCGTTTCGGGTCGCCGACCTCGCGACCCAGCGCGTCCAGATCGGGTGCACCGACTCGACCGGCCGCATCCTCGCCGACACCTCGGGGCCCTATCTCCGCGTGTGCTGCGACGCGGCGTTGCAGCGCGCCAGCGTCGCTCTCGCGGACATCAATGCCTTCGTCTTCAACGCGCCCACCGCATGGTTCGTCGAGTTTTGCGCGGATGCCCTCGGCGTCGACCCCGCCAAGGCCATCAACATCAACCCCCAGTGCGGCAACATCGGCCCGGCGCTCCTCCCCGTCGGGCTCTACGAGGCCGCGCGAACCGGTAGGGTTCGCAAGGGTGACCTCGTGCTCTGCTACTCCGTCGGCAGCGTCTCCACCGCGAGCGCGGCGGTCATGCGCTGGGGCGACGTCGCACTCGGCGCCTGAGCGCCCGCCAGCCCTCTCGATCCCGACTCAGCATCGTTGCGTACGTGCAACCCTCCACCATTTTGTCTCAGGTTCTGGACGCAGGCGCGGGGTTGGAGGTGCGGACCCCTACAGGATGCTGCACCCGGTGCCGATATCCATCCACAGCACCCATGAACGAAGTCGTTGGCAGGGCACTTGGCCTCTACATCAACGCCGCCGAGCGGTACAAACTGCCCGTCGACAAGCTGTTCGACGGTCTGTCCATCGACGCGCAGCGCGCGCCCGATCGTTTCGACTGGGAGACCTTCCGCCAGATCAACCAGCGTCTGGGCGCGTTCTGTGAGGGGCGCGTCACGTTGGAGTCGCTCGGTGAGCTGTTGTTCGAGGTGCCCCAGATGATGCGGGTCCTCGCCGCGGTTCAACTCGTCGCTAGCCCCCGCATGCTGTTCTGGGCCGCGCACATGTGGGCCACCCCCTCCGCGTTTCAGACGATGGAGTGCGACTTCGTCGACCGGGACGCACAGACGGTGCAACTCCGCGCTTCCATTCGTGAGCCGCACCAAGACTCCCCGGAGTTCTTCAAGGTCACTCTTGGAATCTACCGGGCGCTCCCCCGGCTGGTCGGTCTGCCAGACGCTCACGTCGAACTTGAGCTCCGCCCCCGCACCGCAACCTACACCGTGACCTTGCCACCGTCGCTCACCCTCTGGGCGCGCTTCCGCCGCGGCGCGATGCTCCTCCTGGCCCCTCAGGCGGTTCTCGCCGAGCTCCGCGATCAGAACGACGAGCTCCGCGCGCGCTTCAACGAGCTCGGCGTCGCTCGCCTCGAAGCCGACCGCCTCCGCCTCGACGCCGAGCGTGCGCGCGACGTCGCCGAGGCCGCCCTGCGGGTGAAGTCGGACTTCCTCGCGACCATCTCCCACGAGCTCCGAACGCCCCTCAACGGCATCCTCGGCCTCACCGACATGCTGCTCGCCACGCGGCTCGATGACGAGCAGCGCGAGCTCGCCGGCGCCGTCCTCAAATCGAGCGACACCCTGATCGGGCTCATCAACGACGTGCTCGACTTCTCGAAGAACGAGGCCGGCCGTCTGGTGCTCGACGTGAAGGAGTTCGACCCGCGACCCGTGCTGGACCAGGTCGTCCAGGCGCTCTCCATCACCGCCCGCAACAAGTCCCTCCAGCTCAACCTCACGCCCGACCTCGCCCTACCCCACAACGTCCTCGGCGACTCGGGGCGTCTGCGCCAGGTGCTGCTCCACCTCGTCGGCAACGCGCTGAAGTTCACGGAGCGCGGGTCGGTCACCGTCAGCGCGGCGGAGGCCACCCGCGACGGCACCCGGGCGGTGCTCCGCTTCCTGGTCCGCGACACGGGCATCGGCATCGCCCCCGACACCGTCGCCGCCATCTTCCAGCCCTTCACCCAGGTCGACACCTCCACCCGTCGGCGCTTCGGCGGGACGGGCCTCGGCCTCGCCATCTGCAAGCAGCTCGTCGGCCAGATGGGCGGAGAGATCGGCGTCGAGAGCGAGCTCGGGCGCGGCAGCGCGTTCTGGTTCACCGTCCCCGTCGGCCTTCCCGCGGAGGCACCGCAGCGACTCGAAGAGGCGAGCCAGACCGTCATCGTGGCCCCCGCCGCGCCGCTCATCGTCGCGCTCCATCGCTCGCTGCGACCGCCCTCCGCGAGCCCTCAGTCCTTGCGCCCACCGTCGCTGCGGCCTCCCTCCCAGCGACCCGCCACGCAGCGACCGAAGTCCTTGCGTCCCCCGTCCCTCCGACCGCGCGCGTCCGACCCCGCGCGCCCATGGGTGCTCCTCGTCGACGACAACGCGGTGAACCTCAAGGTCGCCGCCCACGCCCTCAAGAAGCTCAACCTCAACGTGGTCCCCGCGACCAACGGCGTGGAGGCGCTGGAGATCTTCCCCTCCCGCTCCTTCGACGCCGTGCTGATGGACTGTCAGATGCCCGAGATGGACGGCTTCGAAGCCACCGCGCGCATCCGCCACAAGGAGGCCTCCATCGCGTGGCGAACGCCCATCATCGCCCTCACCGCCAACGCCATGGAGGGCGACCGCGAGCGCTGCCTCGCCTCCGGCATGGACGACTACATCGCGAAGCCGCTCAAGATCGAGACCCTCCGCGACACGCTCACCCGCTGGATCGGCCAGACCACGGTAGCCGCGCAGCGCGCGCGCCTCACGTCCCTCTCGCCTGACGTCATCCGTGTGGGCGACCTCAGCCTCGACCCGCTCGCTTCGTCGTAGCTCAGGGCTCGTGCTCGTCGTCCGCCGGGCGACGGGCGCCCTCGCTCCGACGAACGATCACGCCGATGATGTCGAGCGGGTCGAAGCCCAACAAACCCTTCACGTCGAGGCCGCCCAGCACGTCCCTCGCCTGCGTAGCGAAGGGCCCCAACAGCCCCAGCACCTCCAGGCCCGCGAAGAGCTTCCGCGACCGCGACGCCACCGCGCGCACCGCGCCCGCGCTGGCCGCCATCGCGATCCACGGGGGCATCGGGTCGACCACCACGTCGCGCGTCGCGATCGCCCGCGCCCAGGCCCCGGAGCCTTCGGAGCGCAGGAGCTCGCGCACCGTCGCCGTGGGCGCGAACACCCCGCAGGCCAGCGGCGCCACCTCGCGCTCGATCGCCGCGCGGATGACGCGATGGTCGCGGCGAAAGTCACCCCCGAGCGGGCCGGTCAGGCGCCGCAGCGCCTCGGGGCCGAGCACCAGGTCCACCGTGCCGCCGCGACGACGCGCGACGAAGCCGGTCTCCAGCTCGATCCCCTCGTAGAGCGCCATCGCGAAGCAGTACCCGTCGGGGAGCACGGAGTCCCACACGCGCTCGACCACCTCAGGGGGCGGCAGCGGCACCGCGCGACCCAGCGACGGAATGACGTGCAGCACCCCCTCGCGCGCCAGCTCGCGAACCGCGTCGGCGACGAGGAGCACCGTCTCCGCGAGGCCGTCCTTGGGGTCGAGGCGGCCCCCCACGCGCTCGTAGAGTTCTTCGAGCGCGCCCACCTCGGCGGCCACGGCGAAGCGCGTCTGGAGCGTACGCGCGCAGGCCTCCAGGCTCGCGGGTCCCTCCCACCCGGTCAGCGTCACCGCGCCGCGCAGGGAGTGGAGCGCGCGCACCACACCGGTCTCCTGGTAGAGGACGAAGAGGGCGCCGCCCTCCATGCGCGCTCCGCGCTCGCTCGCGACCGGCGCGTGCGACGCGAAGCCCGGCGCCACCAGCGTGACGAGCCGGTGCCAGCTCCGCGCGTCGAAGCCTGTGATCCGCATCACGCCGTCACCTCGTGCCACACCACCACCTCCGCGCCCGGCAGCGCGCGTGGCCCTTCCACCACGCCCCGATCGTCACGCCAACGCCCCGGCGGCGGCGCCACCTGGATTGGCCCTTCGACCCGCGAGCACACCACCAGCGAACGTCCCCGCGTATGCTCCACCGCCCGAACCAACGCGGCGCCCGGCGGCGTCACCGCGGGGGTCAGCGTCGACCACGGCGCCGCATCGTCCGAGCCGTTCCCCTCGCCCGCCTGCCACCAGTGGGGAACGCCCTTCGATGCGAGCTCGGCCTCCCGCGCCGTGAGGGGCGACACCTCGTCGCGCGCGGCCGTGAGCTCATCGAGCCCCATCCCCACCCACGCGAGGAGCCCCACCGGGAGCGGGTGAACACCCGTCGCCGCCCGCGCCGCGACCACCGCATCGCGACGGAGCGGGAGCGCGACCCCACGCTCGTCGCCGCGCGGCCACGCGTCGACCTCGGCGAAGAGCGCAGACCATCGCTGGCAGTGGGCGCGCGGCTCGGCCCGCTCGTCGAGGAGGGCGCCGATCCAGTGGTGACCGACGCACCCCGCGTGCACGGAGACGTCCGCCGCGCCCGCCGCGAAGGCGACGCGGGCGGCCTGGAGCGTGTGCGTGGCGCGGGTGGGCGGTTCGAACGGAGGTGCGCCGGCGCGGAGGGCGACGTGCGCGCCGGCGGCGAGCGAGGCGGCGAAGCGGACCTCCCGCCAGATGCCCGTCGCGCCCGCGCGAGGCGGCGGCGCCGTGAGGGCGAGGCGGTGCGTCGACCCGAGCGAGAGGGCGAGCGGCGATGCGAGAGCGGCACCCGTGACGGCGAGCGTGAGTCGCTCGGCGGGCGCCCCCGCACGGACGGCAGCGTCGCACAGGTGGAGGAGAAAGCGCTCGGCGTGGGCGCTCTGGCGCTCGACCTCGGCGACACCCGCTTCGAGCGGCGGGTGATGCGGCGGGTGCACGG
Source organism: Polyangiales bacterium (assembly GCA_044375895.1). GTDB lineage: Bacteria > Myxococcota_A > Polyangia > Polyangiales > CAISKJ01. The sequence continues at coordinate 24,030 of JBILLV010000077.1, read as the reverse complement.
GCGCGTCGTCCCCGCGCGCGTCGGGGTGGTGATCGAACTCGAAGGGGTCGTCGCGCAGCACCGCAGGCGGGCCATGGCCGACGATCACGCGAGCGATGGTGCCGTCAGCGAGGCGAGGCGCGAGGGCCGTGACCGCCGCTGTGATCCACGTGGCCGCCTCGGCGCGATACCGCTCGCTCGCCACCGACGGGAGCGGAACGACGCGCGGGAGATCGAGCACGAGGACGGGGTTCTGTCGACGGGTGCGCGCCTGGCAGCGACGGTCGCGCAGCACACGGTCGGGGAGGCCGAGGTGGGTGACATCCGAGGTCGGCCACGGGCCCAACCGAACCACCGCGCGCATGCCCTCGGCGGCGACCACGTCGAGGAAGCGCCGGAGGTCGCGCTCACCCGTTTCGAAGTCGAAGCGTCCGTCCGCCCGCTCGTGCTCGCGCCACACGATCGGAACGTCGATGGCGTTGAAGCCGATGGCGGCGAGAGCGCGCACCGCGCGCGTCCACAGGGAGGGGTCGAGGGTGGTGGGCCGCACCATCGCGGCCCGGAGGGTGGGGGTCACAGGGAGGCGGACGGTACACGGTTCCCCGCGGCGCTTCGACAGTGTTCAGAGCGTGGGGGCGCGTCGGGGCTTCGCGCGCCGCGCCGGGGGTGATAGCTTCGCGTGTTGGAGCGATTCCTTCGTGCCCATTGTCACACCACAGGAGCGTATCGGCACGACCCTCGGCGGTAAGTACAGGGTGGGATCGTTGCTGGGCAAAGGGGGCATGGGGGCGGTGTTCCGCGGCGAGCACGAGCTCACCGGGCGGGCGGTGGCGCTCAAGCTCCTCCACGCCGAGCACACGCAGAGCGAGGAGGTGGGCGGGCGCTTTCTCCGCGAGGCGCGCACCGCGGCCGGGCTCAAGCACCCCAACGTGGTCGACGTGCTCGACATGGGCCGCGAAGACGACGCCGTCTACATGGTGCTCGAGCTCTTGGAGGGCGAGGCCCTCTCGACGCTGCTCTCCGACCAGGGGTCCCTCTCGGTCGAGCGCGCGGCGGAGATCCTCCTGCCCGTGATGCGCGCCGTCGCGCTGGCCCACGAGCGCAACGTCGTCCACCGCGACCTCAAGCCCGAGAACATCTTCCTCCACCACGACTCCACCGGGGCCGAGGTGCCGAAGATCCTCGACTTCGGCATCGCGAAGGCCCTCGGCGAAGAGCAGAACGGCAAGGTCACGCAGACCGGCTTCGTCCTCGGCACGCCCGCGTACATGTCGCCCGAGCAGGCCGAGGGGATCCCCGAGAGGATCGGTCCGCCGGCGGATGTCTGGTCGATGGGCGTGGTCTGGTACGAGTGCCTCTCGGGCTCGCTCCCCTTCGGCGGGCAGACGCACACGGCCATTCTGCTCTCCGTGGTGCAGGGCAAATTTCAACGTCTGACCAAGCGCGCCCCGAGCGTCCCCCTCGCCCTCGCCCACGCCATCGACAAGGCGCTCGTGAAGGACGTGACGCGCCGCTACCCCAACATGGGGGCCTTCCTCGAAGCGATCCAGCGCGCGCTCGCCGCGCCTGCCGAAGCGCCGCGCGAGAGCGCCATCTCGCACGAGCCCTCGCTCACGCCCGACCTCTCCGCCCCCTGGACCCTCGGAGCGACCAAAGACCCGCCGCCCGTGGTTCGAATCGACCTCGGCCCCACCGACGAACCTGGCGCGCCACAGACCCCGATCCCCCTCGTGCGACGATCGGAGCGTCAGAGCGGCGCGCCGCGCGAGTCGCTCGTCACCCCCAACGGCGTCACGTCAGAAGCACCACCCCGCACCCGCGCGCGCCTCGCCCTCGGCGTCGGGGTCGGCCTCGCCTTCGCTGCGGGCGTCGCCGCGGTGGTGGCGGGTCCGCTCCGCGATCGGCCGCCGGCCGCACCCGCTCGCCAGGCGACGGTGTCTCCGCTCGCCGCACCGGACGCCGCCCCCCTCGCCGTCGACGCGGCGGCGGCCGCTCCTGTTGCCCCCGCGGGCGATGCGGCCGTGCCTTCGTCCGCGGATGCGCCGGCGCCTGATCCCCTCGAACCCTCGGCCCCCGTCCTGCCGAGCGAGCGCGGACGACGTCACCGTGAACGCCGCGACGAACCCGACGGCTACACCGCCGAACAGTTGCGCGCCAATCCGCTGCTCATCCTGGCACCGCATGCGCCGACGACGCCGACGACGACGCCGACGACAGCGCCCGCCGCCGATCCACCTCCACCGCCGCCACCTCCACCGCCTCCTCCACCGCCACCACCGCCCCCTGCTCCTGCCCACGCGCCGATGCGTGACTACGAAGCGACGCCATGACCGACGCCCGACGCTGGATCACCCTCGCGGTCTTCCTGACCACGCCCGGCGCGCTCGCACAGGCGGTGGAAGACGCATCCGCGCCGGCCGACGCCGCGCCCGCCGACGCTGCGCCGGCCAACGCCGCGCCCGCCGTCGTCGTGCCGAACGACCCCGCCCGCGAAGCCGCGCGCCTGCACTTTCAGCGGGGCGTCGGGTACATCGAGCAGGAGCGGTGGGCCGACGCGATCCTCGAGCTCCAGCGGGCGCGTGACCTGCGCGTCACGCCGGCGGTTCTCTACAACCTCGGGCTCGCGTACCGCGCGGTGGGTCGCAACTGCGACGCGATGGGGGCCTTCCGCGCCTTCAGCCGCACGCCCGGAGCCGCCGCCGACGCCGAACTCTCCGGCCGCGTCGACGCCTACGTCCGCGAGCTCGCGGCGGGCCTCGGCTGGCTGGAGCTCCAGATCGAACCTGCGAGCGCCCGCGTGCGGGTCGACAGCGTGCTGGTGACCGAGCACGGGCCGATCGAGGTCGACCCCGGACGCCATGTCATTGCCGTGGAGGCCGATGGATTCGCGAGCGAGTCGCGCACCCTCGACGTTGCGCGCGGTGCCCAGGCGACGGTGGTCATTCGGATGGTCCCGGTGGTGGTGTCGTCGCGCGTCGTCGTCCGCGCCGAACCCGCTGGTGCGATCGTGCGCATCGACGGCAACGACGTGGGCTTCGGCACCGTCGAGGAGGTGGTTCGACCCGGGTCGCACGCGCTGGAGGTGAGCGCGGCGGGACACGCGGTGTTTCGACGCACCTTCGAAGCGCTCGCGGGGCAGACGCAGACCATCCGCGCGGTGCTCAGCTCCAACCGCTCGGTGCTGTCGAGCCCGTGGTTCTGGGTGGGCGTCGTCGCCGTGGCCGCGGGCGCCGGCGTGGCGGCGTATTTCCTCCTCCAGGACATCGAGCCCCCCTACCGCGGCACCCTCGGCACCGGCACCGTCACCGACGCGCTCACCCTGGGGGCCTGGTGATGCGCCGCCCTCCGCTCGCGCTCCTCCTGCTCGCGCTCGTGGTCCTCCTCGCGTGCACGAAGGCTCGCACGCAGATCATCCTGCTGGTGGAGACCGACATGACGCAGGGGCCGGGCGCGATGCTCACCCACGTGCGCGTGACGGTGGGCCAGCCCGGCGCTCCGCCTCGCTCACGGCTCACCTACCCCCTCGGCCCCGTGGCCGCGGGCGACGGGCGCTTCGCGCTCCCCGGGACGCTCGGCATCGCCGCCCTCGACAACGACGGTTCGCGCTCGGTGGAGGTTCGCGTCGACGCCATCAATGACCCCACGGGCGTAGGGAGCGAGGCGCCGGCCCTCTTCACGTACTCCGCCATCGCGCCCTTCGAAGAAGAGCGTACCCTGCTGATGCGCGTATTCCTCGCTGGGCGTTGCCGCCTCGCGCCGCCGTGTGAGCCGGGGTTCACCTGCGGGCGCGAGCGCTGCGAGGCCATCCGGCGCACGCTCAGCTCGGTGTCGCCGGACTTCCGCCTCGACGCGGGCAGCAGCGTCCCCACCGACGCTTCAGACGACCTCGCGAGCGACCTTCCCACCGACGCCGCCGCCGACCTCGTCGTCACCGATGGGTCGGGCGGTTGCCCGGCGTCGCAGGTGCGCTGCGACAACCTCTGCGTCGATGCGCGCACCGACGTCCTGCACTGCGGCGCCTGCGGCAACCGCTGCCCCGCGGGCGCCAACGCCGTGGCGGGCTGCGCGGCGGGCGTCTGCGCGCTCTCGTGCGCCCAGGGCTTCGCTGACTGCGACGGCAACGCCGCCAACGGCTGCGAGGTCGACCTGCGGGTCAACGCCCGTCACTGCGGGAGCTGCGCGGTCGCGTGCAGCTCCGTCGGCGCGAACCCCGCGTGCGTCGGCGGGGCGTGCCGGCTCACCTGCAACCCCGGCCGCGGCGACTGCGACGGGATGATCGGCACGGGCTGCGAGACCGACCTCACCACCACCAGCAACTGCGGCGTGTGTGGGATGGTCTGCTCGCTGCCGGGCGTGTCCACGCCCCGCTGCGTGGCGGGCGAGTGCGCCGTGGGCACCTGCGAAGGCTCGCGCCGCAACTGCGACGGGCGTGTGGCCAACGGGTGCGAGGTCGACTCGGCGACGGACAACGCGCACTGCGGCGAGTGCATGAGACCCTGCCCCGCAGGTCAGATGTGCAGCGGCGGCGTGTGCGGCACCACCTGCGGCACCGGCCTCACCGCGTGCATGGGCGCGTGCGCCAACCTGGCCAGCAGCACGCTCCATTGCGGCGCCTGCGGCAACGCGTGCCCGGCACGCCCGCACGCCACCTCGTCGTGCGCGCGCGGCGCCTGCGGGATCATCTGCGACAGCGGCTTCGCCGACTGCAACAACGACCCCGTCGACGGCTGCGAGGTCGACACGCGGGGCGACGAGCGCAACTGCGGGGCGTGCGCGCGGGTCTGTGCGCTCGCCAACGCGACGGCCGTGTGCGTCGCCGGGAGCTGCCAGCTCGAGGCCTGCGCGGCGGGCTTTGGCAACTGCGACGCGAACGCCACCAACGGCTGCGAGGCCGACGTGCTCACCTCCGCGGCGAACTGCGGCGCCTGCGGGACCCGATGCGCGCTCCCCAACGCCACGGCCTCCTGCGGGAGCGGGCGCTGCGCCATTCAGCGGTGCGACGCGGGCTTCGCCGACTGCGACGGCAACGCGGCCAACGGCTGCGAGACCTCCACCGCGACCCCCACCAACTGCGGCGCGTGCCGCCAGGTGTGCGCCCCCGCCAACGCCGCGCCGGGCTGCGCGGGGGGCGTCTGCGCGATCCTCTCGTGCAACGGGAGCTGGGCGGACTGCGACGGCAACGTCGCCAACGGCTGCGAGGTCGACCTCGCCTCCGACCGGGCCCACTGCGGCGCCTGCGGCCGCGCCTGCGCCGCGGGGATGCTCTGCAGCGCGCGGGTCTGCACGACCACCTGCGCGCTCCCGACCCTCGCGTGCGGCATGGACTGCGTCGATGTCGCATCCGACCCCGCCCACTGCGGCGCCTGCGGTCGTCGCTGCACGGCGCGCGCTCGCTACGCGCTCCCGCTCTGCCGCTCCGGCGTGTGCTCCACGGCCTGCGAGGCGGGCTGGGGAGACTGCGACGGCATGGAGCCCACCGGCTGCGAGACGCAGCTCAACTCGCTCGCCCACTGCGGCGCGTGTCGCCTGCCGTGCGAGCTGCCCAACGCCACCGAGTCCTGCGCGACGGGCGCCTGCCGCGTGGTCTCGTGTGACGCGGGGTGGGCCGACTGCAACGGGATGCCGCTCGACGGGTGCGAGACCCGCGTGTCGGACAACCCCATGGCCTGCGGCGGCTGCGGCATCGTCTGCGCGGCGGGGCCACGCGCGTCGTCGCGGTGCACCGCCGGGCGCTGCGAGCTCCTGTGCGATGCGGGCTACGTCGACTGCGACCTCGACCCCCGCAACGGCTGCGAGCTCGAGGTCGGCGGCCGCTGCACCACGGCCAACGGCTGCTCGATGGGCGTGCTCGACTGCGACGACGGGCGGCGGATGGGCGTGTGCCGCGCGGTGTCGCCGCTCCCGTGCATGGTGTCGTGCCCTCCGATGACGATGCCGTCGGGCTTCTGCGACGGGGCCGGCAACTGCGTGATGGGCGCGATCGTGTGCGCGGGGGACGCGGGCGTGACAACCGACGGCGGCGTGGTGCTGACCGACGGCGGGATGGTGCGCGACGACTTGGGGCGAATGTTGTAACGCTGACGCTCAGAGCGGCCCGTCAACCTCGCCGTGGATGAACTGCTTCACCACCGGGTCGCGCGACGCGAGGGCCTCCGCGGTGGTCCCGTCGAAGCGGAGCGCGCCCTTGTACATCATCCCGACACGGTCGGTGACGGTGAGCAGGCGGTCGATGTCGCTCGACACCATCACCACGGTGGCGCCCGTCTCGCGCTGCTCCTTGTGAAGGAGGTTGAAGATCTTCTGCGACGTCACGGGGTCGAGGCCGGCGGCGGGCTCGTCGTAGAGCACCACCTCGGCGCGGGTCACCGTGGCGCGCGCGACGCCGACCCGCTTCTTCTGCCCCCCGGAGAGCCCCGCGGGGACGCGCGACTCGAAGCCCACGAGCGAGACGGCCGCGAGGCGGTCAGCCACCCGGGCGGCGAGCTCGGCCTCGTCGGTGATCCCCATGCGGCGCAGCGGAAACGCGATGTTCTCGCCGACGGTGAGGTAGTCGAAGAGGGCGTTGTTTTGAAAGAGCATCCCGAAGCGCTGCCGCACCCGCTGGAGCGAGAGCTCGTCGAGGCCGGTGAGCGTGTGGCCGTCGATGACCACCTCGCCGCGGTCGGGGAGGACGAGGCCCACGAGGCACTTGAGCAGCACGCTCTTGCCCGACGCGCCGGGGCCGACGAGGCCGTAGAGACAGCCCCGCGGGACGGTGAGGTTCACGTCGCGAAGGACGGGCTCGGCGAAGGACTTCGAGAGGCCGCGGACCTCGATCACGACGGCGGAGGGTACCTCAGCGATGCTCGAAGCCGATCAAGATCGGCAGCGTCGCGGCGTTGGACTCCGCGAGCAGTACGCCCCCGACGCCCGCCGTCACCGACCAGTGCGGCGTCACCCAGTACGAGAGGTCGAGGCCGAAGCCGACGTAGCGCGTCTGGCCCGCGCCCGTGGCGTTGGTCACCGTCACCGCGCCGATGGGCTGGTGGGTCTGCACGCTCAACGACACCTGCAGCCCGAAGGCGAAGGTGTAGCCCCCCTGCACGCCGCCAAACACCACCGGGTCGAGCCCCGAGCGGCTGAACCACCGGAAGCCCGCGTGGGCCGTGATCCACCCCCGCCCGATGCCGCGACCGAGCTGAAGCTCGCCGTCGAGCAGACCCGTCTCCACCGTGGGGACGTAGGTGAAGGGACGCCCCTCGACCGCGCCGACCCCGAGCGCACGTTCACCGACCGGCGGGGTGTAGCCGCCGTGGGCTTCGACGGCGAAGTTCCACGTGCCCTGCAGGAGGCCGTAGCGAGCGCCGATCTGGAGCGGACCCGTGTACGCCGCGCTGTCGCCGTTGTGCACCGAGTACCCGATCGGGCTGCCGTGGCTCACCAGCGTGAGGCGATCGGTGAGCCCGTACTCGAAGTAGTAGTTGAGCTGGTGGTCGCCGAAGCCCGACGGCAGCGCGCGGGCCGTCCCGTCGGCGAAGTACGCGCGGGAGCCGAGGAGCGAGCGGTTCCACACCTTGAGGTAGTGGGCTCCGCGAGGCTGCGACCATCCCCACGCAAGGGCCTCCAGCGGGCTGAGCAGCAGGGCGAGCGCGAGGGTGCGAGTGAGAATGCGTCTCATGGTCTTCGGCGCGGGTACGCCCGCCGCGCGCCCGCGGTTACGAAGGCGATTCGCGCTCCCTTGCGGCGGCGGGTTTCTGGTACCAATGCGTCCCCCGACAACGTCACGACGAGGAGGCAGCCATGAAGGGTCAGCAGACGATCATCGACGCGCTCAACCAGGTGCTCACGGGCGAGCTCACCGCGATCAACCAGTACTTCATCCACGCGAAGATGTGCCGCAACTGGGCCTATCAGCGCCTCGCCAACTTCATCCAGAAGGAGTCGATCGACGAGATGAAGCACGCGGACAAGCTCATCGAGCGGATCCTCTACCTGGAGGGCATCCCCAACGTGCAGCGCCTCAACAAGGTGAACGTCGGCGAGAGCGTGCCCGAGCAGCTCCGGCTCGACCTGGAGGTGGAGCGCGAGGCCATCACGCGCCTCAACGACGCCATCAAGCTGTGCCGCGACCACAACGACCACGGCAGCGAAGAGCTGCTCCGCGGCATCCTCGTGGCGGAGGAGGAGCACACCGACTGGATCGAGGCGCAGCTCTCCCAGATCGACCAGCTCGGCGTCGCCAACTACCTCGCCCAGCAGGTTCGCCCCGACGGCGCCTGATCCCCTCCCGACGCGCCGCCTTTCAGCCTCGCACCGAGGCCCCCACGAAGTCGGCGGCGCGGCACTCCGCCCAATACCGATCGTCATCACCCGCCGCGGGCCGCTGCGCGACGAAGCCCACGTGGCCGCCGCGCTCGGTCACCACGAAGCGGACCCACGACGACGCCGTCGCCCGCGCGTCGAGCACCGGCGCGACCGGGACGAGCGGGTCGTCGGCGGCGTGCACGATGACGGTCGGGACGCGCACCGCAGGGAGCACCGCGCTCGCCCCCGAGGACTCGTAGTAGTGGTCGGCGTCGCGGAAGCCGTGCAGGGGCGCGATGACGGCGTCGTCGAAGTGCCGGATGGTCTTCACCGCCCGCACGCGCTCGCGGGTGAACTCCGGCGGCATCGCCGCCACCAGCCGCGCGTACCGCCGCCGCAGCCGCGTCACCAGGAACCACTCGTAGAGCGCAGTCTCCCGCCGCGCCACGAAGGCCGAGCAGCGCACCAGATCGATCGGCGCGCTGATCGAGACCGCCGCGCACGCCCCCGCCGGCGGCGCGTCGCCCCACTCGCCGACCGTGCGCAGGAGGAGCTGGCCCCCGAGCGAGAAGCCCACGCAGGCGACGTGTTCGTAGCGGGTGAGGAGGTGGTCGTAGACGGCGCGGAGGTCGTCGGTGAGGCCCGAGTGGGTCATCCCGGCGGCGGCGCCCATCGACTCCCCGGAGCCGCGGAGGTTGAGGCGGAGGGTGTCAAAGCCCTTGCGCTGGAGCTTCGCGGCGGTGCGGAGGACAAACGCTTCCTCCGCGGTCCCGTTGATGCCGTGGATGACGATGGCGACGCCGCGCGGGGAGGCGACGCGGTCGAGGCGGCCGATGAGGTGGCCGTGGCGGACGGGGATGGCGACGCGCTCACCCGGAGGGGCGGGCGGGACGGTAAAAAACGGTAGGACGAGGGTCTGCATGTGGCCCGAACGGAGCGCGCGGTGGGCCTCGAAGGGAGGGACCGCGAGCCCGTGGAGCCACGTCGGCGAGGCTAGTGCCATGCCGCCGCGGAGCGGACCGCTTCGCCGGTGCGGTCGTGCTCGTCGAGGAGCTCCTTCGACTTCTCCAGGCAGCCCATGCACGACACCCACTCGGAGCCGTGGGCGCAGCGGACGGCCATCCAGAGGTTGCTCTGGAGCCCGCGGGCGGCGCGCTTGTCGGCCTCGCCCACGGTGTCGAGGTGCTTGCCGCAGGCGACGCAGTGGAGGTGGGCGCCGGGGTCGCGCGCCGAGCGGGCCCCGATGGGGTTGGACTGGTAGGCCGCGTCGCCGCTGCCAGGAGCCGGGGGGAGCGGGCCCTTGCCGTGGATGGCCTTGCGCTCGCGCTTGGTGAGTCTCGTTTCTCGCCTCATCGGTTGAGGGCGCGGACCCTACCACCGGAACGAGCCCGCGGGACAGAGGCCAGCGCGGTGCTATTTACATCCCCCGCGCGCTGGGCCACGATGCCCGACGCAGCGCTGGAAGGAGCCGTTTCCGTACCCCTATGGGCATCCTCGACCGCCTCGGCCGCACCATCAAGTCCAACATCAACTCCCTCATCGACAAGGCCGAAGACCCGGCCAAGGTGATCGCCCAGACCATCGAGGACATGACGGAGGAGCTGAAGAAGGCTCGCGCCGACCTCGTGAGCTCGGTGGCCACCGTCAAGCAGCTCGAAAAGAAGTACAAAGATCAGGTGGAGGAGGGCGCCACCTGGGAGAAGCGCGCGATGCTCGCCCTCGAGCACGGCGACGACGAGCTGGCCCGCGAGGCCCTCAAGCGCAAGAAGAAGTCCGAGGGCGACGCGGCCGACACCGACCGCACCCGCGAGGCCCAGCAGGCCTACGTCAACGAACTCAAGGCCACCATCGACCAGCTCGATCGCAAGGTGGAGGAGCTCAAGGCGCGCAAGAACACCATGGCCTCCCAGGTGGGCAACGCGCGCGCCGCGGCGGGCAACACCACCCAGGGCGGGGCCAACTCCGGGGCCGTCGGTCGCCTGCGCGACATGCAAGACCGCATCGACTCCCTGGAGGCCGAGGTGGAGGCGTCGGACGTGCTCGTCGACCCGAAGAAGGCCGACATCGAGGAGCGCTTCCGCAAGCTCGAGCGCGGTGAGACCACCGACTCCCTCGACGACGAGCTCGCCGCGATGAAGAACCGCCTCAAGGGCCGCTGAGCCCGAGAGTTTCTCCCCCTCCCCGCCGCCCACGAAGCGAAGGCCACGCGTGTACGACTGGCTCCTGGGACACCGCGGCGACGACGACGCCCAGCTCGAACTCCGCGCCCTCTTCGGCCTCCCGGCGGCCGTGGCGGGTTCCGTCGAGGTGTACAGCGTCACGGCGTCGTCGCTGGTGGCAGGCGTGCGCGCGGTGGAGCAGGTGAAGGCCGCCCTCGGCGCGGGGGCCGCGGCCCTCGTCGACGACCGGTCGGGCGAAGGGGTCGCCGCCGCGCTGGCCCTGGCGCTCGCAGGGGCCGACGGGCAGATGGTGTTCTCGCGCGCGACGCAGGCCGCCTTCGCGGAGCACCTCTGCTTCGTGCGGGCGAAGCGTCGGCCCGGGTGGCGGCTGCCGACTCCGTGCGTCGCGCTGGCGGAGGCTCCGTACACCCGCGGCGCCTGTCGCCTCGACGCGGCGACGCTGCGCACCGACGGCGCCTTCGTCGCGCGCGATGATGAACGCGACACGCTCGTGGCGGCGATGGCGCGGGGGACGCCGCCGTTCGCGGTGGTGCGGGCCGAGCCCGGGCGCGGCGCGACCCGTCTCGTGCAGGAGGCGGCGGCCGTGGCGGGGGCGCGGTTGCACCGCTGCGTGGTCGCGCGCTCCGGCCCCGACGAGGCCCAGATGGCGCGCATCATCACCGACCTCTGCATGCTCGACGGCGACGGCGCGCGCTGGCTGGTGCTCGAGCTGCCGCCGGGCAAGCCCAACACCCTCTTCACGCCCGAATCGCTCGCGGCGCGGACGCCCGGCGTCGGCTTCGTCGTGGTGGCCTCGCCCGACTGCGAGACGCCGTGGTGCCCGCCCGATCGCGAGGTGGAGCTCGGGCCCCTCGCCGCCGCCGAAGCCCGCTCCGTCGTGCGCGCCATGCTGGGAACCACCGCCGCCGAGGCCCTCGTCAGCGCCCTCGCGAAGCGCGGCGGCAGCGCCCCTCGCCCGCTGGTCACGGTCGTACGAACCGCCGCGGCGTCGGGGGAGATCGTGCGCGACGTGGTCGGAGACGTTGTCACCTGGCGCACGCGCCGCAAGCGCCTGCTGCGGCCGTCGCCGCGCGCGCAGACGGCGTCGCGGCACCCGCCGCACGTGGCCGCGCTCGACGTCCACCTGCGGCGCGCCTGGGACGTGTGCCTCGCCGCGGGAGACGGCGTCGATCGCTACGCGCTGCGCGGCCTGCTGCGCGTGGTGCTCAGCGCCCCCGACGCGGCCGCCGCGCTCGAAACCTACGGGCTCGCCGAAGCGATGGGCACCACCGTCGACCTCGGCCGCACCTCCGGGGCGCGCGACGGCGACGCCAACCTCCTCGGCCGCGCCGCCGCGCTCCAGACCTCTGGGAGCCTCGACGTCCTCGCGGAGGCCGAGCGGGCCCTCGACGTCCGCGCCCCCGACGCGGCGTCACGCTTCGCCCGCGCCGCCCGCGCCTCGCTCGCGGTGGGCGACCTCGCGGCGGCCGTGCGCCTCGCCGGGATGGCGCGCTCCCTCCCTCGCCCCGCCGGTGATCGGGTGGTCGACGAGACGCTCCGGGCGATCGCCGCGCAGCTCGGGGCGCTGCAGGTGCTCACGCCACGGTCGTCGCGGCCGGTGCTCACGCCCGAGGCGCTGGAGGCCGCGGCGGCGGCGCGCGTGGAGGCGGGCGACGTGGCGGGCGGGCAGAGGCTGCGGGCGCTCGCCGCACTGCTCCAGGGCGATCTGCGGCCCGCGTTTCAGGTGGGGCGCGCGGCGGCGTCGGTGCGCGACCTCGTGGTGGCCTCCCTCGCCCATGCGCGTTCGGGGCAGCTCACCGACGCGGCGCGCGCGGCGGTCGCGGGACTCGCGCGGGCGCGGCGCGAGGGCGACGCGCACGGCGAGCAGGCGACGCTGGCGCTGCTGGCGTCGGTGTTCGGCGCGGCGGGCAGAGGCGACGACGTCGGGCGCTTCACCGCCGCGATGCGCGGGTGATCAGAAGAACACCTGGGCCTGCAAGCGGGCTTGATGGCGGCCCGCCGAGAAGTCCTCTGGGGCGAGGTAGAAGTAGTCGGCCTGGAGCTTGAAATCGTGGCGCTGGAAGTACCAGCTCAGCGCCCCGCCGAGCTCACGCGCGCGATGGAGGACCGCGGCCGCGCCGTCGTTGGGGATCACCTCGCCCCAGCGGGCCGCGACCTCGGCGTGCGCGTTGAGGAAGTAGCCCACCTGGAGGTAGTAGCCGAGACCCGAGCGGGAGTACTCGAAGAGGGGGCGCCCCATCGTGTCGTTGCCCAGGAAGTGCCCGTCGTCGTCGGCCTGACGGTAGAGCGCCTCGGCCTGAATCGAGAGCCCGCGCCACTTGAACTGGAGGTCGGCGCCGAGGTGATACTGGTCGAAGGGCTGACGGTACGTGTCGCCGAAGGTGCTGCGCGCGCGCCGCGAGCGCTGGTTGTAGGCGGCGCTCACGGCGAGGGCGAGGCGCGGGTGGGCCAGGCGGAGGGTGTCGGCCTCGGCGAGGTCGTCAAACTCGCCGAAGGGCTGCACCTGCACGCGCGCGGCGTAGAGCATCCCGAAGTCTTCGCTGAGGCGGTTGCGGCCGTCGCCGCCGAAGACGCCGAGGTCGTACGTGAGGCGGCGGCCGAGGCCGAAGAGGTCGCGCGAGAAGACCACCACGCCCACGTCGCGGTCGAGGTTGAACTCCCCCACCCCGAGCGAGCGATCGGCGAACTGGAGCGCCGACGACGACACCACGCGCTGCCGACCGTAGGGCACCTTCATCTGCCCGAAGCGGACGTTGAGGTCGCGCACGCCCTGCCACGTGACGAAGGCGTCGCGGAGCGGGAGGCGGAGGTCGGGCTCGGTGTCGAGGTTGGAGAACGCGAGCTGGATGTAGTAGCGGAAGTCGTCGCCGAAGAAGTTGCCCTGGAAGACCAGGCGCATCCGGCGAATCTGGTACTCCGTCTGCGGCCGCTCGGGCTGCTCGGACACCGTGAGCCGCGCCTGGATGCGCCCGCGGATGTTGAGGGAGAAGCGGCGGTCCTCGGTGCGGAAGGTGACCCCGCGGCCGAAGTCCGCCGTCACCGCGGCCGGCTGGCCGGAGGCGCTGGGCGCGGGCGGCGGCGGGGGCGCCTCGAGCGGCGTCGTCGCGGCCGTGATCGGCGCGGTCTGTGCGGAGGAGAGCGATGGGAGGAGCGAGAGGGGGGCAGCGAGGGCGACGGTGCGGAGGGTGTTTCGCATACGTGACGCGATCCCTATCACCCGCGCGGCAGGAGGGAGCCGAGATTCCTCGGCGTGGGGCTCACTCGTCGCGGCCGCTGTTGCGGAGGAAGGTGGGGATGTCCCACTCGTCCTCGCGGAGCGACGCCACCGGGGCCTGGCGGCGCGTGGGGGCGGCGGGCGCCGGGGAGGGGGCGGGCTGCGACGCGCGCCGGGGCTCGTGGCGAACCTCGTGGCGGGGCTCGTGGCGCACGTCGTGGCCCACGGCCGCGGCGGCCTGGCGCTGCACGGGCTGCTGCGCCTGGATCGGCGGCGCGTACGAGACGCGCGGCTGCATCATCGTCTGCGGGGTGAGGATGTGCTTCGGCGCGGAGACGGGGCGCTCGATCGCGGGGGCGTCCGCGCGGCCGAAGCCCGTCGCGATCACGGTGACCTTGATCATGTCGCGCATGTCGGGGTTGATCACCGAGCCGAAGATGATGTTCGCGTCCTCGTTGGCCGTGTCCATGATCATGGTGGCCGCCTCGTTGACCTCCGAGAGGCGCATGTCGGGGCCGCCCATGAAGTTGATGAGGATGCCCGTGGCGCCCGCGACGTTCATGTTGTCGAGGAGCGGCGAGTTGATGGCGGCGGTGGCCGCGTCCATCGCGCGGCGGTCGCCCTTGCCGTAGCCGATGCCCATGAGGGCCATGCCCATGTTGGACATGATGGCCTTCACGTCGGCGAAGTCGACGTTGACGACGCCGTTCTGCTGGATGAGGTCGCTGATGCCCTGCACCGCGTTCACCAGCACCTCGTCGGCCTTGCGGAAGGCGTCGGTGAGGGTCATCCCCGGGTCGTCGAGCCCCAGGAGCTTCTCGTTGGGGATCGTGATGAGCGTGTCGACGTGGTTGGCGAGCTCCTCGAGGCCCAGCTCGGCCTGCTTGGAGCGCCGACGCCCTTCGAAGCGGAAGGGCCGCGTGACGACGCCCACCGTGAGCGCCCCGAGGTCGCGCGCCACCTGCGCGATGACGGCCGCCGCGCCGGTGCCCGTGCCGCCGCCCATGCCTGCGGTCACGAAGACCATGTCGGCGCCCTGGAGGTACTCCTGGATGACCTGGATGTCCTCCATCGCGGCCTTCTTGCCGATCTCCGGGTTGGCGCCCGCGCCGAGGCCCTTGGTGAGCGCGCGGCCGAGCTGGATCTTGTTCTCTGCGGGGTTCGACGCGAGCGCCTGGATGTCGGTGTTCGCGACGACGAACTCCACGTCCGACACCTGCGACTCGATCATCGTGCGGATCGCGTTGCCACCGGCGCCGCCGACCCCCACCACCTTGATGCGAGCCGCTGCGAAGTTCGTGTCGTCCGCGAGATCAAACGTGAGTCCCATGATTCTCCTCCGACTGCGGTGCTGCGCTGTCCCTTTCGCAGCACCCGTTGTTGATTCCGTGGCGCCGACGCTGTCCCGCGGCGCTCCGTGCCCGTGTGTTGTCTATCCCTGACGAACCTTCAGAAGACCTCGCGGAGCCAGTCCCAGAGCTTCGTCCCCATGCGGGGCGCGCCCTTGTCCTCGTGCACCGCCGCCGCCGCGGCCGCTGCGGCCACCTGCTGCTGCGCGTGCTGCTTCGCGGCCTGGACGACGCGCTCCACCTTCGCGGGGCGCGTCGCTCCGTACTTCAGCAGCCCCACCGCCGTGGCGTACGCGGGGCTTCGAACCATCTCCACCATCCCGCCGATGCCCATCGGGGCGCCGCGGCGGATGGGCATCCCGAGCACCTGCTCGGCGAGCTCGGGGGTGCCTTCGAGCAGCGTCGCGCCGCCCGCGAGCACCACCCCCGCGCCGAGGAGCTCGGCGTAGCCGCTCTCCTGGATCACCTTGCTCACGAGGCGGAAGATCTCCTCCATGCGCGGCTCGGCGATCGAAGCCAGGTACTGCCGCGGGATCGTGCGCGCCCCGCGGCCTCCGACGCCCGGCACCTCGATGGCGTCGCCCGGATCGACCATGGATCCGAGGGCGCACCCGTGCCGGAGCTTGATCCGCTCGGCCTCGCCGACGGGCGTGCGGAGCCCCGTGGCGATGTCGTTGGTGAGGTTGATCCCACCGAGCGGAATCACCGCCGTGTGCACCAGCGCGCCGTCGACGTAGATCACGATGTCGGTGGTGCCGCCGCCGATGTCGACCATCGCGACGCCGATCTCGCGCTCGTCTTCGGTGAGCACGGCCTCGGCGCTGGCGAGCGGCTCGAGGACGAGCTCGGCGACGTGGAGGCCGCAGCGCTCGGCGCACTTGGTGACGTTCTGCACGCTGGCCACCGCGGCGGTGACGAGGTGGACGCGCGCCTCCAGGCGGACGCCCGACATCCCCACCGGCTCGCGCACGCCGTCCTGCTGGTCGACCACGTAGTCCTGGGGGAGCACGTGGATCACCTGCCGGTCCATCGGCATCGAGATGCGGCGGGCCTGGTCGAGCACGCGCTCGACGTCCTCCGCGGTCACCTCGTGGTTGGCGATCGAGACGATGCCGTGCGAGTTGACCCCGCGGACGTGCGAGCCCGCGATGCCCGCGTACACCGTGGCGATCTCCACCCCGGCCATGTTGCCCGCGCGCTCGACCGCCTCCTTGATCGACGAGACGGTGCTCTCGATGTTGACCACCACGCCCTTGCGCAGCCCCTTGGAGCGCGCCTCGCCGACGCCGGTCACGTCGACCCCGTCGACGCCGACCTCCCCCACGACCGCGAGCGTCTTGGTGGTGCCGATGTCGAGCCCTACGATGATGTCGCCCGGCTTCGCCATTCCGTTGCCTCGAAGCGCGAATGCCACGGACGGGTGACGGATCACAAAATTGTGGCGACGATTCCCTCGGGGTACTGAACGCATTGGGGGGCACGATGCGCAGAGGCGGACAGGGGCGGCCGCGCGTGGAGCCGATGTCGTCGGCGCAAGGGACGAGTCCCGACCTTCCAGGCGATTCTTCGAAAGCCGACGCATCGTCGCCACCACCCCTGCGCGCCACGCACCTCGCGGGCGCGGGGTACCCCCCTCCCCTCGCGCGCTGTCCCATCGCCGCAGCGCCCCGCTCCACCCGCCGTGACGCGCCGCCGTTGTACCCCTCCGATGCCCTCCGCCACCTCGCGCACGCCACCTCCCGCCGGCCCCTACCCCCTCCCCCCGGCCCTGCACGCCGACGCCGCGATCGACGCGTTCCGAGACGCCTGCCGCGCCCTCGACGGCGCCCCGCTCGACGTCCTCAGCGTCGAGCCCGCGGTGCTGGTGGCCAACGTCCGAGCCGGCGTCGACGCGGTGCGCCCGCGCCTCGCGGAGGTGCTCACGGCGCGGCAGCGGACGGACGTCGACGCGATCCTCTCGCTGCCCAACCTCGCCCGCGCCGTCGAGCACGCCGCCGCCAACTGCGTCGCGGCGCCACGGGTGACGCGCGCCGCCATCGACGCGCGCTACGACGAGCTGCAGACCTACCGCGAGCCCGCGCTCCTCGTCGCCCGCGGGCTCGCCGCGCCACGCGTCGCTCGACTCCCCGCGGCGCTCGTGGCGGCGATCACGCAGGGTCGCGGCATCTACAACCACGCGCACGACGGCGTTCGCCTCGCGTCGCTCTACCGCGACCACGCGGCCGAGGTCGCCGGACGTCACCCATTCGACGACGCCTTCCTCGACGCGATGCAGGCCCACGGCGCGTGGTTGATGGAGCGCGTTGCTCCGAGCGGCGCGCGGGTGCGGAGGCGCTCACCGCCCACAATGGCCGCGATGCGCGACCGGCTCTGGACGCTGGTCCGACGTCGCCACGCTGAGCTGCGGCGGGCGGGCATCGAGCTCTTCGGCGAGGACGGGGTCAACGCACACGTCCCCCGGCTCGGCCTGCGCGCGAAGGCGGCGTGAGGGCGTTCAGAACGAGCCGCTCCGGTGCACGAGTTCCGCTCGTCGCTCGGTACCCTTCGCCTCCAGCATGGGCTTGACGGTCGGCCACAGCGCCGAGCCGCTCATGACGTCATCGTTCGCCGAATCGAGCGGAAGGTACTCCGTGTACGAGCGCGCCTTGCCGCCAGCGTCGAGGGTGTAGACCACCTGGAGTACGGGCTGGCTGTCAATGAAGCCGGCTGCGTTCGTCTTCGCCATCGTCGTGATGAAGCGCAGGACGCGCACGGGCGAGGCGGGCGCCGGCCCTGTCTGCGCCTTCTGAAGCAGCTCCTTGAACTCTTCGAGTTGCTGGTTGCGGCTCGTGCTCACGATGTTTCAACCCTCTTCCTCGGCCGCCAGGGCCGCTCGCGGTGTCGTCGAGTCGCCGACCGTGAACTTGAACAGCGGCGGCAGGTCGAGCGGCGCGGCGCTCGAAGCCTTCGGGACGGACCCCAGCATGTCGCTGAGGCGCTTGACGGCGTGGGTCCAGGTGTTGCCCTTCGCGATCGCGTCGACCGCCGCGTTCGGGCCGCCCCCAGCTCCGGTCGGTGGGTCGACGTCCGTGACCATCTGCTCGAGGACGTAAGCGATCAGGCTTACGATGGCGTCCGCCTGATCCTCGGCGGACTGCGAGAACACGTACCGAAGCCCGCCGTCGTGCTGCTCCTTCCGAACGATGATGCCGCTCAAGGTGCCGATCACGTCCGGCAGAAGGGCGTCGGAGTGGTCGGTCCCCTCGCGATCGAGGCTCCCCTCGATGAACCTGCGCAGCGACTCCGCCGTCGCCGTCGCCTCGAACCCGAAGAGAACCGTGGGCACAGCGTGCACCCCAAGTTCGATGCGTCCGGCGACGGACTGGTGTAGCGCCTTGCGAACGTCGTTGACACCGTTCAGCTTGGACTTGCTCTCGATGACCACCCGCGCTGACTCCGGCATCACGATGGCCATCGTGCCCTTGCGGTAGAGGGTCGGGTACTTCCACGTATCGACGACGAGCAGGTCCTGCTGGCGGGTCGAGGGGCGAAGCGAGTTCGCCGTGTCGAGGAGGGCGAAGCCCCCGGTCAAGACCTCATAGCGCCGCGGCAACAGCTCCGCGAGATAGCCCCGAAGCGCGTGCTCCCTCCCTCCGCCGGTCAGCGTGGTGTGGGCTGTGAAGGCACGAAACAGTTCCGCTTCGGCCGTCAAGCGGTCGTGCAGGAGTTGCGCAGGGGTTCGCGCCGTTGCGCGGGGCGCGACTGCCGCCTGCGGCTTCGGATGTGGCTGCTTCTTGCGCGCAGTCATCTTCCTCTCTGCCGTACACCTCGCTGCACTCGGCATCAAGTCTGCCGCAGCTCCGAGGCACCCATCGCCTCCCTCACATGCACGGCCCGTCCTCGGCGCGGCCCGCGGGGTCGAGCACCCGCGCCATCCCCGTCCGCACGAAGGTGTCGGCGAAGCAGCTGTACTGGTACTTCACCGCGGGCATCTGCGCGTAGATCGCGTGCGGGTCGTACACCCCGTCGCCCGGGAACTGCACCACCACGCCCGTGTACGGCGCCCGCATCGCACCGCCCATCCGGTTGTTGCTCACGGGGTAGGTCACCACCCCGCCGAGGCCGCCGAGCGTGAGGGCGGGCTGCATCGTGGGCCACACCTCCGCGCCCGCCTGCTGGTGCCCGTAGGCCAGCGCCACGGCGTCGTACACCTCCGTCGGGAAGTACGAGTCGTCGCGCCCCACGGGCTCGTAGATGGGCCGCACGGGGTGACCCATCAGCGGGTCGCGCGCGAGGCGGGGCATGTACACCAGCGGCTCCGCGGGCTCCCACGCCGTCTCCAGCAGCGCCAGCCCGGGGTGCATGAAGCTCAGCGGAACCTGCGTCCCCAGCACGCTCCGCAGGAGGATCGCCGCGCCCGGCACGAGCCCCGTACGGAGGATGAAGTAGCTCCAGTGACCGCCCGCCCCGGTGGGGATGGCCGCGCGGATGCGGGCGTCGGTGGCGGCGATGAGGTTGGTGTACATCCCGCCCATCGACTGCCCCTGCGCGACGAGGCGCGAGAGGTCGTAGCGGGCCTCCGTGACGCCCGCCGGGAGCGTCACGCCCATGCACCCGCTCACCACGCTGGCGGGGATGCGCACGCGGCCGAGGGCCTCGATGAGCAGGCGCTGCTCCATCACGCCCTGGCGGAAGGTGTCGCGGAAGGCCTTGAGGTTGGTGAGGTTGAGGTACGCCGTCTCCCCGGCGCCCGGCAGCCGCTCGGGGTTGACGGGCATCGCCGCGCCCACCATGCCGATGCCGCGCGCGCCGAGCACGTGGGCGGGGCCTTCGTAGCGGGTGAAGCAGCCGGTGGTGTTGTTCCAGGTGTCGGTGGAGCCGGGGATGCAGGGGTGGGTGGGGGACTCGACGCGCCAGGTGCCGCGGTGCAGAACCGAGTCCGAGCGCCCGCCCGAGCCGTGGAAGTACACCGCCAGGGGGTAGCCCTCCGCGGGCATCGCGCGCCGCGGGAGCGTCAGCACCACGGGGACGCGCGCGTAGTTGGGCTGCTGCGCGTAGGTCTGCGGGCGGGGGTTGCCCATCGCGTCGAGGTCGAAGAGCCCGTCGCTGTCGAAGGGCGGCGCGCCCCGTTGAAACTGCGGCATCACCGCGGTGGCCGTGAGCTGGCAGTAGCGGGCGTTGCGCGTCGGCGAGTCCCCCTCGGCGACACGCAGGTCGGTGAGGGTGACGTCGTGAGCGGCCACCACGCGATCACCGAGGGCGGCGGTGTCGGCGACGACGTCCCCGGTGGTGAACACCGTCGCGGCGGCCACGTCGTCGACCGACACCATCGCCGTGCGGAGCGTCTCCCAGAGCGGCGCGTAGAGGGCGTGGGCGGCCATCGCGCGGGCGCCCGACGGGGCGGTGGCGGCCTTGAGCGCCTCGAAGGCCGCGGAGCGCGCCAGGGGCCGTCCCTGCGCGTCGTTGAGCGAGCGCATCACGACGACCGCGTACCGCCGTCCGGCGCGGAGCACGAAGCCCGGGCGCGGGGCGACGGCGAGGAGGTTCGACGGGGCGTAGGCGTCGTCGGCGAGGGTGGCGGCGACGACGGGGACGCGGGTGCCGCGCTCGGGGGACATCGGGTCGACGTCGAGCAGCATCACGGGGGCCGCGCCCGTCGCGGGAAACACCGTGCGCTCGGCCTGCGGGGCGACCGCGGCGGTGAAGCGGAAGTAGGCGACGGGGATCACCGGGAAGCGCGGGCGCTGCTGGGCCACCTCGAGCAGCCCCGCGATGACCCCGCGCGCGTTGGCGGCGAAGGGGAAGCCGCGGAGGTCGGGGGTGTTGGCCGCGGTGAGCCGGAGGTCGCTCGGGTAGGGGAGGTCGTAGAAGCGCGTGGGCTGCGTCAGGTCGGCGTCGAGGTCGAACTGGAGCGCCGCCTCCGTGGACGCATCGGGGGCCACGGGCACGTCCACGGCGTCGCCGGGCGCGTCGGGCGACGCGTCGGCGGGCGGCGCGGCGGGCGACGGGTCGCAGGAGGCGAGCGAGAGGAGCGCGAGGAGCGAGGCGAAGCGATGCGTCATGGGGCCGGAGGGTAGAGGTCGGGCGCGGTGCTGCGCAACCGGGCGACACCCTCCCACACCGGGTGAACAATCGTTTCTTGACAGGACGCGCCCCGGTCATCGACACCTCGTCCTCCGCGTGTGAGAGCCACCGACGCCCTTCGTCTCGCGGCCGTGATGGCCCTCCTGTCTGTGCCCTCCGTGGCGCTCGCCCAGCTCCCACCGCTGGAGGCCACGCGCGCCGGCCCTCACCCGAGCGCCGCGGCCTCGGGTGAGGTGATGGGCTTCGTCCGGGCCTTCGCCGCCGCCCGCGACGGCGACCGCGTCCTCGTGGTGTACATCGAGAACGACGGCCCCCGCGGCGCCCTCCGCTCGGCCCTCTTCGCCCGCACGGTCGGGAGCGACGGGACCACCACCCTCACCCGCACCCGCGACGACGTCACCCTCGCCCCCAACGTCCGGTCGCTGTCCCTCACCTGGGACGGGCAGCGTGGCGCGGTAGCTTTTGTCGTGCCGCGCGTGGCCTACGTCCCGCCGCCCAGCGAGCGTCCGCGGCCGCGGGTGATCGTGCGGCGCGATCGCGTCGGCGTGCCTGCTTCGGCGGCCGATCCGTTGGGGCCGGTGGTTCCCTCCGGGGGGGAGGTGGCCTTCGTGGCGCTCGACGGCGAAGGGGCCCCCGTGGGCGAACCGCGGGTGCTCTTCACCGAGAACTCCCGCCTCTGGCGCGCGGCCGTCGGCGCCGAGCCCGAGGGGTGGGTCGTCGCGTGGACGGGCGCGACGGTGACCGACGACGAGGTGCGCGGCACCGTGCGCGCGATGCGCCTCGGCGCCGATGGATCGCCCGCTCGCCCGATGGCTTCGGCGACGTCGTGGTCGGGCGACGTCGGCGATCAGCTCGCGGTGACGCGCATCGGCGACGCGACCGCCGTGGTGTTCTCCGGCGGGCGCTGCGTGGCGCGGGTGGGGGAGCCTGCGCCGCCCACGTCGATCAACGTCGACCCGTCGCGCGACATCGATCCCCCCGGGAGGCGACCGCAGCCGCAGGCCGACCCGCAGCTCGCGCCAGGGCCTCCCATCGCGTGCGGGCCGACGAGCCTCCACACGGGCGTGCTACGCGCCGACCACACGCTGGGTCCCTTCGTGGCCGGCCCGTGGCTGGTGAGCGACGCCGCCACCATCGAGCGGGACATCGCGCTCATCCCCGTCGCGTCGAACGCGGGCGTCGGGCTCGCGCGGGTGGCGCTCACGGGCGAGCGCTTCGGCGCCATCACGGACGTCACGAGTGATGCGCCGCTCACACCGCCATCGTCACCCTCGGTCACGCCGCAGCCGACCGACAACCTCCGCCGCCCCGCGCCCGACGCGGAGGTGCTCGTCCGCGAGCTGCCGATCGCTCCGCCGGCGCGCCCGACGCCCGAGACGCTCGCTCGCTTCCTCCAGATGCCGCGCGCGGTGCGGGGTGCCCCCGCCGTCCGTGGCGCGCCGGTGGCCCTGGTGACCTCCGACCGGCGCGCGGTGGCGTTGCAGCGCGGGCGTGACGCGACGCTGCTGGCGACGACCGAGCTCTTCTTCTACGACGCCGCGGTGCTGCCGGGCGCGGGCGACACGCACCTGGTGCTGACGCGCGAAGGCACATGGAGCGGGCCGCTGCGCTTCTTCACCGTGGGCGCGAACGGTCCCGCGCAGCCCGTCGCGCTGCCCGTGACGCTCGCCGCGCCGCCGCCGCCGAGCGCGCGGGCGCCGCGGTACGCGCTGCGCACGCCCTACGTGTACGACGAGGAGTTCGCGCGGCTCTTCGCCCGGACGCGGATGCTGCGCGCGGTGTTCATGCGGCACGAGAACATCGCGGGCCTGCTCGCCTCACGGCCGCAGGCGCCGACCGACCCGCGGATGCCGGGGCTCCTCGCGGTGCGGCGCAACCACCAGAATCGCTGGGAGGTGGCGTGCGCCGCGCTCCGGCGCCGCGCGGTGACCCTTGCGCGCGGTGGGGCGGGCGACGACGTGGTGCAGGGGGTGAATCAGCTCTGCGAGATCCACGGGGAGCTGGTGCTCGGTCGGCCCGTCGACCCGTCGCTCTGACGTCACGGCGGGGATTCGTGGTTACGGTGTACCCTCGACACGAGAGAGGATCGACCGAGCCACGACGCCACGCGACAAGCCCACTTCCATGAAGGCCGCTGAGGCCGGCGCCGCCCTCGCGCGCTCGGTCGACCCGCGCGCCCCGATGACGGCCGCTGACGCCGCCGCGAAGAGCGGGCTCGCGCTGCGTGACGCCGCGCTGGGCCTCCACTGGCTCACCGACCGCCACCGCGGGCACCTCCGGGTCACCGCCGAGGGGGAGATCATCTTCCTCTTTCCCCACGGCTTCACGCGGCCGTGGGTGGTGCAGGACGGGCTCTCGCGGGTTCTCGGCGCCGCGGGGCGCGGGCTCATGGGGGTCGCCCGCTTCGTCGTCCGCGCGTGGCTGCTGATCGTGATGGTGGGCTACGTCGCCGCCTTCGTCGCGATCCTCCTCGGGATGATGTTCGCCCGCTCCGAGGGGCCCGATCGCCGCGGCGGCGGTGGGGCGGTGGCCATGGTCCTCTTCCGCGCCCTCGGCGACGCGCTCTTCTGGACGTTTCACCCGTGGTCGCCGCTCGCGGTGAGGCGTGGCCTCCTGCATGACGAAGAGGACGAAGATGACATCGAGGACGGCGCGCGCGACGCGACCCCGTTCTACGAGAAGGTGAACCGCTTCGTGTTCGGCCCCGCCGAGGCCCCGGACGACCCGCGCGCGATGGAGCGCCGCGTCGTCGCGCAGATCCGCGCGGGCCGCGGGCGCGTCGGCCTGGCGGACGTGATGCGCGCGACCGGGCTCCCGCGGGAGGAGGCCGACCCGCTGATGGCGCGGCTCATGGTCGACTTCGACGGGGAGGTCTCGGTCTCCGAGGAGGGCGGGATCAGCTACACCTTCGAGGCCCTCCGCAAGTGCGCGAGCGACGAGGTCGCCGCCGCTCCGCCGCCCG
>JBILLV010000373.1:0-8635 GCA_044375895.1 Polyangiales bacterium | reverse complement strand
GCGGACGTCCTGGTGAAGCCGCGGCGGAGCGGGTACCGTCGCCGCCCTATGCAGATCGAGGTCGAGGCCGTCGCCGTCATCCCGCGGCGCATCGAAGAGGTGTTCGACGTGGCCGTGGACGTGCGCAGCCTGGCGCGCTTCTTCACGGGCTTCGCGCCGCTGATCCCGGGCATCCGCGAGGCGTCCATCGACGGCGGTGGGGACACCGTCGCGGGCTCGCTGCGCACCGTCCGCCTCTCCGACGGGAGCACCATCAAGGAGCGCGTCCTCGCCCTCGACCGCCCCCGCCTCCACCGCTACGAGATGGCCGAGATGAACGCCCTCCAGCGCGTCCTCTGCACCAACATGGTGTCCGAGTGGCGCTTCTCCGACGCGGGGGGGGCCACGAAGATCGTCTGGCGCTACGCCATCCACGCGAAGGACGCCGCCCGCGCGCCGGCCGCGTGGCTCGTCGGGAAGCTGTTTCGCCGGGCGATGCAGCGCTGCCTCGACAACGTCGCCGCGGCGCTTCGGTAGCCGCGTGGCCCCTTCTTCGTTGAAACATCCCCGCCCGCGGCTGTACGGTCGCCGCCCGCCGTGATCGAACGGGTCGCGCAACACCAGAGCCGCTTTCGCACGCCGGGCCTCGGCCCCGACTCGCGTGGCGTCGCGCTCGGGCCGTCGGGGGTCGTCCTGGTGCCCAGCATGGAGCGCCTCGTGGCCTTCCTCCGGGCGGCGGGCGAGGAGGGGGCGCTCGACGAGCTCCTCGACTCCCTGCGCATCATGCAGGTGCTCTCGGCCCTGCGCACCCGCGAGCTCGTCGTCGAGGTGCAGGCCGGCTCGTCGCACCGGATGGACCGCCTCGCCGCCATCGCCCGCCTCGTCGGCGCGATGGTGTTCACCGGCAGCGGGCGCCATTTCGTGAAGTACCGGGACGCGCAGGCGCCCTTCGGCTACGACATCGCGCAGCTCCTCGACGACCCGCAAGACCTCGCGCTCTACCACGACCGCTTCTCGCAGCCGTACCGCCACGACAAGGACATCGCCCTGCGCGACCTGCTCCTGCGCCTCGCCCCCGTGGCCGTGCCGCGCACGCGCGCGGAGGCCCCGCGGACGCTCTACGCGCTCGTGCGGACGGGCCTCGGCGACGCGGTGGTGGGCTACCTCGCGCGCTGGGCCGTCCCCGCCCGCGTGGCCGTCGTGGAGTGGCAGCGGGGCGGCACCAGCGACGTCGTCGAGCACGCGTGGCTCCTCCAGCTCGCGCAGCCCGCGCCCCGCTTCGTCCAGCTCCTGCGCTCGCTGCCGGGCGTGCGGCTCTTCGTCCCCGACGGCGAGCGCGCGGTGGTGGAGTTTGGCCACCGCCACCCCATCCCCCTCTCGGCCTGCGCGGCCCTCTTCGGCGCCGAAGAGCTCGTGCTGTTTCGCGCGGGCGGCGACGGCGCCGTCACGCTCCCCTCGCGGCCCCCCTTCGTCGACGTTCAGACGGTCACCAGCCTCGTCGCCAACGCGCCCGCCACGGTGGAGAACGTCAAGACCTTCGGCGTCTCGGGCAGCTTCTCGCTCCCGCTCAAGCTCGTGCCCAGCGGCTCCCCGCCGAAGCGCGTCGCCGCCGCGGTGATCCCCCTGGGCGACCAGGACACCCTCGGCCGCATGCTCTCGGTGCTGCCGCCCGCGATGCTCAACCGCATCCACGTGGCCTTCACCGAGACGTCCATCTACCTGTACGGCCCCGACGCGGCCTCGGTCATCGCGCTCGGCGTGCTCTACGAAGACCTCGGCGACAACGTCTTCGCGCCGCTCGGGTGGTCGCTCTCGCCGCCGATCCCCTCCGACGTGCTGCGCCAGCTCTCGCGGGCGCCGGGCGACGCGCGGCTCTTCGTCACGGGCGCGAAGGTGCCCCTCACGGCCATCCCGACGAGCGCGTTCGTCCCCGCGACGCGGGTGCTGCTGGCCGACCTGCCGGTGCTCGAAGACGCGCTCATCGCGCCGCCGCTCGACGCCGACACCGCGCTCCCCGACGTGTGGCCGACGCCGCCGGGGCTCCTCGCGGGGCTGATGTCTCCGGGGGCGCGCGGCGATGTGCCTCCGCCGAAGCCGCCGCTCCAGCTCGACGCGCCCACCTCCACCGGCGCGGGGAGCGACCCGAGCGGTGGCTGACTACGGCTCGTTTCACCAGTTTCTCACGCGCTTCGTGACGCCGCTGGTGGCGGGCGGGCGCGTGGAGGTCGACGGGCTCATCGGGCCGGGCGTGCTCGCGGGCTGGATCCGCCCGGTCGACCTCGACGCCACCGCGGTCGCGCGGGTGCACGACGCCGCGCGGCTGCGGCTCGCGAAGGTGGGCCCCATCGGGCACGCCGATCACCTCCCGCCCGACATCCTCGCGCTCGCGGCCGTGTGGCACAACCTCGTGGCGATGACCCACCCCGACGTGCGCGCGAAGATGTCGCTCCGCCGCAAGGTGCGGCAGTGGTGCGGGGCCTTCCTCGGGTGGGCGGGCGCGCCGCTCTCGCGGGCCGACGTGTCGCTGCGTCACGGCATCCTCGGGCGCCTCGCGCAGCTCGGTCGCGTCGACACGCACGTGACCTTCTGGGCGGGCTACGCGGACTTCCTCGGCGTGGCGCCGCCCGCGTCGCTGGTGGCGCTCCCGCGCATCCGCCGCGTCTCCGAGGAGAAGACGCGGGTGGGCTTCATCGACCTGCTCCTCGGCCTCGACACCCCTGAGCTCGACGACGAGTCCGCCGACCTCCTCGGCGTCGCCCGCGCGGCCCTCGCGCTCTCGCCCCTCACCGACCTCGCCCTCGCCGACCGGCCGAAGCCCCTCTCCTTCGCGTGGACGTCGCCCGCGCTCAACGCCCTCGGTGACGACGCGATCCGTGGCGCCGCGGCGCGCATCCTCCTCGGCCGCGGGACGGCGTCGCTGCGCGCGGTGGAGCAGGCGACGCTGGCGGCGGTGCGGGCCGAGTGCTCGCCCGAGGTGGCGCGGCTGCTGCTGCGCTTCCACCTGGAGCTGGCCCTGTTCGACGGGATGTCGTCGGCGCGTTCGGCGGAGGCGCCCCGCGGCGGGCAGCCGAGCCCGAGCGCGTCGCCCATCCCCGCGCAGCCGATGGCGTGGGACGCTGTGCTGCGCCTCGGCCCCATCCGCATCGCGGGCATCGTCGGGCTCGACCCCGAGGTGATCACCCGCGCCCTCCCGCTCGACCCCAACCGACCGACTTCGAAAGAACCGCCCTCCGCCGCCCTCCTCGCGCGCGCCGGGGCATTGGAGACACGCACGTGACGACGCCGCCCCTCATCCAGCGGCTCCGGGCGATGGCCCAGGCGCTGGAGAAGCAGTTTCTCGGCAAGCAGGAGACCGTGCGGCTGATGATGCTCTCGGTGCTGGCCGGCGAGCACATCGCCCTCATCGGCCCGCCCGGCACCGCGAAGAGCGCCCTCGTGCGCACCTTCGCGCGCTACATCGACAGCCAGTACTTCGAGTACCTGCTGACGCGCTTCACCGAGCCCAACGAGCTCTTCGGGCCCGTCGACATCCCGGCCTTTCGTCAGGGGACGTACCGCCGCCGCACCGAGGGGATGATGCCCGAGGCGGAGGTGGTGTTCCTCGACGAGATCTTCAAGTCGAACAGCGCCATCCTCAACGCGCTGCTCACGATCCTCAACGAGCGGAAGTTCAACAACGGCGGCACCGTCGTCGACGTGCCGCTGCTGAGCGTGTTCGGGGCTTCGAACGAGGTGCCCGCGGACGAGAGCCTCCAGGCGATCTTCGACCGCTTCCTCCTGCGCGTGCGGAGCGAACACCTGGACGCCTACCACTTCCACGAGCTGGTGCAGCGCGGCGTCCAGTTGGAGATCGAGCGGCTGGTGCCCGAGGCGGGCCACGGCCCCTTCGTCTCGACGGCCGACCTGCGGGCGGCGCAGGGCGAGATCGCCCGTCGGATGCAGATCTCCGACGAGCTCATGGCGACGTACAAGTCCCTGGTGTTCCAGATTCGCGCGGAGGGCGTGTCGCTGTCCGACCGGCGCGTCGTGAAGCTGCTCAAGCTCATGGCCGCGAGCGCGTACTTCGACGGCCGCCCCGCCGCCGACATCAGCGACCTCTTCATCCTCAAGCACACCTGGAACACCCTGGAGCAGGCGGAGATTCTCGACGGCATCGTGACCCCCGTGCTCGACGGGTGGTTTCGCCAGCACCCGGAGGCGCGGCGCGCGGGGGCGATGGAGGTGGGCCTCGACGCCCTCCTCGCGGAGATGCAGCGCATCAAGGCCACCCTCACCTCGGGGGCCCCCGTCAGCGACCTCCAGCTCTTCGCCCACATGCGGGCGCTCGGCGAGATCAAGGCCGCCCTCCAGTCGCTGGCCACCGACCCCGCGCGGCGCGCGCTGGCCGAGCTCGACCAGTTGATGGAGCACGTCTTCCGCTCGGGCCGCATCGCGGGGTAGCGTGCGCGTATGGGCACCGAGCGTTCGGTTCATGCGCTACCACATGGCAACATCGCGCTGATCGGGCACGCGGGGCACGGCAAGACGCAGCTCGCCCGCGCGCTCGCCCATCGCCTCGCCGAGCGGCCCGATGGGTACGGGGTGTCGCCGACGCCGTTGCCGCCGCCGGCGGAGGGGCACGCGCCGTCGACGGCCACCCGCCACGCGCGGATGATGGAGCTGGAGACCCCGCAGCGGCACTGGTCGCTGCTCGACCTGCCGGGACGTCGAGAATACCTCCGCGAGACGATCCGTGAGGTGGCCTGCGTCGACGTCGCGGTGCTGGTGGTGTCTGCGGTGGTGGGGGCCGAGGCCCAGACGCGCGAGCACCTCCTCCACGCGCGCGGGGTGCCCAACCTCGTGGTGTTCTTGAACCGCTGCGACGAGGTGAAGGAGCCCGACTGGATCGACGAGGTGGAGCGCGACGTCCGCCAGGTGATCGCGTCGTGCGATTTGCCGGGGGATGACGTGACGGTGCTGCGCGGCTCGGCCCTGCGCGCGGCGGAGGGCGACGCGCGGTGGAGCCACGGCGTGGACGCGCTCATCGAGGCGCTCGACCGCGACGTGGCGCTGCCGACGCGCGACGACGAGGGGCCGGGGCTGCTACTGGTGAAGGGGAGCTACCGGCGCACGAACCGCGGCGTCATCACCGTCGGCGTCGTGCTGCGCGGCACGCTCTCGGTGAACCGCGCGGTGGAGGTGGTGGGCCGCGGCCCGCTGCGCCGCGCGACGCCCGAGCGGATGGAGATCCACGGCCGCCCGGTGGCGAGCGCGCGGGCGGGGGAGTGCGTCGGCGTGATGCTGCGCGACCTCGCCGAGCCGCGGCGCTGCGAAGGGGCGGCGGTGGCGACGCCGGGGTCGGTGAAGGCCGCAGTGGGCGTGACCGCGCGCGTGCGGCTGCTCACGCAGGGCGAGGGCGGGCGGCACACGCCGATGCTCGACGGGCACCGGATGCAGCTCTGCGTGGGGGCGGCGAAGGTGACGTGCTTCCTGCGGCTGCCCGAGGGGGTGGCCGAGCTCGCGCCGGGCGCGCAGGCCGACGTGACGCTCGCGTTCGACGCGGTGCTCCCGGGAGGGACGGTGGTCGACCGGTTCACCGCGTGGGCGGAGGCGGGGCTGCGCGTGGCGCTGCGCGACGGGAGCCACGGGGTGGTGGCGGCGAACGGGGTGCTGGTGTGGGGCGGGACGTGCGCGGTGGGGACGGTGACGGGGGTCACGCACGCGTGGTGAGCCCGGGACGCGGTGGCCCGTCAGTCTGCAAACACCTCGTCGATCGTCGCGGCGGTGACCGCGCGCTCAGCCCAGCGGTCGAGCACGGCGCCGTCGGTGCACGCCGCGAGTCGCTCGCGGACATCGGCAGTGACGTGGAGCGTCGACAACAGCAAGCGGCCGTCGAACGGGGACGTCTCCGCGGTCAGCGGCTGATCCCGCGGGTGAACCCATCTGGGTCCCCACGGAGAAGTAGCCGCTTCCCGAGGACCTGCTCCAGCCGGACGCGGTGCCCCGCCCACACGGCCCCGTCTTTCTGGTCCTGGTCGAAGCCGTAGATGGCGAGGCGAGGCTCGCTCGACACGCGCAGTGCGCTCCCCGCAGTGAGCGCCGTCCGCGCGGCAGGGTGCCTGCGGGCGAGGGCGGCGCCGTCGAGGGCGAGGAGGTTCTCGCTCACGCGGAGGTACGAGCGTCGGAGGTCGGCCTCGTACTTCACGAGGAGCGTCGTGTAGCGACCGATCTGTTCGAGCACGGGCACCGGGCGCCCGGGGGCAGCGCGCAGCTCGGGGTTGGCGAAGGTCTTCGCCTCGACGAACACGAGCTCCGCGCCAGCGCCCTCGTCGCGGAGCGCGAGCAGGTCGATGCGGTCGGCGCGGCTGTCGTCGGAGATGGCGACCTCGACGTCGAGCACGTTGGGGTTCGCCCGGAGGATTCGCTCGACCCCGCGCTTCTCCTCGCCGACCCACGCGCGCGCCGCCCGCTTGAGCGCGCTCCAGTCCGCGACGGAGTGGAGCACAGGGGCCGCTGGCGGGGCGAACGCGCCGCCGGTGAGTCGCACGTACTCCGGCTGGACGTCGTCGCGCAGCAGGTACTTGTAGTGGGTCTCTGCGACGAGCGCCCCGCCTTGAAGGGTGACGCGAGCGAGGCTCTGACCCTGGTAGTACACGTTGAGGTACTCGTCGCGGAGGGCGACGAAGAGCTCGTCGTCATCGAAGGCCGCGGCCAGCCACCCCCTGCTTCTGTAGTGAACGTTGAGCGCTGTGACGAACGGGTCGCTCAATCCACGTCGAAAGGTCGTCATCGCCGTCGATGCTACCCGCGCGATGGAGGGGCTCGCAACGCCTCCTCCGCAACGCTCCGCGTCGGGGCAACGCGGCGCGCTCCCCTACGGCCGCCGCACCAGGATCGTCGCCGTCGACCCCGCCACCCGCACCGCGCCGTCGCGCGCGCCGCGCACCGCGTACAGCGTCGCCTCCGTCGCGTCGGGCTCGGTGTTCCACACGTTGTTCTCTCGGCGCAGCACGCTCGACCCCGCGAGCCACACGCGCCCATCGGGGGCCGCCCACACGCCGCGCGCCGCGTAGCCCGCGGGGAGGCCCGCCGTGTCTCGCCGCCACTGCGCCCCGTCCCAGCGGAACACCCACGACCCCCGCGCGTCGCTCCCGATCGCCCACACGTCGTCGGCCGCGCGCCCGTGCACCCGCGTGAGCTCCACCGCCATCGGGAGCATCGTCCGCTGCCACCGCGCGCCGTCCCAACGCAACGCGGTCGCCCCGTCGCCCACCGCCCACGCGTCGTCGCGCGAGCGGGCCCACACGTCGCGCAGCGCCGTCGTCACGCCCGTCTCGGTCTGCGCCCAGCGCGCGCCGTCCCAGCGCCACGCCGCGCCGCCGTCGCCCACGGCCCACACGTCGTCGCGCGCGCTCGCGGCCACCGCGCGGAGGGGCGCGTCGGTCTCCAGCACGTCGCGCTCGCCCGCCTCGCGGCTCCAGCGCGACACGCGCCCGCTGTCGCGCGCCCCGTTGCGGGTGAGCCCCGCGAGCCACGTGTCGCTCGCGTCGAGCGGCGACACCCCGTGGAGCTCGTAGAAGCGCGGCGGCGCGCTCGCTTCGAACCACGCGCGGCCGTCGAAGCTCAGCAGGGTTGCCGGGGTGAGCGCGCGCAGCGTGGCGTCGTCGTCGCCCGCGAGGCGCGTCACGCTGAAGCGCGCGCGGGTGCGTGTCACGCCGACGAAGCGCCCGTCGAAGCGCCGCTGGATCACCCCGTCTTGACGTCCCAGCCACACGTCGTCGGGCGTGCCTCCGACGGCGGTCACCTGCGCGGTCTCGCTTTCGAAGTCCCAGCGCCCGTCGCCGTTGCGCCGCCGCACGAAGCCCCCGTCGCTGAACCACACCGCGTCGCCGTCCGACCACACGGCGCAGAGCCGCGACGAGGGCGCGCGATCGACGACCTCGCGCGTCCAGCGGGCGCCGTCCCAGTGCGAGGCCGCGCCGTCACCGCAGGCCCACGCGTCGTCGGGGCCGAGGATCCACAGACCGCGCGTCTCCTCCACGGGCCAGATCTCGCCGCGCGCCCACGCGCCGCCGCGCCAGCGCCACACGAAGCCCGTCGCGTCCTGCGCCCACACCTCCGCGTCGCCGCCGCCCGCGAGCGCCACCACGTCCGAGCCCGTCGGCAGCGGGCGCGAGGTCCATTGCGTCCCGTCGAAGTGAAGGGCCGCCCCGACGGGCCCGGCCACCCAGAGGTCGTCGGGCGCGCGGCCCCACACCAGCGTCGGCTCGCTCACGTCGTCGAAGAACACCGCCCGTTCGAAGCGCTCCCCGTTCCATCGCAGCATCGCGCCGGGGATGGCCACCCACACGGCGTCGGGGCTGAGGACGGCGATGGTTCCGCTCGTGCGGGTGGGGTCGTAGGGGTGGACGCGCAAGGCGCTGAGGCCCGCGGACGACGCGCGGAGCACCACCCCTTCGCGCGTGAGGGCCCACGCCTCGTTGCCCCTCGCCCCCATCGCGGCGATGTGACCGCCGGCGGGCTGCGGGTTCTCCCAGCACCAGCCGCGCGCGTCGCAGGTGGCCGGCGCGCCCGCCTCCCAGGGGACGAAGCGCGGCTGCGACGTCATCGACCCATCGCGGGGGAGCTCGCTCACGGCGTCGACGCTCACCTCGGCGACGTCGCGGGCCACGGTGGC
>JBILLV010000372.1:0-8654 GCA_044375895.1 Polyangiales bacterium | reverse complement strand
GTTCATGAGGCGCGCGCCCCGAGCGACACCGTCGTCGTCGGGGAGGTCGTCGGCGTCTCCCCGCAGCGCATCCACCAGCGGTGCCGAAGGGGCGGTGCACCGTGAGCCGAGGCGCGCTCCTCGCGGCGCTGCTGACCGTCACCGGATGTGGCAGCCCCGTGCGGGCCTCGGCGCGCCTCACGGCGTGGTCGGCGCGCCACCCGGTGTCGATCACGGCGACGGTGCTCGGACGGGACTTTCGCCCCGTCGCCGCCGCGGATCTCGTTCGCGTCGGGGCGCTGTCCATCGACCGGGAGGTCTGCGGCCGCGACGGGGAGCTCGACCTGTCGCGCGCGACCGACGACGCCGTGGCGGCGAGCGCGGGGGAGGCGGTGGTCAACGTCCACGCGGTGGTCGTTCCTTCGATGGAAGACCGGCCGGAGTGCGGGCGTGTGCGGGTGCGCGGCGACGTCGTGCGGCGGCGCCCCGGCGCCATCGCGCGCGGGGACCTCGAGCGCGGATGCGCGCGGGGCCGCGCCGACCTGTGCATCGGCCTCGCAGACCAGCTCCTCGCAGGAGAAGGGGCTGCGCCCGACGGGCCTCGGGCCGTGGAGGCCCTCGACCGCGGCTGCACGCGGGGCTCGGCGTGGAGCTGCTTCCACCTCGGCGCGCTCCTCGCCGATGGGCGCGTGGCGCCGCGCGACCTCGCGCGAGCGATGGCCGTCGTCGACCAGGCGTGCCGCGCGGAGCTCGGGGAGGCCTGCGTGCTGCAGGCGTCGCTCCTCGCGCGGGAGGACAACCCCGCCCGGGACGTCGCGCGGGCGCGGGCGATCGCGGAGCACCGGTGTCAGCGCGGGTCGATGCAGGGCTGCTACGTGCTCGCGGAGATCGTCGCGGGCGCGCCGGAGGGTGCGCCCCTCGCGGCTCGGCTCCTCGAGCGGGCGTGCATCGGCGGGTACCGCCCAGCCTGCGCGCGGCGGGCGACGGCGCGCCCCGACGCGGTAACCGGGCTGCTGTCGCCCCACGCGATCCGCGACGTCGTGCAGCGTAACCTCGGGCAGGTCAGCGCGTGCTACGACGCCGCGCTCACCGGCGACCCGTCGGCGCAGGGGCGCGTGGGGATTCGCTTCGTCATCGGCGGCGACGGCGCGGTGGTGGGGTCGGGCGTCACCGAGGCCCCGGCGTCGCTCCGAGCGGCGGCCGCGTGCATCGCGCAGGCGCTGCGCGCGTGGCGCTTCCCTGCGCCGGAGGGGGGCGGGGTGGTGACGGTGAACTACCCGTTCAACCTCGGGCCCCCGGGCTGAACCGCGCGCGGGCGGGCGTGTGGCGTGCGTCGAAGGCCGCGCGTCCAGCGAACGAAGAAGGGCTTCCCGGACCCGCGCCCGCGGTGCCGGCGAACAGCTTTCGTGTGGTCTCGCGGTCGCGTTCGCCCCCCTTCGATGGTGGGCCGGTCGCCGAGCGGATCGGCCATGATCACCTTCGCGTGCATGTGCACGCCCTCGTGGTGAAACGACTCCTTCGCCATCAACAGCCACTTCTGGTAGTCGTGCAGCGGGCTCGGCACCGTCACCGCCACGCTGACAGCCGTGCCCGCCCCGGCGTCGATGAGCCTGACCTCCTCGGCCGCCTCGATGCCGAAGCTCCTGGGGCGGTCGAGCAGCAGGAAGCGCATCCGGTTCTTGTTCCGAACGTCGCCGCCCATCGGCGCCTTGAGCACGGTTTGGATGGTCACCGTCGCAGCGGCACCAGCGGCGGCGCGCGGTCGGCGTCACTCACCGTGAGCACTTCGTCGACGTTGGTGCCCCAGCAGAAGACGCGGCCGTCTTCCCGGAGGGCGCAGCCGAGCCAGTCTCCGTAGCCGAGGGGGTCGTACCGGGCGGTCGCGGACACCGCGCGAACGTCGCGCAGGCCCGGCATCACCCGCCAGTGCGCGATCCGGTACGGGCTTCCCCCCGACGCCACGTCGTGGTCGATCCGGCACGCGACGCGGCGGTCGGGGAGCAGGTCGCAGCGTGCATCGTCGTGGCGTCGGAGCCGCGCGAAATCCCCCTCCGGGTCGAGCGCCCAGTCGGGCGCAGTGACGCCCAGGAGGCCTGCCAGGGTATCGCCCTCGTAGCAGTCGCGGCGGCCGTTCGGATAGACGGCGCAGCGGCCGTCGAGGCGGGTCGGCGCGTCGAGCTGGTGCGCAGGGACTTCCCACACGCGCCAGCGGACGGAGGCGACCGCCCGCGGCGGGGCGACGACCTCGTGGCCCCAGCAGCGGCCCGCGCGCCCGGGGTTCCACGCGCACATGCGGCTGTTCTTCGCTTCGAAGCGCGCGTACCCCTCGAGCGCAGCGACGCGCTCCGGCACGTGGCGGACGACGGACGACTCCTCGTCGTCACCGTCCTCCTCCGCGTGCCAGCAGGTCACGCGGCCGTCCGCGCGGCGCGCGCACAACGAGTTCCAGCCGTGTGCGATCGACACGACCGCCGCGCCTTCGCCGCGCGGGTTGAGCAGGGGCGTCGCGTGACCGCCTTCGTGGATCAGGTAGACCGACGCGCCGACCGCGACGTAGGGGGCATCCAGCGCCTGCGCGTCGCCGGGCAGCTCCACCCGCCGGGGCCGCGCGGATCCGAGCACGCCCCAGCACCACAGCCCGCCGCGCTGGATCGCGCAGGCGCCCGTGCCCTCGACGCTCACCGCGCTCGCGTCTCGGGCCGCAGGGATCTCCACCGGCCCCCGCGTCGCGAAGCTCCCGCCGCGCAGGTGGCGCCCCCAGCACCGGACGGCGCCGTCGGGCCAACGCGCGCAGCCGCTCCCCGCGTGCAGCACCACCTCGACGGCGCCATCGAGCAGGGGTTCGGGGTGGACCGCGAGCCGCGCGTCGCCCAGCAGGCGCGGCGGGTCTTGCGAGGGTCCGGTGGCGCACCACCACCGGGAGGCGCTCCCCCGCACGCAGAGGTCGTCCATCGACCCGGCGATGGCCCCCACGCGGCGCGGCCCCCCTTCCAGCGCGGCGGGTCGCCAGACGAGGCGCGCGCGGTCCTCCGACTGTTCGAGGTGCGCGCATTCGACGCGCCCCTCGCGGTCGCGCGCGCAGAGCCACGTGGAGGCGCCCACGGCCTCCACCCACGACGACCCCGCGAGGGCGCGGTCGCTCGGGGCGCGGTCTCCCACCGTGTCGAACGGCGGGCACCACACGCCATCCGACCGGACCGCGCAGGGACTGTCGCCCCTCCGGGGAGCCAGGTGCGTGCCACGCGCGTCGGCCGGGAAGGTCTCGACCCAGGCGCGCCCCGAGACGGCGTCGCGGTCCCTGCGGTCGAGCCGGAGCACCGCCCCGTCGCGCGTCACGGCGAACAGGGCCATGCCCGACGCGAGCGTGTCGTCGCACGACAGCGCCGTGATGGGGCCGTGCGCCCCGAGCGGGGGCAGCGTCCACGGCGACGCCGCCGCGCCGCCCCGCGCGAAGCCGACGACGCGCCCGTCGACCGTCAGCCCCAGCGCCACGGTGTCGCCGTCGCCGCACGCCACGAGCTGCGCCAGCGCGGGCGAGCGCCACGCGTGCGAGACGCGGCGGCGGTCGATCCCCTCGGTCACCTCGTCGACCTCGGCGCACACCACCTGGTGCGTCCCGTCGGGCATCGCGGTGAGCGCGCAGGGCTTTGCACCCCCCGCGAGGAGCCGCGCGTGCTCGACCGCGGCGCCCGGCGCGGGGTCGTCGCCCGCCGCGCGGCGGGTCGAAGCCATCGGGGACGACACCGCCCCCGCGACCAGCGCGCTCAGGAGCAGCGCGGCGCGCCACGGCGGTGGGCGCGTCGGAGGGCTCTCGGGGCGGAGCGCGATCGGGGCGCGGTACGGTGACGCGGCCAGCGGAGCGGGAGGGGGCGCCATACGAGGCATGGTCGCACGCGGCGAGGCCCTCGGAAAGACCACCTCCGATGGTGGCGTTCGCGCGGCGCAAGAGCGCATTGTGCTCCCTTCGACGCTGACAGCGGCCCCGGTGGGCTCGTAGCATTCGGCCCTCCGCGCGACGACACGCGCGAACCGAAGGAGGCGTCGTGCACGCGCAGGGTCCGCTCCACGAAGGTCACCTCGCCGAGGCCGAGAGGGCGCCGCGGGAGAACACGCTCGGCGCGGCGATGGTTCGGCACGGCGACGCGGCCTTCGAGGCCGACGGGGAGTAAGCCCCGCGGCGCGATCCCCGGCGGTTCCCCGAGGGCGACTGGGGCCGGCGTTGGTATCCTCCCCACCGCCGCCCATGACCGACGATCACCTGTTCGCATTCCCCGACGATCCCGATCCGATCGCAGCGATGCGAGCGCTGCCCGCGCTCGCGGACCTGCCGCCCTGGGCGACGACCGTGGCCGACGATGCCATCGCACGGTGGACGGCGTCGTGTGTCGTCGACCGCATCGCCGCAGCGCGGGCAGCGCAGGCCGCGGCCCTCGCCGTTGTAGATCGGTTGCCGCCCAACGCGGAGGACGGCGTGGTCGATCGAGCGTGGGTCGACGCGCAACTCGCCGTGGTCCGCGCGTGGATCGCGGACCCGACGCCGGCCCACCAGGAGCTCGCGCGCGCTTCCTTCGATCCGACGCGTCAGGCGCACGCCTGGAGCGACTTCGACCTCGCCGACGGCTGGGTCGCAGAGACCGCGGATTTCGCGGTGCACACGGTCTGGTCCGGCGCCCTGGAAGGCTACGTGACGCCCCCCGCGCCCCGAGCCTGCGCGGCGCTCGCTGCGGTGTGCGCCGCGCGCGCCCTGACGAGCGACGGCGTCGACCCGAACGAAGCCGTGACCCGCGTCGCCCGCGCCATCGCGCTCGCGCTGCGCGCCTGATGTCGCCGCACGCTGTCGGTTGAGATTCGACGATCCTCGTCCACTCCAGCAACACCGCACGCAGTACAGCGAGAGTCGACCGAATGAATCGTATGCGACGCATCGGGCGGGCGATGGGGCGACGGTCTCGACCAGGAGGGGCGTCGGATGCCGTATCTCCCTCACGCTCGGCCGCAGCACGAGCACCGCGCGGCGCGGTGTGCTCCGCGTGCGGTATGTCGGGATTGGCGCTCGGGCAACGATTGCAGCGTCGTGCTGCCAGAGCCGCTTCGCCTCACCGAGCGCCCCCCGAGCGCGATCGCCAGAGGCTCCAGCGTCGCGAACGCCCCCGACGCCGCGCCACGGTGCCCCCACCACCAATCTCGCCTCCCGCGGACGCGCGAATCGATCCCCCCACCATCGGCCGCACCTTCCGGCTCGGCGCGGTGGGGTGTCCGACCGTCGCACCACGCCTTGTTTTCAAGTGATCAACGACAAGGTGGTCGCAGACAAGGAGCTCACGAAGGACGACCGCGCCGGCGTGACGTGGCTGCTCGGCCCCGCCCGCGCGCGTCTGGCCGAGTCCGTCGAAGCGCTCGAAGGGGCGGTCGCCGCGCAGCAGGGAGGCGACGCGGAGGTCCAGCCCGCCCCGTCGTCCGCGCTCGTCGCCTACCGCGCGCCGTGGCGGACGCTCCGCGACGGGCTCAAGCGGGCGGTGCGGGTCGAGAAGGAGACCGGCGCGTCCGGCGCGGCCGAGCTCGACGCGGCGGTGTTCGGCGGCGGCCATGCGTGCAGGCGATCGGCGTGTTGATGCCGCGGAGGTCAGCGAATCGCGACGCCGAGGCCCTCGCCGCCGCGTCGCCCACCAAAGAGGCGGCGCGCTCTACGTCACCACCGACGGCGAGCGCTTCACGCCCGTGCGCCCGCCGGGCGGGCCCTCCTGGGGGTATGACCTCCCCACCTTCGCCGTCGACAGTGCACGCGCCGTGGTGCTGGGCCCCTGCGCCGCGCGCGAGCGCGAGCGGGGTCCGACCGACACGGTCTGCGTGTACGACGGGCGCAGGCGGTGGGCGCCGCGACGCCTCGCCGGGCGAGCGCCGGCGCGCTGGCAGGTGGGGGGGCTGCGCGGCGACTCGCTCCTCCTCGGCACGATCGACCCGGGCGTGGAGACGCTCTCGCTCGCGTGGTCGATCTTCGACCTCCGCACTGGTCGCGCGACGCCGCTGGAGGCGCCGGAAGGCTACCGCTGGATCGACCGCGTGCGGTGGACCCCGGACGGCACCCTCTTCGGCATCGTCGAGCGCGGGAGCGGGCGCGCCCCGGAGTCCGCCGTGGCGCTCCGCGCGCCGGGCGGAGCGTGGCGGGTGAGCGCGCTGCCGGAGCGGGGACTGGGCGTCGGGTTCGCCGACGCCGAGCGCGGCTTCGTCCGCGGCGTCGAGCGCGGGCAGCTCTGGCGCACCGTGAATGGCGGCGCGACCTGGGAGCCCTTCCCCGTCCCCGGCGGCCGCCGCGGCCGGGCGGCCATCAGCGACTTCGCGTGCGACGGGCGCGGCTGCTCGTTCGGCGACGCGCTCCACGTGCTTGGCTGGGGCGCCCTCACCGACGCGCAACGCGCCGCGGCCGCCGCGCCGGGCGAGGCACCCCGCCCGAGCGACCGGCCGCATGCGCTCTTCCGCCCCGCGGTCGCGCTGACGTGCGGGAGCGGCGGGGTCGCGCGCCCCTCGCCCTGGCGCTCGCTCGGCCCCGAGGTGTACCTCCCGCTCACGGGCGACGCGGTGACGATGGAGCGCGGCGCCGACGGCGTTCACGTCGCGTGGGACAGCCTCGAACAGATCTCGGGCTCCGCCGTCATCGCCCCCGAGCGCCGCGACCCGCGGGAACTCGCGATCTGGGGCGACCGCACCACCTACGACGTGCTCGGCGCCCACGTCGGCGCGCTCGTCGTCGCCCACTCGATGCCGCACGACCGGCTCCTCTGGGCGCGCGGCGCGACCACCCGCTCCCTCGCCGACGCGCTCCCGGCCGTCGAGCGCTGGTCGCTCGACACGGACGGCTGGCTGGTGGTCCGCGAGCGCTCCGGGGGCCTCGCCGTGGCCGTCACGGGCGGTGGGGTCCGCCGCGCGGGCGCGGGCTTCGTGGTCGACGGCGACGGCGGCGTCCGGAGCGCGCGCCGCGTGGTGCTGGAGGGCGCCGACGACGTTCTCGCCGAGGTGGGCCTCCTCCGCCGCGGCGACCGCTGGTCGCTCGCCTGGCGAGCCGGCGAAGAGTCCCTCGCCGTCGCCCCCTTCGACGGCGGCCCGACCGAGCGCCTCCCGCTCCCCGCCGGACCCTTCTCGGTCTGCGCGGCCCCGCCCCCGCCCGACGTCCCCGTCCTCATCGTCCGCACGCGCCGGAGCGACACCCACGGGCTCATGTTCAACGGCCACGGCATCGAGGCGCGCGTCCTCTTCGCGCTCGGCCCGGGGCGGCCGTGCGTGTTCGGCGCCCAGCTCCGCAACCCCGCGCCGCAGGAGGGCCTGAGCCGGATGCAGACCTTCGGCGAGTACGTCACCCTCTCCGCCGCCCGCGACGCGCTCGTCGGCTTCGTCGACGATACCCGCGTCCGGGGCATGCTGCGCTGCGAGGTCGGCGCGCCGCGCGAGGCGCCGTGAGGCACCACCACGCGACGTCCACGTGAGGAAGCCGCTCGCCCGCTGACACCGGCGCCGTCACCGCCACGCCAGCAACACTGCGCGCGGTGCGTGTTACCCGCCGCCGCGAAGCACGATGCCGAGCAGCACGGCCAGGAGGCGCTCTCCCTCGGCCGCCTCGGCGTACTCGCGCGACCACGAGAGACGCAGCGTCGGGCGCGCGTCGGGGGCTGCGCGCGACCACTCGGCGCGCAGAAAGGTCCACGTGTCGCCGACGGTGAAGCAGCCGTAGCGCTCGGCTGCGGTGGCGATGAGCGCGCCGGGCTCCGAGGCCAGCGACGCGAGCATCGCGGCGAGCAACTGCGGCCCCGGGTCGGTCGCGTCGACCGCGCGCTTGCCCTCGACCACGAGGAGAAACGGCGGCCGCGCCTGCCCCCCGAGGGCGGTCTCACGGGCGAGCACGCCGTCGACGATCCCCGCGAGCTCGACGGGGCCGTCGACGCCTTGCAGCTCGGCGCGCACCGGCACCTGCGACCACGCGCGCACGGTGCCCGACTCCGCGAGCATCAAGAGCGGGAAGATGGCGCGCGACCACACGGTGCTCTCGTTCGCTCGCACCGTAAGCACGGCACGCACCCGCTCGACGATCCACGCCAGGTGGGGGAGCAGGTCGGGCGCGAGCGCGGTGGCTTCGAGGCCGCGCCAGAGCGCCGGGTCGTCGACGGGACCCGCCAGCGTCACGAGCGACTCGAGCAGTTCGGGCGTCGCTTGATTGAAGGTCACGGTGGTCATGCGCCACGGGAGCATAGGGGAGGCTGCCCCCGCACCGCAATCGACGACGCGCCAGCGACCGCCACCGCAGCGCTCCGAGAGCATCGAACGCGGATCATGAGGCGCGTGGTGCTCGGTGCCTCTAGGGGCTGCGCCCGCCTCCTCGTAGCGCAAGCCGCCGCGCGCGGACACGCGGCAACGACCACTCCAACGACACCGCACGCAGTACAGCGAGAGTCGACCGAACCTCCCGCATGCGAACCGTCGCCGGGCGAAGCGGGTGGGGCGTTGGCCGAGTGGGACATGGAAAGCCGTATCCTCCCAAGGGTGCTCTGCGACAACCCGTCGGCGCAGCGTTGTGGGAACGAGAGCGAGCAACCCCTGGCGCGCGTGCCGCTCCTTCGCGACACTCGCCCCATGCGCCCAGGGCCCACCCGCATCCTCGCCTGCCCGCACTGCGGCGCTCTCGTCAA
>JBILLV010000371.1:0-8662 GCA_044375895.1 Polyangiales bacterium | reverse complement strand
CTGTCAGGGAGGCACCGCGGGGACGGACGCAGGGGCGCCTGACGTCACCGTGGTCCCGGACGCGCCTGCGCCCGCGGCGCCCCGACTGTCCGCCGACGTCCAGCCGATCTTCACGGCGTCGTGCGCCCGCTGCCACGGCGGCACGCGCCCGTCGGCCGGGCTCTCCCTCGCCGCCGGGGCCTCGCACGCCGCCCTCGTGGGCGTCGCCGCGAGCTGCGGCGGACGGACGCGCGTCGTGGCCGGCGCGCCCACCGCGAGCTACCTCCTCGACAAGCTCGCGGGCACCAACCTGTGCGGCGGCGCGCGCATGCCGCTCAACGGCCCGCCGTACCTCACCGCGGCCGAGGTCGACCTCATCCGCCGCTGGATCGCCGCGGGCGCGCGCAACGACTGAGGTCGGCCCTCACGCGCGCGGCGTGGTGAGCCACGCCTCGACGCCGTCACCACCGGGCGCCACCCCCGCGTCGCCGCCCAGGGGCCGCACGAGGCCCGCGACGTCCGGCGCCGACGCCTCCGCCGACCGGGGCGCGCGCACCGTGAAGCGCACCGACTTCTCCTGCTGCGACGCCACCACCACGACCCGCCCCTCCCGGCCCGCCCGCTCGATGGCCCAACGGAGCACCGCCCGCAGCGCCCGGCGCACGCGCCCGTCGGCGTCGACGGCGCGCGCCTCGCCGTCGTGGCACTCGAGGGCGAGCCGCACCCCCGCGGCGTCGGCGAGGGCGGCGACGTCGCTCGACGCGTCGTCGTAGAGCGAGCGCAGCGACACGGGCGTCACCGCGGCGGGCTCCAACGGCGGGACGGCGATCGCGTCCTCGGCGTGGAGCGCGTCGCCCACGGCGCGGACGGCGAGCTCGGCGTCGTCGACGTCGCGGGCGAGCGCGCGGACGTGCGTCGCGAGGGAGGTCACCACGCCCTCCAGCGCGCGCACCTGCGCCTCGGGGGCCCGGTTGATCACCACGAGCGCGGGGAGCCGCTGGCCATCGGGCGCGAACACGACCACCCAGCGCCCGACGAGCGTCGCCTCCGGGCGCCACGGGAGCGCGAGCGCGACCTCCACCGTGAGCCCGTCCCGCAGCGCCTTCGCGAGCCCCTGGGTGCAGCCCGGGAGGCGCGCGAGCTCGGCGCCGAGCTCGGGCTCCGCCGCCGCCGTGAGCCCGCAGAGGAGGCGAGCGGCGCCGTTGACCGCGATGGGGCGACGGTCGGCGTCGTAGAGAATCACCCCCACGGGGAGGTCGTCGAGGAGCGCCTGGAGCGTCGCCCGGTCGACGCCGGCGGTGAGGAGGCGCGCGCGGAGCTGCGACGAGAGGGCCTCCAGCGCGTCAGCCACCTCGCCGATCTCGTCGTTCGACTGGACGTCGATCGACGCGCCGAAGTCGCCCGCGGCGAAGGCCCGCGCCCCCGCGGCGATGCGGCGCAGCGGGCGCGAAGCGGCGAGGGCCGCGATGAGGCTGAGCAGCACCGCCATCGAGAGGCCCACGGCGGCGGCGTTGCGCACGACGACGATCACCTGGTCGGTCGCGGCGTTGATCTCCGCGTCGGCCTTGGCGAGCCGCGCCACGCCGCGCGCCGGCCCCGTCGCGGGGAAGCGCCGCGCGACGTAGAACATCACCCGCCCGGTGGTCCCGCTGCGGCGGAGCGACACGCCGACGCCGTCGCGCAGGGCCGCGCGAATCTCCGGGCGGTCGCCGTGGTTGTCGAGCGCGGCGCCGGGGCGGTAGGAGTCGCCGAGGACGTTGCCCGCCGCGTCGACCACGGTGAGCCGCGTGGGGAGGGCCGTGAGGAGGAGCTGGGTGCGCGCCTCCAGCTCACCGGGGGGCGCGTCGCCGAGGCGGGCGGTGATGCCCGCGAGCTCCGCGGCGAGCTGCGCCTGCACCCGCGCGTGCTGGTCGCGCTGGAGCGTGGTGCGCAGGTACACGACCGTCGGGACGAGCACCATCCCCACCACGAGGAGGTAGCTGCCCATGAGCTTGATATGCAACGGGATGCGCACGCGAACGTCCTGACTGGCGCTCCCTCTTGTAGGGGGCGACGGGGTCATGGTACGCGCCTCGCGATGAAGCTCGCCACCCTGCGCAACGGGACGCGCGACGGCGCCCTGGCCCTGGTCTCCGCCGACCTCCGCACGTGCCTCTCGGTCGCCGACATCGCCCCCACGATGCAGGCCGCCCTCGACGACTGGGGCCGCACGGAGCCGCTCCTCCGCGCGCGCGCCGACGACCTCGCAGCGGGCCGCATCACGGGCGTCCCCTTCGACCCGGCGGGGTGCCTGAGCCCCCTCCCCCGCGCGTACGAGTGGGTCGACGGCTCGGCCTACCTCAACCACGTCCGCCTCGTGCGCAAGGCCCGCAACGCCGAGCCCCCCGCGACGCTGGAGACCGACCCGCTGGTGTACCAGGGTGGCTCGGGCGTGCTCCTCGGCCCCACCGACGACGTCCCCCTGGTGAACCCCGCGTGGGGCCTCGACTTCGAGTCCGAGGTGGCCGTGATCCTCGGCGACACGCCGCAGGGGACGCTCCCGGGCGACGCCGCGCCCTACGTTCGCCTCGTGATGCTGGTCAACGACCTGACGCTGCGCAACCTCATCCCCGACGAGCTCGCGAAGGGCTTTGGGTTCTTCTGTTCGAAGCCCGCGTCGGCCTTCTCGCCGGTGGCGGTGACGCCCGACGAGCTCGGCGAGGCCTGGCGCGACGGCCGCGTTCACCTGCGGCTGCGCACGGAGCACAACGGCGCGCTGGTGGGCGACACCGAGGCGGGGCCCGAGATGCACTTCTCCTTCTACGACCTCATCGGTCACATCACGAAGACGCGGGCCTACACCGCGGGGACGATCCTCGGCTCGGGGACGGTCTCCAACGTCGACCGGGCCCGCGGCATCTCGTGCCTCGCCGAGCGCCGCACCATCGAGATCATCGACGACGGCAAGCCCGTGACCCCCTTCCTCAAGGCCGGCGACACCGTGGCGATCGAGATGCTCGACGCGGCGGGGCGCTCCATCTTCGGTCGCATCGCACAGAAGGTCGTGACGGCGTGAAGCTCTACAACTACTGGCGCAGCTCGGCGAGCTGGCGCGTGCGCATCGCCCTCGCCCACAAGGGGATCCCGTACGAGTACGCGGTGGTCAACCTCGTGAAGGACGGCGGCGAGCAGCGCTCGGAGGCGTACCGCGCGCTCAACCCGCTGATGCAGGTGCCGACGCTGGAGTGGGAGGAGGGCGGCGTGGTGCGGCGCCTCACGCAGTCCCTCGCGATGCTG
Source organism: Polyangiales bacterium (assembly GCA_044375895.1). Taxonomy (GTDB): domain Bacteria; phylum Myxococcota_A; class Polyangia; order Polyangiales; genus CAISKJ01. The sequence continues at coordinate 5,407 of JBILLV010000371.1, read as the reverse complement.
GAGTACCTGGAGGAGCGCCACCCCGATCCCCCGCTCCTGCCGCGCGACCCCTTCCTGCGGGCGCGCGCCCGGCAGCTCGCCGAGGTGATCAACTCGGGCATCCAGCCGATGCAGAACCTCGAGCCCCAGCGCTACGTCCGCGAGGAGCTCAAGGGCGACGCCACGGCGTGGACGAAGCACTTCATCGTGCGCGGGATGACGGCGTTGGAGGAGGAGGCGCGGCGCACGGCGGGGGACTTCCTCGTGGGCGACGCGGTGAGCTTCGCCGACGTGTGCCTGGTGCCGCAGATGTTCGCGACGCGGCGCTTCGCGGGGGGGGCCGACGCCTTCCCGACGCTCGCCCGCATCGAGGCCCGCTGCCTCGCGCTACCGGCCTTCCAGCAGGCGGCCCCCGAGCGCCAGCCCGACGCGCCGAAGGAAGGCGCGTAGCCGCCCGATGGTGCCGAAGCTCCCGCGCTCGTTGCGGTTTCCGCACCCCGACACCGCCGACAGCGACGGCGTGGTGGCCTGGGGCGGTGACCTCTCCACCGAGCGGGTGCTGCTGGCCTACCGGAGCGGGATCTTCCCGTGGCCCGTGGAGGGCTATCCGCTGCTGTGGTTCTCGCCCGACCCGCGCTGGGTCATCGAGCCCTCGAAGGCCCACGTGCCGCGCTCGCTCCGCAAGGAGATGCGCCGCGGGACGTACACCGTCACCGCCGACACGGACTTCCTCGGCGTGATCCGCGGCTGCGCGGAGGTGTCGCGCCCGGGGCAGGAGTCCACCTGGATCACGGATGAGATGGTGGCGGCGTACGCGTCGCTCCACCGCGCTGGGCAGGCGCACAGCATCGAGGCGCGGCGCGACGGGGCGCTGGTGGGCGGGCTCTACGGCATCTCGCTGGGCGGCGCCTTCTTCGGCGAGTCGATGTTCGCGCGGGAGCCTGACGCTTCGAAGGTGGCCTTCGCGACACTGCTCGGTCACCTGGTGGCGTGGGGCTTTGACTTCGTCGACTGCCAGACCAAGACCGCCCACCTCCAGCGCTTCGGCGCCGTGGCGTGGAAGCGCTCGCTCTTCCTCGCCGCCGTCGCCAAGACCCAGGAGCGCGCGACGCGGTTGGGGCCGTGGACCTTCGAGCTCAGCCCCGCCGAGGCGGAGAAGCGCATCGTCGAGGCATGAAGCTCGCGCGGCTCCTCGCGGTGGGCCGGACGCCCCGGGTGCTCGGCTTCGACGACGCCCCCTTCGCGAAGAAGCGCGGCGCCGTCGTCCCGCTGGTCGGGGTTCTCTGCAACGGGACCCGCTTCGAGGGGATGCTCTGGGGGAAGACCCGCCGTGACGGTTGGGGCGCGACCGAGGCCCTCGCGGCGATGTTCGAGGGGAGCAAGTTTCGCGACCAGGCCCACGCCGTGCTGCTCGACGGGATCGCCGTGGGAGGCTTCAACGTGATCGACCTGCCCGCCCTCCACGCGCGCGTCGGGGTGCCGTGCGCGTCGGTGATGCGGCGGGCGCCCGACCTCGCCGCCGTCCACCACGCGATCGGTCGACTGCCCAACGCCGCGCGCCGACTGGCGGTGCTGGCCCGCGCGGGCGAGGTGCACCAGCGCGACGGGTACGTCTTCCAGGTGGCGGGCGAGGAGCCCGCGGTGATGGCGGCGACGTTGAAGGCCCTCACCCGCGAGGGGAATGTGCCCGAGGCGCTGCGCCTGGCGCACCTCATCGGGTCGGCGGTGATGCTGGGGGAGAGCGGGCGGCGGGCGTAGCGACCGCGGCCCGCGGTGGGAGCATGATCAGCCCGTTTTGTCTTCAGCGGGTTGCCGCGCTTCGAGCTGTAAGAGCGCAGCGCAGAGGCTCTCGTCCATCGCCTGGAAGGAGGGCAGCGCCCACAACGGCGCGAAGTCGTCGATGAGCTCGGCGACACGGTGGATGTTCGGTTCGAACTCCGCGCGACGACGCCCCTTCAGGCCGCTGGCTTCACGCATGGAGGCATAGAGAACGTCCTTCGGGTCAGGGAGCGCCTCGACCTTCTTCACGGACGGTAGCGCCAACGGCATCGTCCCGTTCGGGCAGCCTGACGCACGGCGCACGGCCGCCTCATCGAAGAGCAGCCACGCTTCGGTCATGCGGACCGGGACCGCCGCGACGATGGCGTGCTTCATTCCAGCGGTCGCCTCGGCGATCTCCCTCCGCCGCTGTGCGATGTCGCCTCGCTCTGCATCGCGATGGACGACAAGGAGGTCGCACGGGTGGAGGTTGACCGCCGCGCGCACGCGCTCGGGTAGTCCCCTGGGCGGGCGCTGCAACCGTCGCAGGTCGGCCCAGGCGGTTTCGAACACTGCGACAGAACGCAGGTCGAGGAGCCAGCGCAGGATCGGGAGGAGCGCACGGTCGCTCGACCCATCGGTCACGAGCGTGAGCTTCACGTCACTCCGCCGCGTCGATGAATGGGAGAAGCGTCTGGAGGTCCGGGCGGTCTTTCACTCGCCGCACCCTACGTGGGAGCGTTCGCCCAGGGCTTGGAGGCTCCTCATCGCGCGGGCCGATCGGGTCGAGGTACGCGAGCAGCTCGCCCTTGGAAACCGTCTCCGAGGTGCCCGGTAGATCGGAGCGCCACGTGTTTGAGAGGGGCAGCAGGCGCGCGACCTCCGAGCGCTTCGTGTCGGGGACGAGTCGCGCCACCAGCAAGGCGTCGTCGGGTACGTGCGAGACGACAAACGGCGAGTGGGTGTTGATGATCACCTGCCGCAGCGGATTGTCCTCCGCCGCAACCGCGAGCTCCGGGTCGACGGCGAGGCCCTGGAGCAGCCGTAGCATCGCCGGGATCCTCGACGGGTGCATGCCGTTCTCTGGCTCCTCCAGGCAGAGCATCGCGCGGGGGTGAGCCTCCTCCGCCATCACCGACAGCGCGAGGAAGCGGAGCGTCCCGTCGGAGAGGGAACTCGCGAGGTGCGGGGTCCCACGGTGGTCGGTCGCAACGATGCTGAGAAGCTGACGCTTCTCGTCGACATCGACAGAGATGGAGCGGACCTGTTCGATGAGCTCCGACAACCGCGTCGCGACGCGCGCGTAGACCGGCGCATCACTGGAGGGATTAGCCGCCCCTTCACGTGCGAGTCGGTAGAGCGTGGCGGGGAGGTGCGCGCCGTTGTGCCCGATGGAAGGAGGCGCGGAGAAATCGTCGGGAGCGCGCAGCGCGGAAGGCTCGAGGTGGAGCTGTGTCCAGGAGAGCATCTCCCGGCGCGCGAGGGTCGCGGTCCGATGCTCCGCCGCGTTCTCCGCCGTCGAGAGCATCGTCCGGGGGAGGTCTTGCGCGCGCACCTTGCGAGGCGCCCCCCCGCCCTTGCCGCCCTTTGAGTCCGCGTGGAGCAGCACCGCCCCGTCCGCGGTGCTGATGTATGGAGTCGTCCGCCGCCCTGTGATGCACGAGTCACGGAACGCAGGCGTAGTGTCGAACCCGAGCCGCTTCTTCGCCTCGGAGAGATTGATGTGGGTCAGGCTCTCGCGCTCGACCTGGAGCCCCCCTTGCGGCCGCGTCGGGTGCCCATCGCTGTATCGAAGAACGAGGTCGTACTGGAGGAAGGTGATCGACGCCTCGGCGAGCTGACCGAGCTGGTCCTCGCCCGCGGGCGGGATGATCATCTCAGCGGTCAGCGAGATCGTGTCGTTGTGGGTGTCACCGACGCGACGGAAGATGCCGCGCACGTCGCCGATGCGTCCGGCCCCGCCTCGGACCTCGAGGGCCGCTTCCAGGAGCGACCTCCCCGCCAGCGCCGAGAGGAAGGCGATCGCGTCGAACACGTTGGATTTGCCGACGCCGTTCGGCCCGGCGATGCATGTGAAAGGGCCAAAGCGAACGTCGACGTCGAGGTTCTTGAAGCCGCGCACGACCAGCCGCGTGAGCATGACGCGACGCTACCGCGCGGCGCCGGAGCCTACAAGCGCCGCCGCACGCTGATACGCCGCGGGCCTGACCGACTACTCCGACAGCAGCACGTCGAGCAGCGCGATGCCGCCGCCGATGAACACCAGGTCGAAGATCACCAGCATCTTCACCCAGTCGCCCACCTGCGCGAGGGTGGCGCCGCCGAGGAGCTCGCGCGTCGCCACCGCCCCGCAGAGGAGCGCGGGGGACACCAGGGGGTAGAGCACCACGGCGAGCGTGAGGTCGCGGGCGCGCGTCTTCGCGACGAGGGCGCCGAAGAGCGTCCCCGCGGCGACGAAGCCCACCGTGCCGAGGAGCACCAGCAGCGTGAAACCCCCGAGGTGATCGAACACCGGCGCGTGGAGCAGCAGGGCCACCAGCGGCGCCACCACGAGCTCGGTGAGGATCACGAACACCAGTGCGCCGATGCCCTTGCCGACGAAGATCGACGCGGCGGACACGCGCGTGAGGAGGACGGCGCGCAGGGCCCCCTCCTCGCGCTCGCGACCCCAGGTGCGGGAGAGGCCGAGAGTGCCGGAGAAGGCGATGGCGATCCAGAGGACGCCAGGGGCCACGCGCCGGCCGGTCTCGTCGTCGACGTAGAGCGAGATGGACGACAGGATCGCCACGAGGGCCGCGAAGAGCGTCATCGTGGGGACCACCTCGCGCACCCGGAGCTCGATGCGGAGGTCTTTCGCGGCGATTGCCAGCGCGTGCCGGATCATGGACCCTCCCGATACACCCGATGATCCGCGCCCGCTACCCCCTCGCCCTCGCGGCCCTGTGCGTCCTCCTCGCGTGCGCGTCCCGGCGGCCCGCGGTGGTCCAGCCGACGGAGGTCACCGTCCCCGCGCGCACCGTCGGCGACTACAGCCCCAACATCCGCGACGAGTCCACCTGGCGCGCCCTCGCGGCCTCACCGGGTCGTCAGGTGATGGCCCACACCGAGGTGGTGAAGGTCATCATCGACCTCGACGACCAGTGGCGCGTGTACTTCCTCCAGAGCCGCCGCTGGGAGATCCACTACGACTTCGCGTCGCGCTTTCTCTCCAGCTTCACGCGCCCCGTCGAAGACCACGGGGCCTTCAACATCCGCGAGTACCGCCGCCCCGACCGGCGCTTCATCCTCGGCACCATCTCCCGCTACCGCGACCAGGACGTCTGGGCCTACGAGCTCATCGCGGGCGACACGCTCGACCTCGAACGCACCGCGCGGGCCTTCGAGACCGTGCGGGCGCAGGTGTACTTCCGCGACGCGCTCCGCTACCACCCCATCCCCCCGGCGCACGAAGACGCTCTCCCCGCGTTCGCCGCCGCGCACGTGCCGGTGGTGACGACGCAGACGCTCTTCGGCTCGACGCGCTACCAGCCGCTCAACCCCGGAGAGGCCGTCGGGTGGCTCCGCTTCCTCTCGGGGGAGCCCGACCCGTCGCGCGTCCGGCGCAACGACGTGGTGGTGCTGGAGCACGTCCCGCTCGACCTCCCCGCCTGCGCGGGCATCGTCACCGCCG
>JBILLV010000370.1:0-8671 GCA_044375895.1 Polyangiales bacterium | reverse complement strand
CCCGTCGCCCGTCGCCCGTCGCCCGTCGCCCGTCGCCCGTCGCCCGTCGCCCGTCGCCCGTCGCCCGTCGCCCGTCGGCCCCTGCCCGCGGCCATGGCTGCGTACGGAGAGCGGCGCCCAGCGAGCCCCGCTGTTCGCTGAGGCTCACAGCGGGTTACCCGCCAGCGTGCTGGAGAGCGTAGGTCGCCCCGACGAGCGACGAGCGACGAGCGATGAGCGACGAGCGACCGGCAGCGGACTCTGATAGCGTCGGTGGCCATGGACGACGACACGCTCCGCGCGCGCCTCGCCTACGCGCTGGTGATGGCACTGGGGGCCTCGGCCGCTCCGGGTTGTTGTGAGACCACCGAGCGCGAGCTCATCGAGCAGGAGGGCCTCAACGGACCCACAAGCGGATGGGGCGCGCAACAGTGCCGGGAGGTGTGCCTCAACCGACCCGACTGCGCGCCCGACAAGCGGCTGCTGTCGTGCGGCTTCACGGGAGCGCCAGGCGCGCGGACGCTGCGCTGCGTCTTCGAGTTCAGCGACTGCCCGACGGCGCCGGTGCCCTACGCGGCGTGCGGGCGGCGCCACGAGGGAGCCTCCCCCACCGCCGAGCCCGCGACGCGTGACCCGCTCGGACGTTGTTTCGCCGCGATGGAGGCGCTCGAAGCGGGCTCGGTGCCCGCCTTCCAACGCCTCGCCTGCGAGCTCGTCGCGCACGGCGCCCCCGACGACCTCGTGCGCGACGCCCGCCGCGCGGTGAGCGACGAGCGCCGCCACGCCGCCCTCATGGCCCGACTCGCGCGCGCTCATGGGGTCGAGGCGTCGTCCACGGCCGTCGCCGTCGGCGCCCTTCGCCCGCTCGAAGCCGTGGCCCTGGAGAACGCCGTCGAGGGCTGCGTCGGCGAGACCTGGGGCGCCCTCGTGGCGCTGTGGCAAGCGCAGCGGGCGCTCGACCCCGACGTGCGCGCGGTGATGCAATCCGTCGCGGCCGACGAGCTCCGCCACGCCGCCCTCGCGTGGCGCGTCGACGCGTGGGCGCGCGCCCGGCTCTCGGCCGACGCCGCGCGACGGGTCCGCGAGGCCCGCGACCAGCGCCTCGCGACGTTGCGCGCCGAGCGTCGCGCCGTCGACCCGGCGGTCTCCCGCGGCGCCGGGCTCCCGTCGCCGCGTGAGGCCGCGCGGCTCCTCGACGCGTGCGAGCGGGCGCTGTGGGCGGTGGCGGCGTGAGGCGCCGTCCCGGTGGGTCGTGGCTCGCCCTCGCGGCGGTGTCGGCCCCGCTGCTCGGACGCGCGCAAACGCAGCCCTCACGGCCGCGCAACGTGGTGACGCTGCAGCCGCTCTCGCTCATCACGGGCTACATCGACCTGGAGTACGAGCGGACCCTCAGCCGTCGCTTCTCGGCCTACGTCGCGCCCGGGGCGATCTTCTCGCGCGGCCGACGTCTCGACGGCTCGAACACGGCGGGCGTCTTCGGGTGGTCGGTCGACCTCGGGGGGCGGTGGTACCCCTTTGGCGAGGCGCCCTCGGGGCTCTTCGCCGACCTCTCCGCGGGGGTGTTCACGTCGACCCTGCTCACGAGCTTCGGCGAGCGGGGGAGGGGCCTCGGGGGCCGCGGGATGCTCCTCGGCGGCTACACCTTCGTGCTCGGCGGCCACCTCGTGCTCTCGGGGGCGCTCGGCGTCCAGGTGACCGGCTTCGACCGCGAGAGCGGCACGGGCATCCAATGGAGCGTCCTCCCGGCGCTCCGCGTGGCCCTCGGCTTCGCGCTCTGACCCCCTGGCGCCGCGCCGCGCGCCTGGTGTAGCGTCCGGAGCTCCTGGTCATTCCGTGAACGTCGACGTCATCCTCGCGAAGGTCCTCCAGCTCGCCGCGTCGCTCGACGGCGCGATCGAGGCCGGGCTCCCCTGCGAGGAAGACCAGGTCTACGCGCTCGCGGGCCTCGTCCTCGAGCTCGACGGCTGGCTCGCCGCGGGCCGGCGTCCCCCCGAGCGTTGGACGCGCGCCGCCACCCCCGACGGCGCGCTGCTCCTGGGCGTCGACGCGGCGAGCAACGAGGTGACCCCGCGCCGCCGCCACGGCCCGGTGCGCCGCCGCCGCGCCGCCGTCACCACGTCGCAGCTCACGCTGCCCTTCCACGCGTCGGTGTAGCGCCGCTCAGGGGTAGTACGGCCGCAGCAGCGCGTAGCAGACCGGCCCTGTCACCGCGACGTAGAGCCACAGCGGAAACACCCACCGCGCCATCGCCCGGTGCCGATCAAACTGCCGCGTGAAGGCCCGGTTGAAGGTCATCAGCACGAAGGGCAGCACCGCCGCCGCCAGGATCACGTGCGACGCCAGCACCGCGAGGTACAGCGGGCGCGAGTCGCTCACCGCGGCCCGCTCCACCGCGCTCAGCACGCCGTCGTGGTCGGCGTCGCCGAACTGCACCTCCCGCTTGGTGAAGTGGTAGGTGACGTACGAGAGCAGAAACGCCCCCGAGGCCCCCAGGGCGGCGTAGATGAGCTTGCGGTGAAGCTCCACCCGCCGCTGCTTGATCGCCACCAGCGCCCCCACGAGGATCACCGCGGTCAGCGCGTTGAGCGCCGCGTGGATGGGGGGCAGGAAGCCGAAGTCCACGGGCGAGGGGATCTTCACCCTGCGCATCACCCCCACCAGCAGGAGGACGGCCGCGGAGACGACGTAGGCGGCCTTGTTGAGCTTCGATTCGAGGGCGAGGTCGGGTGCGGTGCTCATGGTCGGTTCGAGCGCTACATGGACGCTTCTGCTCCCCGAAGCAAGACCCCGATGGTTACCTTCCCCACCGATGACCACGGCACCTCCTCCCCCCACCGACCTCCGCCAGATCGTGGCCCAGTGCCTCCCCGGCGCCGAGCTGCTTGACGCCCGGCCCTTCCGCATCGACGACGCCGACGTCCACGACGACGCCACCACGAAGGGAGAGGGCTACGGCGAGCCGCTCCGCGTGCGGGTGCGCGAGCGCGACGGGCGCCTCTCGACGCTGGTGTTCCACACGGCGAAGCCCGACGTGTTCGGCCACGACCGACGGGCCGATCGTGCCGCCGAGATGCTCCTCGCGTGGGACACCTTCGGCGCCATCCCCCGCCACGTGGAGGCCCTCGACGTCGGCGCCGTCCGCCGTGACGGGAAGGGCCTCGTGTCGCTGCGTGACACGGGGGAGTTCTACCTCGTCACCCGCTACGCCGAGGGGACGCTCTACGCCGACGAGCTCCGCCGCATCGCCCGCGACGCCGCCGCCACCGCCGACGACCTCCGCCACGCCGAGGCGCTCGCCCGCTACCTCGCGACGCTCCACGCCGAGCGCGTCGACGGCGACGCCCGCTACCTCCGCGCGGCCCGCGACCTCGTCGGGTCGGGCGAGGGCATCTTCGGCATGATCGACGGCTACCCCGCGGACGTTCCCATGGCCCCGCCGTCGCGCCTCGAAGCCCTGGAGCGGAGCGCCGTCGCGTGGCGCTGGCGCCTCAAGTCCCGCACGGCCCGGCTGCGCCGCACGCACGGCGACTTCCACCCCTTCAACGTGGTCATCGACGCGGCGGGCGAGCCCGTCCTCCTCGACGCGTCGCGGGGCTGCGCGGGCGACCCGGCCGACGACGTGTGCTGCATGGCGATCAACTACGTCTTCTTCGCGGTCGAGCACCCGGCGGCGTGGGCCCCCGCGATGGGTCCGCTCTGGCGCCGCTTCTGGGACACCTACCTCCGCGCTTCGGGGGATGACGAAATCCTCTCGGTCGCGGCCCCCTTCCTCGCGTGGCGGGCGCTCGTGGTGTGCAACCCCGCGTGGTACCCGCACGTCGCCCCCGAGGCGCGCGACAAGGTGCTTCGCTTCGTCGAGGGAGCCCTCGCCGCCGAGCGCTTCGATCCCGCCAGCGCGGAGGCGCTCTTCCCGTGAGCGGCGTGGTCGTGTGGCTCACCGGGCTCCCCTCGTCGGGCAAGTCCACCCTCGCCGAACACCTCGCCACGGCCCTGCGCGCCCGCGCCGTCGCCACCTGCGTGCTCGACGGCGACGCGGTGCGAGCGGCCATCACGCCGCCCTTCGGCTACGACGACGTCGGCCGCGACCACTTCTACGCGACGCTCGCCTCCCTCGCTGTCCTCCTCGCGCGCCAGGGCCTCACGGTGCTCGTCCCCGCCACCGCCAACCGTCGCGCGTATCGCGCGCGCTGCCGCGAGGCGGCTCCTCGCTTCGTGGAGGTGCACGTGCGTGTCGACGCGTCGGTGGTGCGCGAGCGCGACGCCAAGGGGCTCTACGCCGCCCAGCGCGACGGCGCCATCGCCCACATGCCCGGCGCCGACGCGGGCTACGAGGCCCCCGAGCGGCCGGAGGTCGTCGCGGAGGGCGGGCACGACGAGGGCGCGGTCGCGGCGGTGTTGCGCTGCCTCGACGCGCCGGTTTGAGAGCACGAGCGTCGTCGTTCACTCCCGGGCGCTCACGCGCCGCGGTCCTCCGCCCGTCGTCTGCTACCTCGAGGTCGCAAAGAGCGAGCGGAAGACCGCGGCGCGTGAGCGCTCGGGCCTCGATTCTCGTCGGCGGAACCTCGACTCCGACCTCCGCCTCGCCGCGCTCTCCGAGGCTTCTCGCCCCCCCCACCGAATCCGTGACGGAACGCCCCCCCACCGGCCACACACCCATCACCATGAAGCACCGCACGCGCTCGGGCCTCCTCGTCACCCTGTCCGCGCTCGTGGGCTGCGCGAGCACGGTCGACGGCGCGGCCCCGCCCGCCGACCCGGCTGACCCGAGCGCCTGCCCGCACTGGGTGCTCACCGACCGCGAGGAACGCACCGACGGTGAGCTCTACACCGACCTCCACCTCACCTTCGACCCGGCCGGTCGCCTCCAACACCGCCGCGAGCACATCCGCACCGGCGGCCACGGGAAGAACCGCACCTTCCGCGAGTTCGCCTACGCGTGGTCGACCGCGGGCCTGACGATCACGCAGGTCGATGCGCCCGCCGAGCGCGTGACCTACACGCTCGACGGCGCCAACCTCGTGGAGCGCACCAACGCGTCGGCGTCGGTCTACTCGCGCCGGGTGGTGCGCTATACGCGCGACGCGGCGGGGCGGGTGATCGAGCGGGCCGAGACGCGCGAGCTGCCCGCGACGACGGTGCGGTGCGACTACGCGTACGACGCCGCCGATCACCTGGTGCAGGTCGAGTGCAGCGACGGCGACCTCACGCGCTACCAGTGGGAGGCCGACCGCCCCGTCCGTCGCGACCGCTCCTGGCGCGGCAGGTACCCCGGCGTCGACACCTGGACATGGGACGCCTCCGGGGCCCTCCTCAGCGAGACCCACGACGATGGCTACGGCCCCGGTCGCGCCTACCGCTACGACCACGCGTACGACGCGCGGGGGCTGCGCGTCCGCACGGAGTCGACGAGCGGCACGCCGCCGGTGCGACGCCTCGTCGCCGCGTACGCCTACGACGACCGCGGGCGGCTGGTGCGCGAGGAGCGAGGCTTCGACGCGTCGGGGGTCGCGCAATCGGTGGTGCTCTGGGAGCGCGACGCGGAGGGACGCATCGCGCGTCGGAGCGCGGGCGATGGCGCCGTCGGCCTGCGGTACACGTACGACGTCACGCCCCAACAGGTCGACGTGACGACGACCGACGGCACCTGGCGCTCCTGGCGTCGCTACCGGTGCTTCGAAACCCCCGTACGCATCGACCCCGTCGAGGCCGCGCCCGGTGTGCCGATCGCGTCCGCGACCCCCGACGTGGAGCACTACCCCGTGGCCCGTCCCGACCCCTGACCACCGCACCCGAACGCCTCCCCTCCGCCGCCGCGACGTCGGTGTCTGAACCTCGTCGCGTGCAGCGTGTGCGCGCGTCGGCGACGGTTGTCGCGCGAACGCAGGACGGTATAGGTTCGGCGCGTGTACCCGCCGCTGCCTCCGCAAGTTGAGTTCCTCGATCGTGTGATCGCGCGCGTCCGCACGCCGGGTGAGGGAGGGCCGCCGGTGGTGGTCTTCGACCTCGACGGGACGCTCTACGACAACCGCGCCCGCACGCAGCGCATCCTCGCGGACTACGCCGACGGCATCCGCGGCGCGCTCCCGGAGATCGCCGACTCGCTCAGCTCCCTCGACCGCGAGTCGGTCGCGTACATGCTGGCCGACACGCTCCACGGCTGCGGCATCCACCGCGTCGACGCCGTGCAGGCCATCACGGCCCACTGGCGCGAGCGCTTCTTCTCCGAGGCCGCCCTCGCGTACGACGAGACCGTCCACGCCGCCGCGGCCTACGTCCGCGCGTGCCACCAGGCCGGCGCGACGGTGGTGTACTTCACGGGCCGGGACGTCTCGCGCCTCCTCGGCGCCACGGTCAACGGCCTGCGCGATCGCGGCTTCCCCATCGGCGTGGCGGGCGTCGAGCTCCTCTTCAACCCCGACGCGACGCTGCCCGACGAGGCCTTCAAGCGCGTGGCGATGAGCTCGCTCGCGCGCATCGGGCGCGTCGTCGCGGTGTTCGACAACGAGCCCGCCAACTGCAACGTCGCGCGCCAGCACCACCCCGACGCGCTCGTGGGCCGCGTGGAGACGCAGCAGGTGCCGGGCTCGCCCGAGCTCGTCGCGGGCGTCACGTCCATCCGCGACTTCCGCCGCGCCTGACGGCTCCGCGCGGGGCTCAGCCCTTGCGCGCCCTTCGCCCTCGGGTCACCTTTGCGACCCCTCTCGCCTCCTCCGTCACCCCCACGCCCACTGCACTGCCATGACCCGCCCCGCCCCCGCGCGCGCGCCGTTTCGCACGAGCCGCGAGGTCTACGACCGCATCCGCTGGGACGCCCGCTTCGACGCGCGGCGCTTCACCGTCGTCTACGAAGACCGCGCCCGCGGCGACGTCGAGGTCCCCTTCCTCGACTTCGTCCCCGGCGGCGACGTCCCGTGGCACCGCGTCCAGTGCCTCCGCGAAGACGGCGCCGTCGTGTGGGACCGTCGCTCCCGCATCGACCGCGTCTTCGAAGCCCGCCCCGCGCCCACCGCCGCCACCTCCTGGCGCGACGACCCCTTCTTCACGCCGACCCCCGCGTGGCGCTGGGACGCCGCCGCCGCGTCGTGGCAGCCGCTCGACCCCCGCGCTGCGGTCGCAGCGTCACCCCCGCGCGCCCTCTCCGTGGTGACGTACAACGTCCTCTCCGAGCGCCACGACCCCGCGGCCACGCACCCCGACGCGCGCCACCCCGCGCTCCTCGACCGCCTCTTCGCGCTCGACGCCGACGTGATCGTCTTGCAGGAGGTGACGGCGGCCTTCCTCGCGCGCCTCGCCGACCGCGACGACGTCCGCTCCCGCTACACGCTCTCCGACGCGCCGCCCGCCGCCACGCTCGGCGCGATGGGTCAGCTCGTCGTCACGCGCGTCCCCGTCACGGCCGTGGCCACGCACGGCTTCTCGCAAGACAAGCGCGTCGTCGTCGTCGAGCTCGCCCTCGGCCCGCGCCGCGTGACGCTCGCCGCCGTCCACCTCAGCAGCGACCGCGCGAAGGACGCCCCCGCCGCCCGCGCCGCGCAGCTCCGCGCCCTCGCCGATCACCTCCCGCCCCGCGGCGACGACGCGTGCGTGATCGTCGGCGACTTCAACGCCCGCGACGACGAGACCCACCCCGCCGTCGCAGACTTCGTCGACGCGTGGCCCGCGCTCCATCCCAACACGGCCGGCTTCACCTTCGAACCCGCGCGCAACCCCCTCGCGGCCCTCGCCTCCCTCAGCGGACGTCCCGGTCGCTTCGACCGCGTCCTCGTCCGCGACCCCGTCGGCGCGCTCCTCCCCACACGCGCTTCGCTCCTCGGCGAAGAGCCCGTCCGCGATGCGCTCCACGCCTCCGACCACTGGGGCCTCGCCGTCACGCTCGGCCGCTCGCTCGACGCGCGCCAGCAGCCCCCCGTGTACACCTCCGCGGTCGTGGTGACCCCGCCCACGGAGCTCTGGGGACCCATCCAAACGATCCGCGCGCGCCACGACCGCCACGTCGACCGCTGGATGCCGCACGTCAACCTCCTCTACGGCTTCGTCCCCGCCACGGTGTTCGAGGAAGCGCTCCCGGTGCTCATCGAAGCGCTCGCGTCGGTCGAGCCCTTCACCGTCACCCTCGACGCCTTCGATCGCTTCGAACACCCCGGCAGCTCCACGGTCTGGCTCCGCCCGCGCACCTCGCCTCCTGGCGCCCTCGAAGCGCTCCAACGCGCGCTCCAGCAGGCATTTCCGCGGTGCGACGAGCAGGGGTCGAAGTCGGGCCGCGGCTACACCCCGCACCTCACGGTCGCCCAGTTTCCCCGCGAGGCCGCCGCCGAAGCGCGCGCCTTCATCGAGCAGCAGACCGCCGCGTGGGCGCCCGTCACCTTCACCGTCGACGGCGTTGATGTCATCGCCCGTGACGGGGCCGCGCCCTTCACCGCGCGCCACCGCGTCCCCTTCGGCCGTGCGCCCCGTCGGCTCGAGGCGACCCTCCGCGCCCGCGGCGACCTCGCGAGCGACGCCACCCGCGACGCGCGAGCGAACGCCCTCGACGTGCTCCAGGAGCTCGCCGCCCGCGTCACGGGACTGCCGCGCGCCTTCGCCGTGTGCGCCATCGGCAGCGCCCGCCTGGGGCTGCTCCGCGAGGGGGGCGACCTCGACGCCGTGGGGGTGGTGCCGTCGACGATGTCGCGCGACGCGTGGTTCGTGGCGA
>JBILLV010000369.1:0-8673 GCA_044375895.1 Polyangiales bacterium | reverse complement strand
GCGGCTACATCCCCGTCGAGTGGTGGCCCGACGACCTCGCGGTGATCCAGCACGCCGCGCGCAAGGGCGTGATCGTCGTCGAGGCCGCGGGCAATGGCGCCGAAGACCTCGACGACCCGCTCTACGATCAGCCCGCTACGGGTTTCCCGCGCACCTGGGTCAACCCGCTGCGGCGCGCGGTGGACTCGGGGGCGATCCTCGTGGGCGCCGGCGCGCCGCCGCCAGGAACCCACGGCCGCGACGTCCACGGCCCCGACCGGAGCCGGCTGGAGTTCTCCAACCACGGCGCGATCGTCGACGCGCAGGGCTGGGGCCGCGAGGTGACCACCACGGGCTACGGCGACCTCCAGGGCGGCAGCGAGCACCGCGCGTACACCGACCTCTTCTCCGGCACGTCGAGCGCGTCGCCCGTCGTCGTGGGCGCGCTCGCGTGCGTGCAGGGCGTCCTCCGCGCGTCGTCGCGCCCGCCGCTCACGGCGTTGCAGGCGCGCGCGATGCTCCGCGCCTGCGGCTCACCCCAGCAAGACCGCCGCGACACCCCCGCGTCGCAGACCCCCATCGGCCCTCGCCCCGACCTGCGCCAGATGCTCGCGGCCCTCGACACGCTCCTCGCGCCGGGCGAGCTGCGCGGGTGCGTGTGGCTCGCCACCGACTGGACGCGCGGCCCCGTCTCGCTCTACGCGCTCAGCGTCGGCCCGACGGCGAGCGGCCGCGTCGAGCTGTCGGTGTTCGGCGCGCGCGACCGCGGGCGGACGCGCTTCGTCACGGGCGTCGACGCGCGGGTGGGGGCCTCGTGCGGGTGGGTGCTCGCGGCGCGCGAAGACGGCGCGGCGCCCGACCTCCACGCGATCGACCTCCGCCCCTCAGCGCTCGGTCACGCGACGGTGCGGGTGCTCTCCGCGGACGACGGCTACCGCCGCGTGCGCGACGTGCTGCGAGCGCCGCTGGCTGAGGTGAGTGCGACGGCGCGCGGGGTGGCGGCGGGCGACGAGCTGCTGGTGTTCTGGGACGAGCGCGACGGCGAGGCGGGGCTGTACGCGCTGCGCGAGGGCCCGCTCGGGCTCGTGGTGACGCGGCGTTGACAAGGACCAAACGTCGGCGGTCCACTCGCCCCATGCCGCGCGCCTGGCTCCTGGTCTCGACGTGTGTGGCGATGGCCTGCGCCTCGCCCGCGACCGCCACCCGCGACGCCGACGCGGCGCCCGATGTAGCGCCCGACGTGGTGCCCGACGTATCACCCGACGCTGCGCCCGACGCTGCGCCCGATGCGCCCTCACGCGACGCGGCCGCCTCGGGCTGGCGGACGGAGCCGCGCCTTCCGGCGGTGTGGCAGGAGATCGCGGGCGACGTCATCGACGGGCGCCTCTGGGTCATCGGCGGATTCGAAGGCGGTCGGCCCTCCGACGCGGTGCGCGTGTTCGACCCCGCGGTGGGGCGCTGGGAAGATGGGCCGCGCCTGCCCGCAAGGCTCCACCACATGGCCGCCGTCGCGGTGGACGGTGACCTCTACGCCCTTGGCGGCTACCTCGACTTCAGCTTCACACCCGTCTCGCAGTGCTACGTCCTCCGGCGCGGCGCCACCGCGTGGGCGACGATCCGCGCGCTGCCCGAGCCGCGCGGCGCGGCCACGGCGGGCGTCATCGGCGGCCGCGTTGTCGTCGCCGGCGGCTACGGAACCTCACAGCGACTCCTCGGCCCCGTGGCCATCTACGACCCACCCACCGACACGTGGACGGCGGGGAGCGCCCTGCCGACGCCCCGGGAGCACCTCGCGAGCATCGTGCACGACGGGCGGCTGTGGGTCTTCGGCGGGCGGCGCGGGGGCTTGGACTCGGTGCTCGCGGCGGTCGAAGCGTACGACCCGGCGGCGGACGCGTGGCGGAGCGACCTGCCGCCGATGCCGCTCCCGCGCGGCGGCTTCGCGGCGGCGCGCCTCGGGGGGACGGTGTACGTGCTCGGCGGCGAACGGAGTGACGGCGTGCACACCGAGGTCGACGCGCTCGACCTCGCCACGCTCACCTGGCGTCCGGCGCCGCCGCTCCCCACCGCGCGACACGGCTTCGTCGCGCTCGCGGCCGCGGGGCGGGTGTGGGCCATCGGCGGCGCCGACCGCCCCACCTTCGCGCCCGTCGACGTCGTGGAGAGCTACGGGCCGTAGCGACGTGGGGGCGTCACCACCCCAGCCGCCAGTAGCCCTCGTCGACGCCCGCGCAGCGCCGCGCGATCGTCGCGAGCACCCGCGCCGCGTACCCGTCGCCCGTCGCCACCAGCGCCTCGCGGGTGAGCGTCGCGGCCCGCGTCCCGGTGTGGTCGCGCTCGATCACGGCGAGCGGTTCGCCCGTCGCCACCAGCGCGCGGAGCCCGTCGAGCGGCGCCAGCACCAGGCCCGCCACCTCCTCCGGGTGCGGCCGCAGCGCTTCGAACGCCACCGACGTCCGCACGAGGAAGACGTGCTGAATCTCGCGGTCGGCGAAGCCCTCGCCGACGTACGCCGAGCGTCGGAGGCCGAGCGCGACGCAGTCCTCGGGGCGCACCACGAGCCCCACCTCCTCCTCGGCCTCGCGGAGCCCGTC
The DNA here is from genome assembly GCA_044375895.1 of Polyangiales bacterium. Lineage (GTDB taxonomy): Bacteria > Myxococcota_A > Polyangia > Polyangiales > CAISKJ01. Next base: position 6,100 of record JBILLV010000369.1, on the reverse strand, counting down.
GCGCGGTGACTCGCCCGCCCGCAGGTGCCCCGCGACGGAGACGTCGACGCGGCCGGGGTGGGTGTCTTTGTCGTAGGCGCGGCGCTGGAGGAGGACGTGCGGCGATGCGCCGTCGAACACCACCCAGAGGTGCACACTCTGGTGCCAGTCGCCGTCGCGGTGGACGAGCCCGCGCGGCTTCACGACGCCGAGGGGCGCGCCGTCTGCGTCGACGAGATCGAAGGGCTCGGTGAGGTCTTGTGCGGGCATCGGGGGAGCGCACGATAGCAGCGAACATCCGCACGTTCCCGGTGCGCAGCGCGTGAATCTCCCCTCCGCCCGTGTCATCCTCCGCGCCCTCTCAGGTCCCATCGCCCCACCCCATGACGTACGGCATCCGCCTCACTGGCACCCACCGCGACCTGGCCGCGCTCCACACGCTCGCCGAGGGCCACGACGCGCTCGTCATGACGCCCTGGACCACGCTCTCCCCCGCTCCTCCCGCCACGGCCAGCGTGCTCACCACGGAGGCCCTCGACGCCGCCGCCGCGCAGCGCCTCCGCGCCCGCGGCGTCGACGTGGTGCGCGTCACCCGCAGCGCCCGCGGCGCCTCCTTCACCGGCTCGCGCGCCGCCCCCACCGAGCGCTACGAGCCCTGCGACGTCCGCGAGGCCCGCACGCTCGTCGAGGCCGTCCGGCCCGTCCGCGCGCACGGCGACCCCGCGTGCGAGGAGGCCCTCTTCCACATCCCCCTCGCGGGTGACGGCGCGCAGCGCACCCTCGAGCGCCTCCTCGCCCTCGGTCGCGATGACTTCACCCTCGCCGAGACCGACTCTGCCGAACACGGCGGGCGCGTCCTCCTCCTGCGCGTCCCGTTGCCGCCGATGTACCTCCTCCTGCGCGCCCGGGAAGAACCCGCCGAGGGCATCACCGCCTTCGCCCGCGCGGGAGACGGCGACGTGTGGGTGGAGTGGTCGTGGGCGCAACCACTCGCTCACATCGTGTCGCGCCTCGTGCGCAACGCCGGGCAGATGGCGCTCATCACCCGCGACGGACAGTGGCGCTTCGCCCCCGCGCAGCTCCCCGTGCGGAGCGTGTACGACGTGGTGGTTCCGCGCTTCGACGCCCCCCGCCATGACCTCGTCCCGGTGCCCGGCGAGTGCCGCTTCACCATCCGGTTGCGGCTTGTTCCTGCGGCCCACCTCGACCCCGAGCTGTGGGTGCTCGACCCCGAGCAGTTTCTCGCGCTCGAACCGCTCATCGAGGCGCTCACCCAAGAAGAACTCTCCCGCTTCACCGTCGCCCGCACCACGAGCCCCGAGGGGACACGCTACGTCGTGCAGGAGCACGTGCGCCCGGGCCACTCGCGACTCGGCGGACGCGTCTCCGACCTCGCCGCCTCGCCCGGCTTCGCCCGCGCCGTCGGCACCGACAACCTCTACCTCCCGCCCGGTCGTCAGCTCGCGCCGCGCATGCGCCGCGACGAGCTCCGCGCGCTGCTCGACCTCGACCGCGCGCAGGTCGTCGTCGTCGCCGAAGACCTCGACGGACCGCGGGTGTTCACCGCCCGCACGCTCGACGAGGCGCCCCTCGCGCGCTGGGTCGACTACGTCGCCACCGACCGGCGCATGGAGCTCGAACGCCTCGAAGAAGCCGCCGTCTTCGACTGGCCCGAGCTCCAGGTGGAGAAGCCCCCGAAGGCCCCCGACCTCATCGAAGCCGCCGACCGCGACGAGCGACCGAAGCCCCCGCGCGTGCGCCGCGAGCCCGTCGCCGTCGTGGAGGAAGCGCCCGAACCCGTCGCCGCCGCGCCCGAAGACGACGCCGCCCTCGCCGCGCTGCGCGAGGAGATCCGCGCGCTCGAAGGGGTGCTCGCCGAAGGGGGCCATGACAACCCGGTGACCTGGCGCGAGCTCGCGTCGCGCAAGGGGCGGGTGGGTGAGACCGACGACGCCGCGGCGTGCCTGGAGTCGGCGATGTTCTTCGACGGGGCGACGGTGGAGGCGAGCGCCGCCCTCGCCGCCCACCGCGGCCGCCACCTCCCGCACACCGGTTCGCGCGAGGAGCTCGTCGCCCTCGTCACCCGCGACCACCTCGCCCCCGCGGAGTCATCGTGGCTCGCGGCCCGCGTCGTGGAGAGCGCGCTGCGCGGCGAGACCATCGTCGACGACAGCTTCTACCAGGACGCCGCGCGCCGCTTCTCCGACCCCGAGACCCTCGTCTCGCGCCGCCTCGCGTGGGTGGTGTGCCGCACGCTCCACGGCCGCACCGGCGACCGCCTCGGGCTCACCCGCGCCCGCGAGCGCGTCCTCGGCGGCGTCAACGAGCGGGGCCTCTCCGACCAGCTCGACATCCCCCGCTTCGTCCGCTTCACCCTCGCGTGGCAGTCCGACGGCAGCGCCGACGTCGCCCGCGCCCGCCTCGACCAGATCGACGCCCTCGAAGCGCTCCTCACCGCGCTCCCCGCGGCCACGACGCGGGGGCTCGACTCGCTCCCGGCGTACCTCGCGAGCATCTTCGCCGTGGGGTTCGCCCGCCTCGGCGCGGGGGCGCGCGGCCATGATCTCCTCAGCCCGGTCGAAGAGGAGATCGTCGCCCACGACGCCCCCAACCGCACGCTGCTCCAGTTGTACCGCGCGCGCTACGCCCACGCGGCGACGCGGGCCGACGCCGACGCGTGGAAGCAGGAGGTGGACGCCGCCCTCAACGCCATCAAGGAGCCGCGCGTCAAAGACCGCGTCGAGTGGCTGCGCAAGCGCTCCGAGTGGCTGCGCACGGGCGTCGCCGACGCGGTGGGCGCCGCGGCCAAGCAGTCGGTGGAGCGCGCGCTGGCCGAGGCCGAGGCCCACCCCGAGCGCTCCCTCGACGCGCTCACCACGCTGATGGACGACCGCTCGCTCTTCGACTTCGAAGCGCGCATCGTCGGGCAGCGCATGCTCCGCGTGGGCATCCGCAGCGGCAACGACGACCTCCTCGCCGACCTCCTCCGCGCGACGCAGCTCCGCCTCGGCCGACTGTCGCACCCCGGGCACCGCGCGGAGCTCATCGGCGAGTGCCTGCGCGCCGCGGCCGTGCTGCACGACGGCGGCGGCGTCGACGCGCTGCTCGACGCCGTGGTGACCCTCGTGCGGGCCCCCGACGCGCCCGCCACGCGCGACCTGCTCAACGCCGTGACCCCGGGCCTCGCGGCGCTCCGTCGGCTCGGGGCGGGGGACTCGGCGCGGCGCTTCCTCGACGCGCTCGTCCCGTCGGCGACGCGGGGGCAGCGCGAGGGGATTCGCCTGCGGGCCGCGCTGGCGGAGGGCTTCCTGCTGCTGCGCGACACCGAGCGGGCCGACGCGCTGCTCGACGAGGCGCTGGACGACGCGCTCGCGGAGGGCCTCGACCACGTGGGGCGCCACGAGGCGGGGACGGCGGTGCTGGCGGCGCTGCGCCACTGGCCCACGGCCGGGAGGACGCCGCGGTGTCGGCGGGTGTTCGAGGCGCTGCCGCGCTTCACGGACTCGTTCACGGCGAGCACGCAGCGGGTGTACGAGACGCACAAGATCTTGATCGCCGAGCGGGTGGTCGACGCCCTCGCCGACGAGGTGACGGTGGCCGACGATCGGGCCCACGCCTGGCTGGCCGACGAGGAGCAGAGCACGCGCAGGAAGATCCTCGCGGACTGGAGAGAGGTATGTGGACGCTGAAGGAGCTGGAGCGGGAGATCGATGACATCCGTGGGCGGATCAACCAGCACCGCCGCGAGCTGAAGGAGTACTTCATCCAGCGCTCGGAGGAGGTCGACCTCGCCACGGTGTGCGCCTGCGCGCAGGAGCCCTTGCTCCTGGTGGGGCCGCCGGGGACGGCGAAGAGCGATCTGGTGGTGAAGTTCGTCGAGAGCCTCGGGCTCGGCGAGGGCGACTACTTCGAGTACATGCTGACGAAGTTCACGGAGCCGAGCGAGATCCTCGGGCCGATCGACATCGACAAGCTGAAGCAGGGGCGCTTCATCCGGCGGACGAAGGCGAAGCTCCCGGAGGCGCGCGTCGCCTTCCTCGACGAGATCTTCAAGTCGAACAGCGCCATCCTCAACACGCTCCTCACGATCGTGAACGAGCGGAAGTTCTACCAGGACGGGGAGGCGGCGCCGGTGGCGCTGCGGATGCTGTTCGCGGCGACCAACGACATCCCCGAGCAGTCCGAGCTCGACGCGCTCGCCGACCGCTTCGTGCTCAAGGTGGAGACGCGGCCCGTGAAGGATACGCACTTCACCGAGCTCATCGACGCGGGCATCATGAACGAGGTGTACCGCGCCACCGAGCAGCGCCCGTGGGCCCGCGGCACCGCGAGCTTCGAAGACTTCCTGAAGATGAAGCGCTTCATGGACCTCACCTTCGGCGCGGGCGGGGCGGGGAGCGCCGACCGGGAGCAGTGGTTCCCGACGCCGGTGTTCGCAGAGTTTCGGCGCATCGTGCGGTCGCTGGAGACCGAGGACAAGGTGCTCGTCAGCGACCGCAAGCTGGTGAAGCTGTACAAGGTGATCCGGACGCGGGCGTTCTTGTTTCACGGCGGGGCCGTGCAGACGCCCGACCTCGCGCTGCTGGCCTACGCGGGCAACCGCCGCCACGAGCTCCCCGCGGTGGCCGAGAAGGTGCGCGCGCTGCTGGGGATGGGCGAGGGATAGCCATGACAGCCCCCGCGCGTCTGTGGTAGCGCCCGCAGCCGCGATGGAGCCCCTCGAAGCCATTCCCCCCGCCGTCTGGCGCAGCGTCGTGGGCGTCGCCACCGACCTCGACGACACCCTCACCGCCCACGGCCGCCTCACCGCCGCCTCCCTCATCGCGCTCGACACCCTCTCCGCGATGAACCTCCCTTGCGTCATCGCCACGGGCCGCCCCGTCGGCTGGGCCGAGGTGCTCGCCGGCCTCCTCCCCGTCCGCGCTGTCGTCGCCGAGAACGGCGGCGCCTGGGCCGCGCGGGAAGGGACCGCCGCCCGTGTGGCGTTCATCGAAGACGAGGCCACCCGCACCCATGGCATGCAACAGAGCCGCGCGATGGCGCGCCGCGTGACCGAACGCTTCCCGACGCTGCAGCCCGTGGTCGAGCACGTGCTCCGCGCGACGGACGTCACCCTCGACGTCGGCGAGCGCGTCACCGTCCCGCGCGCGCTGGTCGACGAGGCCCTCGCGATGGTGCGCGACGGCGGGCTCCACGGCGTCGCCAGCACCGTCCACCTGCACATCAGCCACCGCGCCCCCGACAAGACCGCGGGCCTCCGCGCCGCCCTCGCCGACGTCGGCCTCGCCCCGGCCGCGCTCGACGCTGCGTGGCTCTACCTCGGCGACAGCCCCAACGACGCCGGACCCTTCGCCGCGATGGCGCTCTCCGTCGGCGTGCGCGGCGTCGACCGCCTCGCGATGCCCGCGCTCCCGCGCTACGTGTGCCGCGCGGGGGCGGGCGAGGCCCTCACCGAGCTCGTCGACGCGCTCCGTCGCCACCGGGAGGCCGCGTGAACCAGCGCACGCTCATCGCCCTCGCCGTCCTCACCGTCGCGTCGAGCGTCGGCGTGGTGCTCGCCGTCACCCGCCCCGCCCCCGCGCCCTCGTCGCCCCAGCGCGTCACCGCCGTTACCCGCGAGCCCGGCGACCCCGGCGCGGCCCGCGACGAGGACCACCACTTCGCCCCCGGCTCGCCCGCCGCGATGGCCGAGCGCTTCTTGCGCGCGCGGCTGCGCTACCACTACGACGACGCCGCGGCCCTCGCCACGGGCCACGAGCGCGCCCGCTGCGACCGCAACGTCACCCTCTTCCGCGAGATGAACCCCGACGAGCGCGAGGCCGTGCGTCAAGCGCAGCTCCTCGCCGAGGCCGCCACCTTCAACCTGGAGCGCGCCCTCACCGACGACCTCCCGCCGGGCGCCTCGGGCCTGGCCCGCAAGCGCGTCCGCGGCGTCGTCCACGCGCGCGGCCCCGCGGGGGGACACACCATCGAGAGCCAGCGCGAACAGACCCTCGTGATGGAGCTGGTCGACGGCGCGTGGCGCGTCGCAGAGTGGACGCCGGGCGCGTCCGATGGTGGGATCACGGTCCACTGATGCCGAAGTTTCGCGCCGAGCCCGACCCCATCGACCTCCTCGACC